>CAYMIM010000022.1:0-47462 GCA_964390715.1 Candidatus Woesearchaeota archaeon | reverse complement strand
CTAGATTTCCAGCATCTTGTACTAAGACGATAGGATAGAACTTTAGGAGCGAGAGGACAACAGCACTTTTCGTGTTTTTTGTTATGATGGGAGGACTTTCCCGCATGATGTCACTTGCTTTTCTCTTAGTAGTTTCTTCTTCAAACAGGCGAAGGATGGACGCGGAGACAAGCATTATTTTGCCGATGTTCAATTTTTATTACCGGTACATGATATTAATTTAGGTGTAGAGTATCAAACACACATCACTTTGCACTACGCTGGTGTTAGCATTAAGCAAATATTAGCAAGACTTAAAATGAATGAGGGTGGTATTGAAAATTTATTAACTGATAACTTTGGTGATATTTGGAAGTCTTCTCGCAACGTCATGGCTTGTATTTTCTCTTTAGAACGACAGATAGAGAAGAAAACTAAACATAAAGGAAGTTAAGTTAATTCAACTATTCTTGTTACACTTTTTTTGAGAGAAAGCTATATAAGGTCTCTCTTCAGAAATTTTCTTGTTTGTGGGTCTGTGGTCCAACTTGGATAGGATGCGAGGCTTCGGTTTCAACCACTCTTTTGAGAACGTGATAAGGAGTAACCTCGAGGTCCGGGTTCAAATCCTGGCAGGCCCATTAACATTCTAAATTCTTGCTTTTTAGTCAGTTACTTCTGCTTCTTTGTATTCTAGATTACAGGCACAATCAGCACTACAAATTCCCTTGGCTATACTGCCATGACTAACACGGAAACATACTGAACCTGGATCCTCACATTCCATAGCGCTTTTCAACATCCAGACGCTACCACAGCGCGCCTCAATCTTGCAAGACGCGGAACATCCATCGTTGCTGTTTTTATTGCCATCATCGCATTGCTCACCAAGAGCCGCTTGTACTTTTTTATCGCCACAGAATTCCTTGACGCAAGCAGCGGAGCAACCATCTCCATCGACACGATTGCCATCGTCACATTCTTCGGGAGGCGTAATCACTTTATCGCCACAGCGAGGAGTAATAACAATAATAGGAGTATATGGTAAACCACCGGTAATAGGAGAAACTGGCTGCACACCTGGAGGATCAGATGGACCTCGGATAGGTATAGTCGGAGCAGAGGAAGGAGGATGAGTGTTGTTGACTGTCAGATTGACACAAGGACCAAGATTTTCCAAAGTAACTAAGTCTTCCAAATGGAACCAAATGTCATTACCATTTCTGTTCCAAAGGTTTGAGTACATTCTGCTATCATTATCGAACGCCAAATCAACAGGAATATCTTTGCCAAAATAAGGATCATATACTTTGATAGCGTGCCTTGTTTCTATGCCTACTTTGTGCCCTTGTGATTCCAGAGCGACAGGCAGCACCATGTGCGCGTCAGTTACTGTATTACTAGGATCATAGGCTACTCCCGCCATAGCTACGCCCGTTTTCCCCAAGGTCGGTTTGTTTTTCATCGCTTCGATAAGATCACTGACTCGGAAATTATAAGGACGATAAGTAAGTATTTCCACATTTTGTTTTACATTACGTGTTGGTTGTGGTAGCGCTACAATAGGTTTTTGTGTGAAACTATCAACACGCTTTAAGGTAATGCGGAAACAATTAGTAGGATCTTGATTAAAGAGCGCAGTTATTCCTATGATGTAGTCATCGATTTTTCCACCTTGCGTTGCTGTAACGCCTCCAGCTTTTACACAGGCATTTATAATATTTTGTTGTGTCTCTGGATTCCCTTTCGCGTCCAAAGGAGCGGCGCCATCTACACCACTACTGAGACTTGCCGCGCCACAGGCAGTACCCACAAAACCAACACTCGCTGAACTGATACGAGATGGATTGGTAGTAATATCATAAGTACCCTGACTAGCAGTTCCCTGACCAGGAGGAGCACTGATAACACAGAGGTCGTCATCATTCGCATGGACAAAAGAAAGCGCGAAGAGCAAAGACAAAGCTACGAGCAAGAAGAACTTGTTGTGTTTGTGTTGTGTTTTCATTTTATTTGTTTTGTTACTATCTGTTCAAGATTTTTTCCATCGCTAAATTTAAAACTTTGTACATCTCTTGCGCCCATATTTACCCAACGACGTTCTTGCTCTCTTTCGGGAATTTCTACAAGATTTGCATCTACTTCTTGCAGACAATAAATCAACGCTATGGGACTAGGATGTGTCTGTTGTATCATGCCATTATAATTACTTTGTGTTAATCCAACAGGAATGCACTTAATATCTTGCTCTTTGCACAAATCTATAAGCAATAACGCATTATTTATCGAAGTTATACGATTTTCTTCTTTTTTAGCAACAGCAGTTGTACGTTCTTGTCGCATGCCTTCAACAGTAGGAGCATCTGGTTTTCCAGTAGGATTAAATGGCACAGCATCATATCGATCATATCCAATAAGCACTGAAGTTTTTTGTCCAGCATATTCTTCTTTCAGGCGTTTAAGCACTGTTTCTACATCATTTTTTTGTACTGGAATAGGTCGTGAAGGAGTGCAAGTATAGAGTGTACCAAGGGTTAAAAAAGCCAACCCAGCTGATACTAATGATCTCGACAGTTTGCTTATTGGTTCATTATAGATAATAGGCAAGTAACTCATGCCTGAAATTCTTATTCTTTTCTATATAAATCTTTCTTTTTGCTACTACTCTTGAGTTATTTTAGAATACCTATTTTTGCAGTCACAACACCAATAAATTTCTCATTACCTATGCCTGTTAGAATGACCATTTTTTCGAGAGGCGCTTGTCTATCGTTACCATGATAATCAGGCAGACTCTTCAGTAATTTTTGTTTAAGCGTCGCTATATCTAGAGCACCATATAAGCTATCTATGTCAACACCGAGTATATCAAAGCAACGTCGGTAAAATGGCGAGAGTTGTTCGGTGTTCATAAGATCGTGCCCGCCGTATGTGTTTATATAATTTTGCTGTTGCTTTATTTTTCCTATTTGTCCTCTTTCTTCGCTGGAATTTCTCTTAACTCGTTTTCAGAAAAAGTGAAACTCCTAACATTAATTAGCTCATTCTTCGTTCTCCATCTTCTCTCACAGACTTCCTCGACTGCTCGCGCTTTCGCTTGATCGACTTGTGGAAGACTGTAAATAATAATGGTCGGAGAGCTGCCGCTCCGCACGACATCAAAATAGGGAGTACTTCGCATCATCGGCGCAAACTGATATTTTAGATTATGATCCTCACATAAAGACGCTAGACGCAGAGCACTTCTTAAAGAATCATACCATTGACGATCTTGTACTTTGTGCGCTTCCGCTAATTCTTTTTCCAGTGTTTTTTGACTAGGAACATAGATAACATCATCAAGTGAAGAACTCTGTTTATTCGCGTGATCATATCCTATAAGTATTTGAGGAGCATCGTAGAACGCAGTTACAGAAAGAAGCTTTCCCTCTATTGTATTTTTTCCCGGTACAGGAGCTGGAAGACAAGCAGTTGTACAGGTGACTAAAGCGCCCGCTACCAAAACATTTGCAAGAGCATTTGCAAGTGTGTAGGATAAAACGGTTCTTCTCGATCGCTGACTATTATCCGTAGGCAAGGGAGGATATACCATCACAAAAAAATTTCTTTTTCCTATTTAAAGGTTTCCTGACTACAACTTCAAGGTACCGCCATATCACCAAAACCTTTTTTAACCTGCTACTTGTTTTAGTTTTATGACTGACGCTTGCACTCTCTGCTTGACACCGATGTACCAACTCAAATGCAAGATTATTTGCCCTACCTGCGGCTATAAACGTGACTGCTCAGACCCTTAACAAGCATATTTATTTTGGACTTCTCGGCACGATCAACCACGCAACGAGATAGATGAGAACGCCGGCACCCATACTAATCAATGTTAAAAATACATAGAGCAAACGAACCATGGTCGGATCAACGTTGAAATATTCCGCGAGACCTCCACAAAATCCCGCGATCTTTCTATTCCTGTTTGACAAATATAATTTTTTTGGTTGTTGTTTCATAGGAACTTCCTCTGCACATGCTGTTGTTTCCACATACTGACCCATGACGCGACTGTTTTCTCATGCTTCTTGATAAACGCGTGATTGAGATGAATGCTTTCGAGCGATTGTTCGATGGCGCGCTTCGCGTGCGGCACTTTATTTTTCTTGAAGAAGAACTCTACTTCCGCTGCTTTTTCCAGCGTGCTAAATCCCGCGGTCACCGCTTGCACAATTCTACCCATCATATGACCACCAGCGCCATAGCGCTTCATGTATTCCGACCAATGCTCACGCAAAAACTCCCAAGCTAATTCCAACCCGAAGGGATTGCGAGCAACGCGAGCTAACGCTGATGGACTGTCTTGTGAACGAACAGCTGGTGTAAGACTATATTCCATAGTTCTTTTCAACAGTTCTGGCTGCTGGAACATGCTCATGGCGCCTAAAATTCTTATTTTTTCTTCCTGCAACGTCGCTTCTTCATGGAGTTTTCTTAATTGCTCCCAAACTTTCGCGTCTCCAGTCCACGCGGATAATGAATAAACTACACCGCGGAGATTAGGATTCAATGTTTTTGTTCTTATATATTCCTGGAATCTTTTTCTCGCTTCCGCCTGCACACTGAGCTCTTTACTAAAACCAGACATCGCCAATACAGTTAATCGCAATAAGATATCAGTATGCGATTCTCCTTTTTTCTCTTCCCATCCCATTTTTTTCACTATTTTTTCAAAGACCCATCGCGTCAATGTATCGAGATCGTCTGCGAAAGGATGATTTACAAACATGGTCTGCAAGGTGCCGATGCTGCCAGAAACGTCTGACCATAGTGTATAGTTTGTCTCTTCTCTTATATGCTCGAACAAGTCAAGGAATTGCATCATGTCAGTGTAATTGGCTTCCGCTACGGCATAGACATTGGCCATAAGCCCTATTTTATCCAATATGTCTAGCTTATTTTCCTGCAGCGCCTTGAGTTGCTCTTGGAACGAAAGAGCGTCATAGTGAACGCGATAAAAACCCACTTGGTTCTTGTTGAGGATGGTTAGTTCTTTTCCGCGAGGAATAGTTTCTTTTTGCTTTTCGAGCAGATAATTTTTCGTCTGATTATCCTGCAGTAAAGACAGGGGAATGGACCAGAGAGTTGGATCTTTTTTTCTCCCACTAAAGAAATATCTTTCCTGCGTAATATCTAATGTTTTTTCATTGGTTTTTATTGTGAGGAGTGGATAGCCCATTTGTTTCGTCCAGGAGTCCATAATCTTTTGCACTGGTTTTCCTGAAAATTTTGCCAAGGAATTCCATAAATCTCTTGTAGACGCATTGCCATACTTGAACGATTCCAGATAGTGCTGCAACCCTTTTCTAAACACTTCTTCACCCAAATATTTTTCCAACATGTGAATGACTGATGAGCCTTTCTGATAACTGACAGCGTCAAAAATTTCATCTATTTCCGCAGGATTGATGACCTCTACCTCTATAGGATGACTAGATTCTAATCCATCGAGACCAAAAGCAGTTGACTGATCATCAGTGTAAAACTGCACCCACATGTCCCATTCAGGGAACAAATGATCTACCGCCTTGTATTCTATCCAGGAGGCAAATCCTTCATTGAGCCAGAGATCGTTCCACCATCGCATGGTCACAAGATTACCGAACCATTGATGTGCCAACTCATGAGCAACTACTGTCGCAATACGCTGACGAGCCGCAACAGAGGAGATTTTTTCGTCGTAGAGCAATGCGATCTCTCGGTAGGTAATGGCGCCCCAGTTTTCCATAGCGCCTGATTCAAAGTCTGGAATAGCCACTAAATCTAATTTTGGCAAGGGATAAGGGATGTTAAAATAGGATTCATAATACTCCAATATTTTTACTGCGACGTCCAAAGCGAATTGCCCTTGCTGTTTTTTTCCTGGCGTTGCCCAGACTCCTACGAGCGTGCCTCTTTTTGTTTTCTTCTGAATACCTTCAAAGTCCGCGATCAAAAAAGCCAATAAGTAGGTTGACATAATAGGGGATTGCTCAAAGACGAGCTTCTTCTTGTTGCCTTGCTTTATGTCTTCCTTGATGGGCATGTTAGAAATACCTGTCAGCTCTTTGGGTATGACGAAACTTACACTGAAGGTCGCTTTTAACGCAGGCTCATCAAAACAAGGGAAACAACGACGAGCGTCGGTCGCTTCGAATTGTGTTGTAGCCATGATCTTCTTTTTACCGTTGACCTCATACGAGCTCTTGTAGAACCCGCGCAGGTCCTCACGGAGTTTACTCTCAAACACGATGAAGAGTTCTATGACTCCTTTAACTAATTCTGAAGCAAAAGACAATGTTGCTGTTTGCATGTCCTTGTTGTAGGTTACTTTAGCAGACTGCTTGCCAATAGTCGCCTTGGTAATAGTTACCTCATTGACATTCAGCTTGATCTCTTTGGTAGACTTCTGGAGTTGTATGCTAATAGTCTCTTGCCCTTTACATTTTCCTTGTTCTATCTCTGGCTCTAGGACTAAGCTATAATGAAGAGGTTTAGCTGTATTGGGCAGAAGATAGGGGTTCTCTTTTTGCATAGCTTTTTGTGTGCAACTAATCCTTTAAAATAGTTGTGTTACTGCGCTAGAGGCTCGCTGAGAGGTCTGCTAACTGCTCGCTGATAGAAATAAACTGCTTGACCACGTCCGATTGCGAGATAATACCTATGAGATTGTCCATGTTGTCCAAAACTACTAACTTTTTAACCTTGTTTTTCTTCATGAGCTCGGTTGCTTCGTTGATCGAAGCTCCTTCCGCGATGGAGATTATTTTTTTCGTCGCCACCTGCTCCGCTGTTGTCTTCGCGGGATCTATCTTCTTGAGCACTACACGATTGAGAATGTCTCGATCAGAGATAACACCTATTGGCTTCTTTGAGAGATTATCCTCGACGACGACCAGCATACCTACGTCCTGATCCATCATCTTTTTAGCAACATTCATGACAGGGTCTTCAGCCGCGCAAGTAAAAACATCTTTTGTCATGAGATCCCTAACTTTCATACTTTTGCATAAGCATCCTTATTTATATATCTTCCTTCCTTTTTTTGGAACGCCATAATGTTTAAATAGCAACTTCTAGTTTATTTCTGCCATGGCAAAGGATGATATCAAAGGCATTACTGTCAAAAAAGACCAAAACTTCTCAGAATGGTATAGCCAAGTAGTTCAGAAGGCAGATCTAGCAGACATTCGCTTTGGCATTCAAGGATTTATAGTGCATAAGCCCTGGGGATTCATGATCATCAAGAAGATTTATGACTATCTAGAAAAAGAAGTAGAACTGCAAGGACATTTACCTTATTTATTTCCCATCGCGGTCAAAGAATCAGACTTAAAGAAAGAAAAAGAGCACGCGGGATTTTCTCCTGAAGTATTTTGGGTGGAGAGCGCTGGATCAAAGAAAATGGAAGAACGTTTTGCCTTGCGACCTACGGGCGAAGCTCAGATTTATCCCATATACTCACTCTGGTTCAGAAGCTATAATGAACTTCCTTTCCGCGGATATCAAAGCCGTATTAGCGTTTTCAGAAATGAGATGACGACACGACCTTTCTTGCGAGGCAGAGAATTTTTATTCTTTGAGACGCATGACGTGTTCAACACACATGAAGAAGCGCTCGCGCAAATCAAAGACGACTTGAAAACTTGTGAGACTGTTCTAGGAACTAAACTCAAGATTCCTTTCTTCTATTTCAAACGACCTGATTGGGATAAATTTAAAGGCGCAGACGCAACTTACACGCCAGATACTTTAATGCCTGATGGCAAACGCAATCAACTCGCTTCTACTCATAATTTAGGAACGAATTTCGCAAAAGCGTATGACATCCAAGTTTTAGGCAAAGACGAGAAAAAGCATCATGTCTATCAGACTTGCTTTGGACCTGGCATCTGGAGAAGCATGGCCGCGCTTATTGGCATTCATGGGGATGACCAAGGATTAGTCTTGCCTTTTGACATGGCGCCTATTCAAATTATTATTGTACCTGTCACTTTCGCGGATAAACCAGCAGCAACAGAAAAAATAGTCAAATTAGGACAAAAACTAGAAACACAATTACAAAAAGCTGGTTACAGAGTCAAATTTGACAATGGACCTGACTCTCCTGGAGCAAAATATAATCACTGGGAATTACATGGCGTGCCTTTACGCATAGAATTAGGACCAAAAGAAGTAGAACATCAATCATGCTCTTTAGTACGAAGAACAGAAAGAAAACGAGTTCAAGTTAAAATTGCAGATGTAGAAAAAGAAATCAAGAAACAAGCGGAAGATCTTGACAAAGATATTGAGAAGAAAGCTGAACTCTATTTCAAAGACAATACTCGATCAGCCGACACGTTAGCAGACTTGAAAAAAACTTTGCAGCAACATCGCGGTTTTGTGAAAGCTTCTTATTGTTCTACGCAAAAAGAAGGAGAAACGTGTTCTGATAAATTACAAAAAGAAACCGAAGGCGCAGTAGTGTGTGGAACGTTATATCCGCAAGAAGAAAAAGTCAAGGCTGGACAGAAATGCATTCTCTGTGGCAAAGCAGCCAAGCATATTGTTTATATCGCCAAGACTTACTAACGCATCCCTAACGTTTCCATAATCCAATCCAAGAACGTAGCGTACCATGGCACATTATGGACTTGCAGATACACCGCTTTCTCGACATTGTAAGTCTTTTCCTTTTCATCCAAAAAACTGACCGTAAACTTGAGACCCTTGCGCAAATTTCTTCCTGACGCCTCAATAGTCACTTCCCGAGACCCCTTGAACTTGTCCAACTGGAAGCGATCAAACCCAAAATCAATCAAGACTTGATGCACTTCAGTATCCGCATTCAAGTTGAACTTCAACAAGACCTTCTCATTATAGTCAATGACTTCTGGTGTTACTTCGGTGATGTAGATATCTGGCACAGCGATAGTGGAGAGCTCGACATTGGTATACGCAATAGCCTCCTTGCTTTCCGCGATGACGGGAATTCTTCCATTGCTTCTCGCCTGCAACTTGAGAGAGATTGTCTTATCCTCTTGTGGGAGAAGCGTTACCCGCTGACAGGAATCTTGCGCGCATACTTCTAGCTCCAATGTTTTTTCCTGTATGTTAATCAGCTTGCATAGTATGGTCGCCGTATCGTTGGCATAGTAAATCTCCTGGTCTGGACTACAATTTATTCTGAGCCCATCGAGTGGCTTTTTTTCTTCACGCTCATTGGACTTCGCAAGATACTTCTCCGCGGATTGCAAGGTATATAACTTGAATTCGTCACCATACTGAACTTTTGAGGACGCGCTGTTCCCAAAAGATGTCGCTGCTTCTAGAGTCGCTGTATAAAGATAGTTGGCTTCTCCGTCAGGAATCTGCAGAATCCAAACCACAGTTTTTGTTTCTCCTGGCTTGAGCAAGACTTCTTTCACATTTTTCTCTGTCAATCCTGGCGCTTTTTTCACGGTCACGGAGGTTGAAATATAACTGTCTTCCTTATTTTCAATAGTCACGAGGAGCGGCACAGAACTCTTGAATCGCGCTTCCGCATATGCTGGCTGCAGATGGATGTTGACTGGAGGTTGTTTTTTTTCTCCCTTGCTTTTTATTTCAGCATGCACCGCGAGCTCCTTCATCTTTACCTGGACACCTGTAGCTTGCCATGTATATTCCGCTGAGGGACTACCAGAATCCAGACTCTCCTTAAGCTTGATATGCGATGGATCAACCCAGCCATATTGGCCAAAAGTGACGTCAAAAGGAATCCAGCCTGTCTCTGGGAAGTAGACTTCAGCCCATCCATGAGCGCCCCACTGATAATCTATATTTGAGTAGACCATGCCAGACACAAACCTCGCTGGAATGCCTACTGACCGTGACAAGGAAATAAAGAGATTAGTTAATTCATCACAGACACCTTTCTTGTTCTTTAGGACCCAGCTGCTTTTCTGCACTACTTTCGCAGTCAAGCTTGACAAATTATATTCTACATTTTTCTTCGTCCATTCCGCAAGATTAAATACTACCACATAGAGATCATCTTCTCCACCAATCAGGGCGCGCGCTTTCTGCTCAATGTCTGGTGTGATATCAATGAAATCTGTCGCGTGGGTGTACTGCAGCAAATTATCATCAAGGACGCGAATGGGGAAAGGAATTTTTTTCTGAATACGCTGCAGTTTATTAAAAGTTGTGACATCAGCGTTAATCTTATAGAAAATTTCTGTTGGCGCTGGATTTCTCCATTTGAAAGAGACATAGTCTTTGGTCCCCACTTCAGCAGGAGGCGTTTCCTCTGTGGTGAGCTCATTTACCTGTAAGTTTCCATTATTTTTTGGGAAGAAGCTGATATCCGCCTGGAATACCTCTACTTTTTGCACGTTTTCTGTCGGCACAAACTCTATTCCTGACTCTAATGTAAATAGCAGCCGTAGAGATTCATAGTCGTTGTAATTGTCTATACGCTCTTCCGCGAGCACCATACTAGCCATTAGCAGCAAGAAAAAAACACCGATGACCTCTCTTTTCATCTCTTTGCCCAATCAAAAAAGATTTAAATACTTTTGGTCAAGACAATGTGTTATGGAAAGAGTTTTAGCAGAAAAAGAGGCAGAGGCATTTCTCGAACAAGAGGGTTTTCCAGTCACCGAGAGACATTTTGTCAAGACTGAAAAAGACGTCCTGCATGCCAGTCATCGCCTGGGTTATCCTGTCTGCCTGAAAGTTTCCTCGAAAGCTATCTTGCATAAGTCTGATGTGGGTGGAGTAAAGATTGATTTGCGAAATGATACAGAAGTTCTGGCTGCTTTTCGTCACCTTATTCAGATTCCCAAGTGTGAGGAAGTGATGGTGCAACCTTATAATACCGGACAATTACTGCTTGTGGGGATTCAACGAGACTCTACTTTTGGCCATACTATCGCTGTCGGGAGCGGAGGTATTTATACAGAAGTCTTGAAAGATGTTGCTTTTCGTGTCTGTCCTTTGTCCCATCATGACGTGAAGACGATGGTGGAATCCTTAAAAATTTATCCGATGCTGCAGGGAGTACGTGGAGAGCAACCTGTTAACATAGAACAGTTACATCAGCTCCTCTTGCGATTATCTCATTTGGCGATGTGTTATCCTAGCTTACGGGAACTAGACATTAATCCTCTAATTTTACAGAGTGAGAAAATTTATATCGCTGACGCGCGCATTGTTTTTGATTGATTCTTTAAGCCTTTTCTGATTTCTTCCACGAACAGAGGGAATTTTTCTTTTTTCACGTTAGCGCCGCAGGCCATCTCATGACCTCCACCAGAACCACCAGCTTTTTCCAGCGCCTGCTTGACTATGGGAAGAATAACTGTTTTCTTGCCGCGAAGACTGATCCGCATCTCACCGTCTTTTTCTCTCGCTATAATTAATATTTTTTCCTGCAGACGATGGAGCAACTCATTGCTTAATGTCCCTGTAAAGCTTTGCTCTGTAGTTGGATATGTGAAAACGAAGACGCCATCTTTTCCCTTTGTCTTGAGCGCTTGCTGTAATATTTTTTCATATCCCTGATTAATTTTTTCGTAATGACTATAAATATATTTTCCCCGGGGAGTTGTCTGGTTGAGAATTTCCAAAGGACTGTCTATCTTCATGAGAGCCGCGATGTGCTTTCTTATGTCTGGCGTTCTTCCTTTCAAAGCGAAGTTACATGCCTTGATCAATTTTCCAAACTCTGTCTCAAACAGAATATCATCAGGTGTTTTATATTTTCCTATCAATTCTTTGTGCTCAAACTCTTTCAGAAATTCAGGTACGTACCAGTCTCCAATAATACCTATTAACGCTATCCACATATCCTGCTTGACGACCTGATAACACCAATAACTCGTAGGGCGATTGTCACCTTTGGTGGAAACCATGGGATTGTAATAAGTGACTCCTTCTCTTTGGACAGGCTCGTGATGATCTATCCAGATAACGGGTTGTTGGATCTGGTTGAGCAAATTTTGGGGCAATACTGGGCGATCTAGAACGACAACTAAGTCGGGATTATATTCCTGGATTTTTCTGAGATAGAGCAATTCTTCTGTCTGGGGCGCTTTAACTGGCACTCCATGGCCTTTCTTGTACTTGCGATAGAGCAGAAGAAATGAACTTAAGCCATCGGTGTCATCGTCGAAAAAGAAGAGGGGATTTGTCGCCTGATCTAGATGATTCCGTATCTCTTGGAGCTGGTCTTCTGATAGCATATAAAAATGAAGAAAAAGAGATTTATAAACCTATAGAAAAAAAGGATTATAAACTATCGCGTTGCTTTCGTTGGGCTTTTCGTGCTTTATCCATGCCTTCTTGTACTCGCTTTTTCTGATTATTATCTCTCCATTTACGAGCTGTAACACCAGCATCAGATCGAACCATAGTTTTTCTCCTTAGATAAAATTAACTATCTCCTGATAGTGCTTTTTGCTTTACCTTTCTCTCTTCGCTCTAGTACATCTCTTGCACCAATACCAGCTGCATCTTTTCTTCGTCTCATTTCTTTTGTTGCCATAATAATCTTCCTCCTTATTATTTTTTAGACCTGTTCTTTTTTCTTGATCGTTTGCAACGCTTCAAATCCTTAGGATCTTGACGTTTTTTATAATAATTTTTTATTGACCTTGTCTAGGCAACTTTGCTACTCTCTTCGCTTTATTTACATTAGATTGTGGCATTTTATCATAAGCTGTCTGAGAACGACCTGCGTTCTTTGATACACTTCTTGTATTAACCATTAGTTACACCTCTTGTTTTTTAGTTCGCATTATTTTCTGAGTTTTCCTCTGTTAGTAAGCCCGCGTCCTTCAGCTGTTTCTCTTTTTTCACTAGCAGCTCTGAGTGGTGCAAATTTACTTGTTTTATCAGCATTTCTTTTTGTGAATACCATTTTTTTTCCTCCTTTTAGTTAAATTGTTTTTCTTAATCGCTCTTTTGATCTGTCAGATTTCTCTCTTGCTTGATTATTCATGCTTAATCGATCTGATGGCTTACCTTGTTTTCCAAGACTTCGACCCATAATTCCATCCTCCTTTGCTAATTCATAAATCTTAATACTCCGTTAACCCTTGTTTTGCTATATAAATATTTGTGTTGTAGAATATTCCCATTCAAGAGTGATAAATCTTTGGAAGCGAAACCTTTTATACTTTAGCACGAGCAAGACTTTGTTGGGGCATGGGGATCAATCTATTTATCAAAAGGGTACAGGCGAGCTTAATCTGCCAGTTTGACGAATTATGGACCTTTAAAATTGATTTAGGCATCAATATTCTGAATACCTTATTGGAAGTTATCATGTGGTTTTTCCTGGCAAAGATTGTTGATCCTGCCACATTGGGCTACGCGAATGTAGGTTATCTGCCTTTCGTCCTGATTGGTAGTTTAGCTATCTTTTTTGTGGACAGCATTTATAATAACTTTACGGGAAGATTCAATGAGGACAGAAAAAATGGACTCTTCAAACTAGCTTATCTCTCGAACATGGGAGTGATAGAATATTTTCTGATCAATTTTTTTGTGTCCATCGCCTTTGATATTTTTACTATTTTTCTCCCTATGTTTGGTATGTATACCATATTAATTTCCCTTGCTGGCGACACTACGCTTATTTATTTTAGTAGCATGCATCTAGTAACCATTTTAATCGCGCTCGTCATTTTTATTATCGGCAACTTGGGATTCCAACTAATGACTGTAGGATCAACCTTGTTCTTGAAAGAAGGAGACCCAGTCAGCTTCTTCATGCAGCAATTCAATAGATTATTTTCAGGACAAATGTTTCCTATTACCTTCTTGCCTAAGTTTTTATTGTTCCTGCCTAAGATCTTGCCCGCGGCTTATATCATCCTGATCTGGAGAGATACTTTATTTTTGAACAAAACCTTTTCTGATTCTGGAACGTTGGGTCTGATTATAGCTGGATTTGTGGTGAATGTTTTAGTGTTTTTCATAGGCATGTATATCTTCTATTATGGTATCAGACGAGCAAAGATTGAAGGCAGGTGGTTCTAATGGGAGCCATCATCGATGTCAATCATCTGTTCAAGGATTTCTACCAATACAAAGTCTTTCGCAGAGGGAAATTACTCACGCACGCGCTCAAAGGCGTCTCATTCAAAGTAAAGGAAGGCGATTTCTTTGGGCTGCTCGGAAGGAATGGAGCTGGGAAAAGCACGTTGCTCCGCATCTTGACAACAAATCTGGAGAAGACAGCTGGTAGCGTCATGATTAATTCCATTGACTTAGACACCAATATCCGCAAAATCAAAGAAAGTATTTCCTGGATGTTTGGCGTAGATTATGAGGGAGTCAGCTGGAGCTCTGTGTACAAAAATCTCTTATTGGCCGCTTATTATACTGGATTGAGCAAACACCAAGCAGAGAAGCGAGCGAATGAACTGCTTCACTACTTTGACCTCAACCACCAACGCAATCTGGATGTCTGGAGATTAAGCACTGGACTACGCGGAAGATATTCGTTGGCGGTCGCCATGCTCAAACAACCTAAAGTCCTTTTCTTAGATGAGCCCTTATTGGGTTTAGATGTTCCAGCGAAGGACCAAGTGCGCGACTACCTGAAGCAACTGAACAAAGATGGCGTGACTATTATTTACACAGATCATCAGCTGCAAGAAATGGAAAAAGTCTGCAAAAACCTTCTGGTCATTGAGCATGGAGAGAAACTCTATGATGGATCTCTGGAAGACTTAAAAGAAAAATATCGTGATACTAATGTGGTCGATATAGTCTGCAGCGGTGATCAAGTCAATAAAGTCTTACTGCAATTAGCCAAAGAGATTTCTTATGTAAAAGATTATGAAGTTCTCTCGAGCCAGAGTAATATTCACACCCTCAAGATTTATACTGCCATCGACAGCAAACAATCCCTCTTGCCTATCGCCCGATACCTGCAACAACACAAACTAGTCATCGAAAGCATGAACGCAGGACTTCTGAGTTTGGAGGATGTGTATAAAAAATTCCTGAAGAAACCTAGCACCAACAAACACATCAACGCGTTGCATTCCTTTATCCGAGCAAGAGAACAACCTACCAAACCTTATGAAAAATATTTACGAGCGCCACAGGCAGACATTCGTGGAGCAGCGTGTTCCGCTTTCTTACCTCATCAAAGAAAACAAGTCGAAGAGATCCTACAAAAAATGCTTACCCAATCACAAGCGATGCGGATAGCTTCACTGCAGATCATCGGCAAAAATAAAACATTACATCTCTTGAAAGGTCTTTTGCAGAAGAAACATCATGACCAGCAGACTACAGTTTACTTAACTTTAGCCCTGGGCAAGATAGGTGATATCAGCGTCGCTGACTCTCTAGTTCATTATTTACTAGATGAAACGTTATGCTCGGAAGTCCTAGAACATGTTCCAGAGCTGTCACAGAATGTGCAAGTCATGCTGCATCATCGCTTACGCAGATTGTCACGACATGATCTCCAGTTTATTTTATATCATATCGACAAATCAGAACAGAAAGAAGCTATCTACCAAGCATTACATTTGCGAAAACATAAGAAATAAAAAATAAAAGTTTTTAGTGGGCTAAATGATCTCTAGCGCGGAGACTTGGACGTGTCTTTTCAGAACCCTTTCCTTTACGCCTGAGACCACGGCTTTTCTTACCAGCAGAGGTTAATCCCCGGTAGACACGACCACGCTGCGCCGCGATACTTCGCAAGACATTACTCGCCAATACCTGCGGGTGATCACGATCAATGAGAATGATTTCAAACCAATAGGAGATACCATCTTTGGCGACATAGTAACTGTTCAAGACTTCACAGTTGGGATATTTTTTGTTTGCTCTTTGCTCCGCGACTGTTTGATAAGAAAGATTGACGATTTTTCTGCGACCATAAGATCTACTTTTACGACCCGCTCTGTATTGCTCTCTCTTACGTCCACCCCGAGGAAGACGAACACGAACAAGAACGAAACCAGGCTTCGCTTTATAGCCTAAAGAACGAGCACGATCCAAGCGTGTAGCATGATCAATACGAACAATAGCATCTTCCTTACGCCAGTCTATGAGACGCTGACGCATGAGACTCTGGTCTTCACTTTGCCAAGCCTGTCTAAGATATTTGTATAACGCCATTGTGAGCTTCCTTTGTTATTTCCTTGACCTGTGTTCAGAGAAGCAACTCTCCACATTCACGAGGTAGAGAAGAAGCTTTGATGAGGGTTTATAAGGTTTTCTTTAGATAGTTTTTATGGACCATTGTTTAATGTATGATCTCTTTTCACTCGAAGCTAGGAGTTAATTCTTTTCACGTTTCCAGCACAACTATCTTTAAAAATCATCAAAGACGTTGAGTTTATGGGGGTAACAAAATCATGAAAGGATTACTACAAATCGTTGTCGCATTATTATTATGGGTCGCGACTTTATACTTATTGATGATACCTAGCTGGCTCAAAGCCGCTCTTACTTTGGTTCGTGGTGGCATTGTCTTTGGCTTGTTTTTTGTTGGACTAGCATTCTTGTTATTAGGCTATAATGAGCTCCGAGCATAATGGGACATTCTAAAGGCATTATTCAGAAGATAACTATACAAGGACAAGATTTAGAACAACTTACGACTCAAGAGGTTGATTCAAGACATTTACGACATCTCGGCGTTCCAACAATCGTTTTAAGAGATTCTGATAATCCTGACTTCTATCGTGTTGGCGCGCCTTTTGCTCTCTTTTCAAATGAAGTTCCACGAAGAACAGTCGCTTATGTTGCTGGAGCGTTTGCGAAACAATCCAACTCTCCAACCCATTTACCTTCGCATCCCATATTGAAACTTTACACTTATTTTATCGCTGTACAGTTTTATCAAAAAGAAAAGAAGTGACTTAGCTTGCTTTGTGTTTTTGTTGACTGTAATAATTTACTCATACTCACTGTCTTGTTCAAATCGAAATGGAATTTTTCTTTGGCAACCTGCTTAATGTAATTAATCATAGATGTTTGATCTTGAAATATAAGTGGTTGATTATTCATGGTGTTACGACAAGATTCACGAACTACCCACACTCCGAGCGATGCCCAATATTCTGGCAACTCGAAACGAATGACTAACGCAGACGCTTGTCGTTTTATTTTCTTGAGATGCTCCAGAACTGCTATTCTTGACGCGTAATACCCACCCGCTGTAGAAAACGCGTAGTGTGATCTGCCCCAATAATCTTCCCAATCTGTCGCTGCAGTCATAGTGTCAGTTGGATTCCACGCTGAACCAGGAACGAAATACTCAAACAACTCATACCGGAAATTATCTGGAAACAACAAAGCGAAATAATAATTACCCAAATGATTACCGTGAAAGAGTTGATAGGAATCTATTTGTTGGTAATCACGAATTTCTTTTTTCATCTGCTTGCCGAGCATGTCATCGACCGCGGTTATAGACCAGCGTGTTGGCACTAACTTACGATTTTTTTTCAAGCCAAGAACTCCAATGCTGAGCAATTGATTTAATGTGTTGTCTTGAAACTGATGCTTGTACAAATATGAGATAGCGTCGGTCGCTTTGAGATCGGTATCACTCAATACTTTTTCTACATGAGTATCGACTGGAGTATTTTCTGTGAGACGAGCATTTTTCAGCGGAGCTCTAGGACCCATAGGCATCGTGACTTTGTCTGTGTCGAATTGCAACGCTATTTTCTTCTTTAATTCAATCTCTACATCGACTGGACGCTTTGCCATACCAATTTCTTGCGCTATGCCCACGAATTTTTCTGAAGAACGGGCTTGATCTGCAGTCGTAGCAAACCTAGAGTTAATCAAGCTGGATCGCAATCTGATAATCGTGTTGATATCTAACTTCTGTTGTGCCCAATATTGTTCAGCGCTGTAGAGCCACGCGTCAGGCACTTTTTCCGGCGGAGACAAAATACCAACGTTGACCTTGGGATACTTGAGTTTACTACCGATAAAAATCTGCGGTGGAGAATTGCCAAAGAAATTATCCGTGATCTTCTGGACTCCCTGAAACATGATTGCTTTTATTTCTGAAAAATCTGGAGATTTCTTCCTATAGATGACCTGGTCCTGTGGCATAGATCACTAAATGTATTTGTTTTTTATAAAGACTTTGCAGGCGTTTGAGAAGCGGTTATTGTTTCCAGCCAGCAGGTATATCAGCTTTTTTATCAGAAAAATAATGTCGTACATACTCTTCGACCTCATTTCTCCAGTCTGGTGTCTCTATACCTATTTCATTCAATTTGGTCGTGTCCAAGCGACAATCACGAGGACGAATGGCAGTTACTTTTCCCGCGCGATAACGAGCATTATATTCCGCTGTTGTCATCTCTTCCACTTGACAATCTACTCCTAGCATTTTCACTATTTCGCGAGCCAACTCCGCACGAGAACAACCATTGCCGCTGGTAGCGTGATAAATTTGACGCGTCATATTAGGAGTTTTTTCCCATCTCTCGATCACTTGTCGCGTGATTCTCGCGAGAGTAGTAGTTAATGTTGGAGAACCAAACTGATCAGTAACTCCGGGGATTGTTTTATGTTCACGCGCGTTGGCAACTATACGATCAACTAGATTTTTTTCTCCGTTTGGACCAAACAGATTGTCTGTTCTGAGAACTATTCCTCCGCCCACAATAACACCTAGATCTCCCACGAGCTTATGAGCCCCATATTGACTAAGTGGTTTATGCTTATCCGTTTCCTTATATGGACTTCCTTTATTGCCGTCAAAAATATAGGCTGTACTGAAATGAACGCATCTTTGCATGAGACCAGCAGATACTCCTGAAAGATTCATAGCGCCATGACAATTAATTTGACAACTTTTTTCTGTACCTTCTAGTGTTTCCGCGCCATCTACATCGGTGTAAGCCGCCGCATTAATCACATACGCATCTTCTCCTAATTTTGACAAAGCACTCCAAATACTTTCTTTTTTTGTTATATCTATGAATTGGATACGACCATCCGCGCTCGGTACTTTGTCGAAAAGCGCCGCCTCAGGGAAGACTTTCCGCAACGCATGACCGAGCATACCCGCCGCACCAATAATCGCGACTTGTCTGTCTAAGCTCATGTAGCTTTTGGCTTAGGCTTCGTTTATAACGTTTTCTCCTCTTTTTCATCACTTCTAGAAAGTTATTTAAACGCCTTTTCTTCGGTAGTTATTATGGTTCTTTTGAGTCCTCCCGAGATTTTTGACTTAGCTCTTATGGTCCTTGGACTGGGCTATATCTTTATGGGATCGATGAGCGGGCCCCGTAGCGTTGAAAGCATGCTTTCCCCAAAAAGATTTGACTGGGAAGGATTTTTGTGGGCCATATCTATTACTGCGCCAGCCATTGTCCTGCATGAACTTGCGCATAAATTTATGGCTTTATTTTTTGGACTTGTAGCGACGTTTCACGCTTCATATTTTGGATTGGGTTTAGGTGTTTTTTTACGACTGATCAGCTCGCCCTTCATTGTCTTTGTTCCTGGCTATGTCATGATTCAAGGAGCGACTCCCTTGCAAGGAGCGATCACCGCGTTTGTCGGACCTGGGATGAACCTGTTATTATTTGGAATCGCGTGGTTTGTCTTGCATCAAGCACGTCGCTTAACCTATCGTCAGAAATTCTTGTGGACCGCGACGAAACAAATCAACTTGTTTTTGTTCCTGTTCAACATGATTCCCATTCCACCTTTCGATGGCTTTGGAGTAGTGTCTGGTTTATTTAGCGCTTTCTCTTAGATTTAGCATTGCCTTTTTTCTTTGGAGCGTGATGGACTTTTTTCGCTGGCTTTTTCTTTTGGTGGCGTGATGTCTTTACCATTTTTTTTAGAGGCTTCTTTTTTTCTTCTGTCTTTGCTTTTTTTTTCTTTCCTAACGTTATCTCTTCACGGTGTTCTTCTTCTGATGCCAGAGCTTCATTCAATTCAGCGCGTAATTTTTCTATGGATTGCCTTGTCTTTTCCACCAGTTGCCTGCTGTCTTCCTCTTTCAACAAACTATTACACATTGTACACTTATATTCCAATTCAAGAGCTAGCTGCGCGTTGACACGAATACACTTGCTTGGACAGATATATCTTCCACTCACATTCTCTTCGTTGACCATGCGCTTTAATTCAGCGATTTTCTTCTGCTTGCGCTCGATGATTAATTGACGAGCATTAAAATTGTCGAAAGTCCAGAAATAAATATACCATCCTTTTTCCTTGTCTTTTTTTCTGGTGAAGAACACGAGATTATGCTCATTCAAGCGATACAGCATGTTCCGCACCTGATTGACTGTGATGTTGAGCTTTTCCGCGATCTTGAATTCTGAAACGTTTTGCTTGCCGAGAATTAATCGTAATAAGGGTAGAACATCGTCTCCCGCGACCTCTTTGACCAACTCCTCCATTAACGGTTGTGGGAGACGCATAAGAGTGGTTTTCAGAGTGTCGTCTTTATATACCTTTCTGCTCAAAACTAGTTTTTCGCTCTTTCCTGTTTGTTCTTTCTTTGTTTCACCATAATCTTTAAGTAGCTCGCTTGAGTAGAAAAGCCATGGTCGTTAGGATCAAAGAGGTATCATTCTATGTACGCCGCTAGAAAATTATTAAGAGACGCTATATTGATCGCGACAGTCATCGGCTCTTTGCTGTTGTTGTTTACGTTACAGGCATTGCTCTCTGAAAAATTTATTACTGGTGATGCTATCCAAGTTGGACGACCAGATCAAGTTGTTATTGTTCCTCCGACGAAACCGATAGAAAAAATAAAACCTGTTCCTGTAGATCCAAAAACACAATGCTGGCTAGATCATGGACTTAAGCAAGAAGACTTCGCTATTGTTGGATCCTTACTGCAGCAAACTTCCTGCGCGACAACGCCCAAGCGACAACCGATTATTGCGCGCGTACAAAATAATTGCCTGAATGTCCAAGTGGGGAGTGACGCTACAACTACTGTGTGCATGGATCAAGAACAACCTGAGTTCTCTGTCGCGCTACCAGCTCCCCTGACAACACCTGTTGTTGTTCCTCCGACGAAGCCGAACTACTGGCTAGCCTTGCTCCTTTGTCTCATTGGAATTTGCATTTTATTTGTCTGGGGAAGAGCAGATCTGCGGTCTGATTTTTACCGACGACGAGCAACGCAAGATTATACTCGATTATTGCCGGGACAAGCAGAAGTGGAAATTCGTTATATCAGACCACCACCTCTTTATCTGAAAAAAAGTTTAGACAGTGCGCAACCAACAAGCAACGAGCCTGCAGCATTGCCCAAGATAGTTTCTGTCATGGTCGAACGACAATCCTCCGCGCAGCCAGCACTCGCCTCACCCCTGAATAAATTTCTGGTTAAATTCAACGCGCTTTCCCAAACACTCTGTGAACTGATTGCAGCGAAAAAATTCACCGAGGCTGAACAAAACTATCCTGAACTTTATAGATTGGCATTAGAGATTTATTCGAAAGTCACTGATGAAAATAAACCAAGACTGTTACGTGTAGTGACATCACTCCATGAAGAATTGCAACAAGTCAGAAAAGCATACGCTGTATCGCAAGACATGCATCAGATTTACCAGCGAGAGCAATCCAGACAAGAACCTGTTCCTGTTCAAGTGTGGAAACCAGCGACTATCACGATGCGGAAAGAAGAAGTTCGCCACTTAGATGACTCGTTGACCAAATTACGCCACTTATTGGAGCAGTCACGCCATGTTGACGCTGTGAAACATCATAAAGAACGCTTTTTACCTTGATTTTTTCTGACCACTCGACAATAGCAAAGAAACCTTTATAATGTTTCCATAAAAATACTCTTAGGGGATAACCAATGGGACTCTTTAGTAGAAAAAAACCACAACAACCATTACCACCAATGCCTCGTTATGCGGCGCAGTCTGGTCCATCACTGCCTTCTTATGAGCCTGAATTTCCAGAAGTGCATAGTGAATCGATGATCATTCCTCCACCACCTCAAGCTCCTTCCTTTCCACGACCTCAAGTGGAAGACAAAACACAGCCAGAATTTACTCGTTTTATGGATGATAGATTACCATCGAGACAAGAGCCCTTAGTACGTCCTGTTCCTGTAGCAATGCCTCATCCTGAAGCCATGCGCATGCAACTTCCTCCTGTACAACCACAACCTCCGCAACGACCACCATCTGTAGAGATTCCTGTCCGTGAACCCGCGTTCTTAAGAAAACCTGTTCAATATCCTGATCGAGAAGCTGTAGCCAATGAACAAGCATCGCCTTGGCAACGACAAGAACAACCGCAACCTCTGATTCAACGAGCTCCTCCCGCGCAACAACGAGTGATGATCCCTGACAGACCCTTACCTTCCCAGATACCTCCACCACAACCCATGGTACGAGCTCCAGTTTCTTTCACACGACCAACAACTGTAGATATTCCTGGACGTGAGCGTGAACTCGCATCTATGCAAGTTGAAGACAAGCCTTTGTTTGTCAAGATAGGACAATATCGCGAAGCCATGTCGCACTTGGAATTACTGAAACAGAAAATCAAAGACGCTGAAGCAACGCTGGCAAAACTAGAAGACTTACGCGCCAAGGAGCAGACAGAAATCACGAACGCGCATACCACTGTCGCGGCAATCAAAGACAAATTACTCGCGATCGATAAAAAATTATTTGAAGTGTAAACCCATGGCTGATGACGTGCATATCCGATTAGATTTTCCCAAGGCAATACGGAGAGAGTTACTGGAATCCGCTTTGCACGCTTCTGAATTCTTACAAGTGCTAGGAAAGATCGAGCAGTTTGAACAAGAACGTCTGGTGTTAAAGACAGACATCGCGAACAACATGACTGACCTGACTACCGCCGCACATCAATTCTTCAAAAGCATTCCACCATTGCCTTTAGAGTTTATCAAGAAACAAGAGCAAGTCCTGCATCGACAGATGATCCAGCAACAACCCATGAAGGTATTGACGCCACGACAAGAAATGGCAAATCGTTTATCTGGGAAAATAACAGCTCCCCAGTCATTTTTAAGCCCTTTGGAAGAAGAGATGGCAGAATTAAAGAGAAGAATCAAAAATCTTGAAGTTTAGACGTTTCTTTTTTTCTATAGATCTACTTAATTATTTATTTTGCTGTCGTGACCGCGATGCCAGCTTACGTGACTTTCTATCTTGGTGTTGACTTTTGCTATTTTTGCATTTAATCCGAAAGTTAGAGTTATATTAAAAATAAGAAGCGCGAGAATAACATCTTCAACAGCCCATGTACCACCCACTAATGATTTCCAAAGCTGCACTATTAAAATAATCGCAAGTATGTAAGCAAAGATCTGCGCAATGATACTTATCCATTTAATTATGTCTTTCATAGCCCCCATACCCTCTTTATAAGAAGCAATGTTGCCATAATAATAAGTATGGCTGTAACCACCATAGAAACCATCAAAAACTTGTTCTCGATGTCTGTCTTGTTTTTTTGCATAGCTTTTACCCGCCTTTTAAACTTAATAAACTTTTCTTACAAATATCCGCAAATCTTCCGGTATTATTGTAATACTCTTTTTAATATCCAAAACGTCTTTCATATTCTTTATGCGATAACCATTCAACAATAATAGACACCGTTATATCTCCTTGATTTTCAATCGAGTAGAGCAATCTCCAACCATTAGGCAAATTATATTTCCAGAGATTGTGAAGATTACTATTTCTTAGATATGCTTTTGAAATAAGTCTCTTTTTTATCTGAATACCAGAAAATCCATTTTTTTCTAAAACTGTAAAAACTTCTTGTAATTGAACATATCTCTCTTTGTCTTCTGATTTTCCTTGTTGTAAATCTTCAAATTCTTTCTTAACTTTTAGTGTTACAAATATTACTCTCGTTGGTAGCTCTATCACCTCTTTTGCCAGAAGAGTTGCTTTTGTTCTGCATAACTTTTTATGTTTCCTGGGTAGAAAATCCAACCGATTTTTCCTTCAGTATCTAGAGATATCTTCCTAGAATAGAGCAGATAATCAATGATTACTGAGAATGTTTGATACATTATTTTTTTAGGCAATGCTTCCCAGAGTTGCTTTTTCTTATAATCTCCATCGTGCTTTTGAATAAATTGTTCTATGACTAAGACAGTGTCCAATCTAGGAAAGCGAATCGTTGGCATTTCTAAGAGTGATTGTGTCATAGTTGTATCAATTGATATATCTCTTCTATATAAGGTTTTCTCTTCTGAACCTCCTTAGTTTAGATATTTATTTTATTCTTTATTTATGTTATGGAGAAAAATCCGAAAATCTTCCGGGGAGACTGTATATTCTTTCGTAAAAAGGTTTAAATAATTCGCTTCTGAAGGCTTATTCCATGGATCTTACGAAACAAGTGAAAGCACAAATCAAGCAAGAAGCAAGCGCCAAGCCTGAGAATTTTTTTCCTGTGAAGACCTTACAAAAGCTTGGCTTTTCCAGATATCATTGTGAGAAGTGCGGGACTTATTTCTGGAGCCAATACGCGAGCAGAACGTGTGGAGATCCTAGTTGTTCTGGAGGCTTTCGTTTTTTGGACAAAAAGATCGCTTCAAAATCCTTAACGTATACGCAAGTCTGGCAGCAGTTCGCGCAAATCCATAAAAAGTTAGGGTATACACCTATAGGTAGATATCCTGTGGTGAGCAGATGGAATCCAACGATGGAATATACTATCGCTTCTGTCGCCGCGTTTCAACCCTTTGTTGTTTCTGGAGAAGTAGAACCGCCCGCAAATCCTCTAGTGATTCCTCAATTCTGTTTACGCTTTAATGATGTTGACTCTGTTGGACTGAGCGGACATTTTACTGGATTTGTGATGCTGGGAGAACTAGCCTTCATGCCTCCAGAGAAATATGATAAAGAAAAATATGTCAGTGATTATTTAACATGGTTAAATCAAGGGATGGGATTAGCAAATAAAGATATTATGATTCATGAAGACGCTTGGGGTGGTGGGGGAAACTTTGGCTGCAGCTTGGAATTCTTTTCTGGCGGATTAGAAATTGGCAATCAAGTGTACATGACTTATTTACATGATGGGAAAAAATTACAACCGCTGAAGATTAATGTCTTAGATATGGGCGCTGGACAAGAGAGAGCCGCTTGGTTTACGCAAGGCAAAGGAACGAGTTATGACGCGACGTTTCCTCATGTCATGAGAAAACTGTATGAGAAAACTGGCGTGCAACCTGATCCTGATTTCCAGAAAAAGTTTATGCCTTATTCTTCTTATTTGAATATGGATGAAGTGCAAGACGCGCATAAAGTCTGGGATATGATTAGCGCAAAGATGGGAGTACCCGCAGATGAAGTGAAGTGGAAAGTATTACCTTTGGCCGCTTTGTATTCGATCGCTGATCATACTCGCTCTTTACTCTTTGCGCTGCATGATGGCGGACTGCCGAGCAATGTTGGTGGCGGCTATAATTTACGCATGATACTCCGAAGAGCGTTAAGTTTTATTTCCCAATATGGATGGAATCTAGACTTAGGAGAGATTTGTGCTTGGCACGTCGCAGAACTGAAAGACTTATTTCCAGAATTGAGCAAAGACTTGGATAATGTCCAGAAAATTTTAAGTGTGGAAGTCCAAAAATACAAAGCAACGCAACAAAAGACTAGCCAACTGGTACAACACTATGCTACCAAAACGATTGATGAGAAAATATTACTTGAGTTATATGACAGCCAAGGGATTGCTCCTGAACTGATTCAACAAGAAGCTAAAAAACTAGGGAAAATTGTGCATGTGCCTGAAAACTTTTACGCTAAGGTTGCTGAGAGACATGAACAACAAGAACAGAAGCATCAGACTACTAAAGATGTGGGAGTAGATTTGACTGGTGTACCTGCTACTAAGGTTAGATATTTTGAAGACTACAAACGAATGGAGTTTAGCGCGAAAGTAATTAAGAGCATTGACAAATTCGTGATTCTGGATGAGACATTTTTTTATGCGACTGGCGGTGGACAATTGCATGATACTGGTACGATCAATGGTAAGAAAGTTGTGCAAATTTTGAAACAAAACAATGTTGTGCTGCATGAACTTTATGTTCCTAGTCCTTTCCATAGCGGTGAAAACGTTAAATGTCTGATTGATTGGGACAGACGACTGCAATTAAGCCAACATCATACTGCCGCACATATTGTGAACGCCGCCGCGCGACAAGTGCTTGGACCTCATATTAATCAAGCGAGCGCGTACAAAGATATTGACAAAGGACGACTGGACATTACTCATTATCAAGCGTTGACTGATGATGAAGTGAAACAGATTGAAGATGCTGCTAATACTATTGTACGGAAAGCCATACCTCTGCATAAAGAATTTATGTCTCGGGGCAAAGCTGAGCAAGCTTATGGGATGGGGATCTATCAAGGTGGAGTGCCTCCAGGGAAAGAACTGCGTATTGTAGAAATTCCTGGTGTGGACGTCGAATGTTGTGGTGGAAGTCATTTGGATAACACTCAAGAAACTGGCATGATTAAAATTATTAAAAGTTCTAAGATCAGTGATGGGATTGTACGTCTCGAATATACTGCGGGGAAGGCTGCTCAATCTGAAGTGCATAAAGAAGGCAAACTCCTTGAGGAATGCGCAAAGTTCTTGCAAGTGAAGAAGAGTCAAGTTCCTGGAAGAGCTACTGAATTGTTTACGGTTTGGAAAGATGTTGTGAAGAAGGGCAAAGCTAAACCTAAAGCTTTTGTTTCTACGACTGAAGAAGTTGGGACGGATAAAGACTTACTGGAACGCACTGCGAGCATTTTGAAGACGCAGCCTGAGCATGTGCTGAAGACGCTGCAGAGATTTCTGAAGGAGATTGAGGAGAAACATTAGCTCTTGATCTTTATTTCTTGTAGAACAACAACGTCGCACTAATCCAAGCTATCGCCAACAATATTCCAGCAATCACATCCGTCATCCAATGGGCATTGACAATAATTCTGGAGAAACCAATCAATAAACAGAGAGCTACAATAGCAACAAATGTCGATTTCTTTGGTTGCTTGACCAAGAAGAGATAAGCTAACACATACAAGACAAAAGGTGTAGACGCATGCGCAGAGGGGAAGGTTTGTTCGATAGCTCTTTGGACTTCACTAGGACGCACCCATCCTGTCAAAACTTTTACTATATTGACGACAGCGTAATTCGAGAGGACTGCAATACCCAAGATCAATGCTTCACGTTGTTTCTTGCGCTGCCAGAGGAGGAAGAGCACTATGATAAAAATAACAGGCACTACATAGATAGATCCTAAAAATGAAATCACACTAGCGATGGAGTAAAAGAAAGTTCCATAACCGTTCAACAGTTTATTTGCTGCCGCGTCAATCAAGGCTAGTCGCTCATGGAAAACAAGAATAGTCGTAAATAACGCTAAACAGATAACAGTAATAGCGATTAACGCTTTTTTTCTCAGATGGAGACGCTGTTTCATCTCTTCTCTGTATTTTTCTAAGCTATATAAAGTATTCTTTGGGCGAGAAAGATTCTTAAAGGATAACTTTTTATCCAGATACCATGAAGGCAAAGACAGCTAAGATTCTTTATTGGATATTCACGCTGCTCTTAGTTGCAGGCATGCTCTTCTCAGGCATTTCAGAACTCATCCAGATGGAATCAGCAAAAGCAGTTATAAAACATTTGGGCTATCCTTTATACTTGAATATTATTCTAGGGGTTGCCAAACTTTTAGGCGCGCTTGCTTTGCTCCAAACAATGTGGAAGACGCTTAAAGAATGGGCTTATGCCGGCTTCACGATTGATTTCATTGGCGCTGGCGCGTCTATGTATTTTGCTGGCGATGGCATCGCTAGTGCACTGACCGTTGTACCTTTTTTAGCAGTCTTATTTGTTTCCTATGGTATGTGGAAAAAAGTCTACGCTTAAGTTTATTTTATTAGTATAACACGTTTTTATGGAATTGTTATGAATATTTCGTAAATCTTACGACTGTTCCGAAAACTTTTCGACGCTTTTTAAATATTTATTTACTCTAGTAGCAGTTAGCTTCTCAAACGACCCGCAAAGCTATTTATAACAGAGAGTAAAAAAACAGATTATGGAACATGTGAAAGAGGATGATCTAGAATCTCTCAAGAAAAAATTACGAACCTATACACCGAAAGAGATTACCTATAATGAACCTCACTTTACAGATCAACTGATGCTCAGAGAAGGAAACAAAGAAGAGGTAGTACATACTTTACTCACCGCAGGAACATTAGTATATTCCTATCAAGAAATTGGTAAACATGGTGATATAATTCACTGCCTTCATTTTAAAATAAGCAATACCAGAACTATGAGGTTACCCGTTATATTTGATAGGCATGGCAAGAAAGACTTATATATCCTCACCTATATTATGAGGTATAGAAAGTGGCAATCGATGATAAAACAGAAAAGAGGCATATAAACAATGACAAAAAACAAATTACTCTTTTATGATAAGAACAATGATATTTTAGCTATTCACAAAGGCTTTTCTAGTGATGAAAATTTTAAAGGAAATATTGATGCTGGACAACTAGTCTTAGATGTATCTACAAAAGGAAGAATTGTAGGTATTGAGATTATGCACGCTACTGAATTTTTTGCATTATTTAAGATAGGAGAAGACATATTAGAAAACTTAGAAGACGCGAAGTTTACCGTCACTATGAATCCAAATGGCATCATGCTAGGAATAAGTTTCAAAGTGAAGAACAGAGAAGAAGAAATTCCAGCGAAAATTGCAGTGCCTTTAAAAGTACCAACAAGATAATGAAGGATAGACACAATCTGTACATACCTTTTATAAAAATTAATAAGTTATTTTATCAAAATAGCTACTTTGCCCGGGATTGCTTGCTTTGCTTTTTGCTCTTTAGAAGTATCTGCGTGTACTAGTTGTAGTTTTGCACCGAACTGTTTTTCCCAGACTGCTTTATTTTCTTTTAATGCCTCAAGTTCTTCTCCTGGTGACAAAACTGTTTCTGTTTTGAGAGCACCTTTCATGAATTGTTGGACGATCTTGGCAACATCTTGACCGCGTTCTTTGTCTGCGAATTTTTTCATTAACACACCAAAGTCACGACTTTCTTCCGCATGTAGTTTTTTGAATAAAGGATATTTCCATTTTTCTGCGACGAAGAGTGTAATTTCTTTTGGTGTGATTTTAATTAAATTGAGGACTGCTTGGATGTCTGCTGTTGTTTTTTCTACCAACTCCTCAGATGCATCTACTTTTGGATTGATTTTCTTTTCATCGCACTTCGGCCATTTTTCCACAGAGATGAATCCTTTGTGCTTTGTCATTTCCCATAATTCTTCTGCGAGATGGGGAACAACTGGACTAATAAGTTTGATGAGCGTCTCTATGCTCTCTTTTGTCACTTTTGAGGCCTTTTGGAGATAGTTCACATATTCCATTATTTTGATTAAACTCATATTGTATATCATGGACTCAATAGTTTCTGAGACGTCTTTGATCGTTTTATGCATTTTCGATTCGATACGTTCGTCTTTGGTAGTATATTTTGCGTTTTCTACAAGGTAGACTATTTTACTCAACGCTCTGAATGAACCTTCAACACCTTTGTCATCCCACTCAGTATCTTTTTCTGGAGCAGCGACAGACATTAAATACCAACGAGCAGTATCAATGCCATATTTACCTGCGATTTCATCTTGCGTGACAATATTTCCTTTACTTTTGCTCATGACTACTCCGTCTTTGTGGAGCATACCTTGGTTGAAAAGATTTACAAATGGTTCGTCAATGTCGAGAAGTTTCATGTCTCGTAATGCTTTCGTGAAAAAACGAGCGTATAACAAGTGCATGACTGCGTGCTCTGCTCCACCAGTGTATTGATTGACCGGCATCCAGTAGTTGACTTTTTCTTTGTCAAAAGGAGCTTTGTCATTTTTCGCATCACAGAATCTTAAGAAGTACCAGGAGGAATCTACGAAAGTGTCCATCGTGTCTGTTTCCCGTTTTGCTGGAGAACTACATTTTGGACAATGGGTGTTGACGAAGTCTTTTACTTTTGCTAATGGATTTCCTTCGCCTGTGAATTCTACTTTGTCTGGCAATCTAACTGGAAGATCTTTTTCTGGCACAGGAATTATACCACATTTTGCACAATACACCATCGGAATAGGTGTTCCCCAATATCTCTGCCGAGAGACTAACCAGTCACGGAGTTTGTAATGTTGTGTTGACTTGCCTATTTTCTTTGATTGGAGCTCTTTGATAAATGCGCCTTTTGCTTTATCTGTTGTGAGACCATTAAATCTGCCAGAGTTGGCTAAAACACCTTCGCCCATGTACGCTTGCTGTAAAGGTTCTTTGTTCTTTTTGTCTTTTGGTTGAATCACTATTTTTATTGGTAATTTGTATTTTTTAGCGAATGCAAAATCTCTTTCATCATGCGCAGGGACTGACATAATCGCGCCAGTTCCATAATCTAACAAAATAAAATTTGCAACGTAAATAGGAAGTTCTTCTTTCGTGAGTGGATTAATAGCATATTTGCCAATGAACAATCCTTCTTTTTCCTGCTCTTCATCACCGCGCTTGAAACGTTCTTTGATGACTACTTTGTTGATGAACTCGTGGACTTGTGCCTGATAACTTGTTCCTTTGACTAATTCTAACACTTGTGGATGTTCAGGAGCGAAGATAATGCAATTCACACCATAGATAGTATCTGGACGTGTGGTGAAGACTTCGATTTTTTCTTTGGAGTCTTTGATAGGAAAATAAATCGTTGCTCCTTCGCTTTTCCCAATCCAGTGGGACTGCATCGTGCGAATTCTTTCTGGCCAGCCCGCTAACAAACTGAGATCTTGTAATAACCGTTCAGCGTAGTCCGTGATCTTGAAGAACCACTGCTCTAATTGCTTGACTGAAACTTCATTGTGACAACGCCAACATTTTCCTTGCTCCACTTGCTCATTTGCCAACACAGTTTGACAACTCTGACACCAATTGACTGGAGCTTTTTTCTTGTACGCTAAACCACGCTCAAAAAACTTCACGAAGAACCATTGATTCCATTTGTAGTAGTCTGGATAACAAGTCGCTACCATTCTTGACCAATCATAACTCAATCCGAGAGCTTTGGACTGCTGGATGTATCCTTTGATAGCTGTGTCTGTAAAAACTTTTGGATGTGACTTGCTTTTAATCGCCGCATTTTCCGCGGGAAGACCGAAAGCATCATAGCCCATGGGCTGCAAGACGTTGAATCCTAACATTCTTTTATGACGAGCGACAATATCACCAATAATGTAGTTTTTGGCATGCCCCATGTGCAAGCTAGTTCCTGATGGGTATGGAAACATCTGCAGGACGTAGGATTTTTTCTTCTTTTTGTCTTCTTTGACTTCGAAGAGCTTTTCTTTTTCCCAACGGGATTGCCATTTCTTGGCGATGTGATTGAAATCCATAAAAAGCCTATCAAGAACGAGTTATTTAAAGCTTATGCAGCTCTCTTCATGTCTTCTCTAACGTCCTGTCTCATATTATACCATTGTCTTTGTGGTATGTCATATCCTAAGCTTCTCATCTGGTCTAAGACTTGTGGTATATTTGGAAATCCATGGAGTCTATCTTTCAAGTGTTTTTTACTATCAGTTCTTATTCTGTATAAAGCGCCTTCTTCATCTACTCGCACATCTGGCACTAATTGTTGGATAACACGAACACATTCTTCAATAACTTCTGTTAGACAAGGCTCTGTTACTTCTGGCGGCTGGAGATAATACTCTTGACCGTCATTTAATCGTAAAGGACCTCTACACCCCTCATATTTTGTAAATCGTGTAAGCAGGTACTGCAACTTCATATATTTGATATAGCAACCGATTATTTAAAACTTCTGGGACTTCACAACGTTTAAATATTGAGCAAAAGACGTTTCTTTTCAGTGGGTCCGTAGCTCAGCTTGGATAGAGCGCCTGCCTTCTAAGCAGGAGGTCGTGAGTTCAAATCTCATCGGATCCGCTCTTTTTATTTCAGAATTATTTTAATCCCTGCTTTCTCTGGAATGATAGCTACTTCTTCTGCATTTTTGAGACGATATTTCTTTACGAGCTCTTTTGGAATTCTTAACCCGAGACTTAATCCCCATTTGGAGAGTTTGACGTGGTATTTTTTCAAAGCTCGATAAGTGTCCGCGACAGCATGCAATTGCCGCATATCGACAATTTCTTCTCCACAGTTAGTACATTTGTAGTACTGATAAGGAATTCCTTCTGGTGTCTTGCCTTTATAGGGCTCCATGGTTCCTGAGCAGATTGTGCAAGTTTTCATTTTAGTTGCCTTCTTCGATCGTAAAGATTGTGATGGTTGTGCCAATGATTTCACCTACGCAAATGATAGTTCGTTTTGCTCCTTTATTGATAAATTTTATGCCATGCTTACCATAGTATTCTTTTGTGCCTTTGAGAAGCGTTTCTTCAATCATATCAGGATAAATTTCTCTTTCCAATGCACGCTGATAGACATGGTGTCTGATAACTATCTCATACTTGGAGATATCCATGCTATCTTCTCCTATCAATTAATATTATTATATAAATGTTTTTAAACATGCAAAGAAAGAAGTGTATAGCCTTTATGTTCTTTTTTGAGAAAAATTCGAAAGTTCCTTTCTCTTATCCGCAATACTAATTATCTCTGCCGTAATTTTTCCGCTTTTTTCACCAGAAGATATATAAATCACTAAAACATTTCCTGTATATGGTCACAATCGATTTTAAAGATAAGAAGTCATCCTGTATGGTAGAACGAAGACCTATTGAGGAATTATTTGCACAAGACAAAGAACCTCTGCCACAGATTTCGAAAAAAGATTTAGAAACTATGAAGGAAATGTCTGGTAAAGATGATTGGCTTTCTCGGTTAAAAGGATCTGCGAAACTTAAAAAGTTCACCAAAGAAGAGGAAGAACATTGGTTTGATGATTATGAAAATAAAGATCTTTCAGATATTTTCAGGAAACACGGTCTGCACTAAATGCTCTGTTCCTGCGAAATCATAGACATTTCTCGTTATAAGATATTGTGCCTTTCCTTTATTTGCTAAAATCGCATGTAACATATCCTTCCAATGCTCTTTCGAGAGTAGTTTTGCTTGTTCTCGTTCTGCATTTGTTGCTGATAGTCTTATAATTCTCCCTTCAGATTCTAGCGATTGTAAAAATACGTCAAGTTCTTCATTCGATACTTTATTTTCTAATTCAAAAACTATATGGTCTGAGAGTATTAAAAGAAATTCTCCCTCTTTAACTCTTCTAAAAATTCTATGCGCAAACTCATCTAAAGGTCTTAAGTAATCTTTTCTTCCTAATAAAAAGTCTAAATAAATATTAGTATCACAGTAAATTCTTGGACATTCTGACATCCCTAAAACAAGACACTGATTAATAAGTAAGTTCTGGAAAAAATATCGAAAATTCTTATGAAGGAAGCGTAATTTTATCTGATGTTACCGTAATTAATTTCTCTTTTGCCATTTCCCGCGCAATATCCCCTATTTCCGCCGGAGACTTTTCTAATGTCCGCGCTAATTTTTTGATTGTTGTTTCTTTTTCTCTTATGAGTGTTTTTAAAATCTGACCACGATACCACCGTCTCGAATAAAGAAATTTAGATTGTGTTGTCAAAGATTTAACGCCAGTTTTTCGTGCTGTTAAAATAGAAGATCCATAATCCATCAAGGCGTTGTGCCAATCCCGTGAACGTCCTTCTGGAATTAATGATTCTGCTAAAATATATAATTTTTCTGGCGCGGTTTTTTCTGGCAACTGGAGTTCGTGCAAGATGATTCTTCTAATGTTCGTGTCCATACAGGGAAAAGGCAAATTATGCGCAAAAGATAAGATAGCATTACTTGTATAAGGACCAATCCCTGGCAACTCCATTAACGCATCACGATTTTTTGGCACTTCACCGTTGTATCGTTTGCTGATTATTTTTGCCGCTTCCTGCAAACGGATAGCACGACTGTTATAGCCGAGACCAGACCATAACTCTAAGACCTGACTGGTGGGGGCTACTGCCAAGTCTTGTATCTTGGGAAATGCTTTGAGAAAGGCTTCATACTTTGGAATGACGCGATCTACTTGTGTTTGTTGCAACATACTTTCTGAGACGAGAATGTGATAGGGGTTGGTTGTATGTCTCCAAGGAAGATCACGCTTATGCCGCTCGTACCACGAGAGGATTTTTTGCTGGAAGGCTTGTTTATTCATCGTTCTCCTACTATAAGTGCATTATATAATTTATTCGAAAGGTTTTAAAAGAACGTCAAGGGAGGTATTCTTGTGGCCAGATAGCCAAGCGGTAAGGCAATCGCCTGCAGAGCGATTACGCGGGGGTTCGATTCCCTCTCTGGCCTTTTTTCCTCTTTAAGCAACTCTAGATTCAAGATCATCTGATTCTTTTGTATCTGGATTCCAAGGTTTTTCAGGATTATGTCTGTATACTGCCTCTGTGTAAAATAGACTATCTTTATCTTTTACACGCCTTTGTTCAGTTAAAAGATATCCTTCTACACAAAGAGGGACTAGAATACTATACACTTTGAGCGCTGTTACATTCTGTATTACTGCATCCGCATGCTTCCCTTTTGATTTTCCTTCTCTTAGTGTTTTCACTACTTCTGCACATGTTCTCCAGACTTCATCATCCAGAACTGAGTAGACTTGTTGTTTTGTTATACGCATGGGAAGGGTTTCTTTTTCTCCTTCTCTTTTTAAAGGTTGTTATTTCTTTTTTAGAAAAAATTATTTCTTTAGCAAGCTCTGTAAATATTCTTTTTTTAGATCAAAGCCTTTCTTCTTAGCTAATTTTTCCATGGCTCGATCGAATTTGCTGCTATATTGCGCTGCCATTTTCTTTCTGAAGGCAACTTCTTTGGATAAACCAAGCGCGTAAGCAGTTTCTTGTAAAATTATTTTACGACGATCGTTATTTATTTTTAATGAGGGATCAATTTGCATCGCATATGTGACGAGCTCTTCATCTAAAAATGGAGCAACCAAAGTAATACCAAAATGTTTTGCAATAGGGAGATCACGCGCTAAATCTCTTTTTTCCATACCGTACAATCCTTCCCAGAGACGATCATGAATGTTGTCCAAGTCTTTTCCATACTCGATGTGCCTTTTGTACCCGCCGAAGATTTCTTCCGCACCTAAACCACCCAGAACAATTTTGACGCCATCAGCTTTGGCCATCTCCAAGACTGCATAGACAACACATCCAATACCGACGTGGGTAACATCTGTACTCTTGAGAATATGGACTACTGCTTTGATGATGCGCTCAGCTTCTGGCAACGTGATGATTTTTGTCTTGATAGGCTTGTTCAATTCTTTTGCAACCTGGATCGACCATTCGACGTCTGAAGAATTTTCTAGACCGACTGTGTAGAGCTGACAGTTTTTGGACAGGAGCGCTAGGACTGATGAGTCTAGACCACCAGAGAAGGCTATGCCAACTTTTTCTTCGCTTGGGATGACTTTGTGTAACAGAAGTTTTAAGTGCGCTATAATCTCTTCTTTATTGGTTAAGAAAGGTTTTCCCTCAAGTTTTGGACGTAAGTGTTCGAACATAAACTTCAAAATTACCGGCTGGTTTAAAAGATTATTGGCTTTTTACAAGATTTGTTCAAGGTAAATGTAGATCATCAAGAACTTCTTTTGCAATGTTTTTTTCCAGAGAAGACACTTCTGGACAGTTTACTATAGTATCTAAATGACGTGTATCTACTAGAACAGCATGGTCACTTTTGGTGGGTAAGGGATGTTGTTTGCATTGATCTTCTGAAGTCCATTTCGCTTTAATTAAATATCTTCCTAACCCTCTCTGGTCTTTTTCAATTTCAAAATAGAAATCTGGAATATCATTATTAAGGCCCCATAAAATACTTTTCCATTCTGCTTCAAAATGTCCATCTCTTTCTAGCAACACTTGCCATTCATACTGCAATTTATATGTCATAGTTTTTGTTCCTTTATTGAGTTTATAAATATTACTTAAAAATTATTAATATAAAAAATAAAAAGAAAAAAAGAAAGATTTACTTTCTTCGTCTAGATGGTTTCTTACGAGACATTTCAGCTTCGTAGTCAGCCAACTTTTTGTTAGCTTGCTTCTTCTTGCCGCCTGTGAAAATCAAGCGGATGAAGAAAATGGCAACAATAATCAAAATAATGTCGCCAATGATCCAGAAGACTCTGGAATCCGCACCACCGAATACTGAACCAAGATCGAAGGAACTGCCTTGTTTCGCAGCAATGTCAACGGTGAAAGTCTTTGTTTCCAAAGTCTTACCAGTGCTGTCCTTCAAGACAATAATACCACTGTACTTACCCGCGTCAACTTTTGCTTTTGACTTCAAGTTGAGCAAGATAGTGCTTTGCTGTCCTGGATTGAGGAAGACTGACTTGCTTGTGGATGTCTCCGCAAATTCGCTGATGTCCGCTAGAGCAACCATGTACTCAACAGGCACTTTTTCCAGATTGGTTATCTTGATAGGAATGCTGGCTGAGCCGCCCATATTGACTTTGATATTATCGCTGTCAAGTGTGATAGCGCCTTCAATGATTTCTTCGTTGCCATTACCGTTGTTACCAGTGTTGTCTGAACCTGCATTACACAAATTATCCACTTGGATTGTTTCTGTGCTAGAGCTCTTCGTGTTATCATAGAATGACTGCACCTGGATAGCGAATGGACCTGGCTTGATCTTTGTTCCATCCATAGGAATAACAAATATTTCCTGCGTGCTGTCATCTTCGTCCAATTCGATGTTGGATACTCGTTCCTGGAAACTGATTGCCTTGGAAGTTACTTCTAAAGCTACTCTATTTTCATTAGAACGACCCAAGTTGAGCAAATCAACTGTCAACTGCACTTCTCTGTCTGTACAGGAAACACTTGTTGGATTAACAGTTGCTGCTGTGATCTGAATGTCATGGCTTTCACGAGTGATTTCGAAAGCGAAGTTTGTACCTTCACCATGACGAGCACCATTTTGGTCTCGACCGATCACTTTAATGATACAGTCGCTGGTTTTATCCTCAGCATCTGCCTCAATATCAACTGTCAAAGCATCTGTTTGTTCATCTTCTGTAGATATGTCACCGATATCAACACTCTTGTCGGAAATATCTAAGTTTTTGTCATTTGTACATTCTATTTCCAGAACGACATTTTCAACATCTACATTAGTTTCACTGCCATAATTATTTCGAGCTTCAGCTTCGATTTCAATATTATCTCCAGGTTTGAGGTTTTCTAAAGTATCATCGTCGCTCAAGCTTTTCTTTCTGCCACCTTCGATATTAGCATCGAGGTTGTTCATTTCAAGGTTGTTCTCTCTTTGGACGTATACATCAAAACTTCCCAAAATTATAGGAGTGGTTGAGTTATCAAATAATGTTACTGTTGCGACTTTTATTGCTATAAGGTCACCATCTATATTGACTGCATCAAGCTTTTCAGAAATTCTTACTTTGAAATTTATGGTTGCTTGACCATTAGCAGTAAGATCGATATTTGCTGTATTCTCTACTTGTAGATTACTATCTATAGAAGTAAAGGGTGATACATAGGTGATTTGTGTTTTTGTAGGATCGATAGTTACTGGAACCGTATCAGTGTTCTTCAAGATAACTGGTTGAGCACTTAGAATTTTGTTTCTATCTGCAACCACATCATGTTTAGGGTTGCTTGCTGCTTGGTTCTCACCACCGAATGTTGGATTAGCACTATCAAATGTGTTGACAGTAGTAACTGCTGCACTAACAGCGAATGCGGATAGGAGCATTACTGCCATAACTGCGTATAATAAACTGAATTTTTTCATCTGTAACCCCCCGGTTGTAATCTATGTGTTGCCATTGTTGAGTTGTAACCTCTATATAAACGTTATGGTTTCACTTCACTTCGTTGTTTGAGATACTTCATGGTCGCCATAACCGCAAGGATTACCGCTCCTGTAGCGAGTATGACCAATATTACCCAGACCATGACAGGAATTGTTTCGATGGTTGACGATCCCGCACCTTCTTGGTCTGCCGCTTTGACTTCAATAACTATAGTTTGTGAGCCTACAGTTGTTGAGCCCTGCTTGACTATGATACTACCGCTGTAGAGACCAGGCTCAGCATCTTCTTTAATACTGAGTTCCAAGAACGCAGTGGTTACTTGCCCTGGATTTACTGTGATAGTCTTCGCGCCAGATTGCCCGATTTCTCCGATGTTGGTTATCGAAATAGAGTAAATGGTTCGCTCGTTCAAGATGTTAGTAATCTGCAGAGGAATGGTAGTAACCGCGCCTTGTTTGATCTGCACTTGGTCTTCCAAAGGACGAATGAGCACAGTATCTACCATATTTGTGTCACGTCTTGATCCTTGACAAGCGCCTACCTGGAATGGCAACTGCATTTCTTCTGAACCACCTTTGAAATCAACACGAGCTGTAAAAGGATAAGATTTTTCTTTTGCTGTGGTTGAAATTTTGAGCTCAAATTGCCTTGTCGCCTCGCTTCGATCTTTGTCATCGAATTTGTCCAATGTAAAGGTGTCTGATTTTTGACTGATACCTAACTCTCTATTGCTTACGGTAATGGTTACTTTATCATTATCTTCCGCGCCAACATTACGAACGCGAACATAACCTTTTACTGTGTCACCACAGGCAGCGATTTCTGGGAAGACGCGTGATTCTTTACGATCTATCGTGACCGCATCATCTTCGAGCTTGACGTTAATGCTCGTCAAATCAACAGCACAATTTCTTTTTTCGTTTTCATCATCAAACGCCTTGACAACTAGACGTAATTCATCATCTTCGTTGATCTCTTCTGGATCAGAAGGCATAATCATAGTCATAGTAAATGTGAAATCATCATCTTCATCGATAGTCTTTGTCTCTGAAGCAGTATCACGGATATTTCTACTTTTACTGAAGAGGAACGCTTCTGTCTGCACGCGAACACTGTTTTGTCCATTGTTGGAAACTTTAACTTCAATAGGGATTTCTTCACCAGGCTTGAAATCATCACCACTGCCAGGCTCTTTGATATCAATATCTAAGTCTGTACCGGTAACACCGAAGTCACAAACGTCTGGCTGCACTTCCAAATCGAGATTCACTGTGTCTTGGATAGCCGTATTGTTCAGCACATGGACTGTTAATGCGCCACCGAATCTTTCAAAAGAGATAGTACGGTCTGGCTTGAAGATCATATTTACTGTTTTATTTTCATTAGGCTGTAAAGTAGGTTGTTCAGGATCAAAACGAACACTGATTTCATCATCTTCCCTGTCTGTCAAGTCTAATTGTGTAGTATCAAAAACGAGTGTTAGAGGATCTGTGCCTGTATTGACTATGGTTAAAGGAACTATTTTCTCTTTACCAGGAGTAAGGCTGATCTGGAGATTGTCTTCTAGGACATTAAAACTAGGAGCCGCAGCGACCGCTGTGATCAATGTTAAAAAAAGTATGAGATATATTGAGAGTTTGTTGGACATGTTACGGCAAGTTCCTCCATGCGGTCCACCTCTCTTTTGTTATTATCATCCAGTAACAGTTTATTTATAAAGCTTTGGGTTGGCTGAACTTTTTGGTTCTAGAGTATACACTCTTCTTAAGTAGTTTTCATAGGTATCATCGTGCTTGTCGACTGTCAACAACCAGATTACATTTCCTTTGACTAAATAAATCAAGCGTATATTTTTTGTTATTGGTTCTCTATAGCAGTTTTCGCCGCCACCAAGATGTTTCTCTCTTTCCAGATTTTGTTCAATCTTTTTCCTTTTCTTCCAGAAAATTCGCAATTCTTCCGTTCCAAGTTTGTTAAGGTCTCTAAAGAAATCAGTATGCTCTTTAATTATCCATGTGGACAACGTCCACTCCTCTTTTTTTGAGGTAATTAATCAAATCTTCTTCAGATTTTCCTATAGTAGGATCTCGTTCGATGTCTGCTATACGCTGTCTTATTTTTGAATTCATTACTCTTTCTCTTTCCTCAAATACTGATTCATCTCCTTCTATTTTATTGGGCATGTTTTTTTGAATAACAACTGTTTTCATTCTTTTTTTTATCTGGTGTCTCTTGTTTAAATAATTATTGGTCTTTTTTTCGGAAACTTTCCGAGGAAACAGTTATTTCTTGTATTTTGGTAAGAGATTTTTTCCATAGATGAATCGTGAGAGAATTTCCGCAGTTAATTGCGCGTCTTCAAGAGCATTATGGGTTGAGAGGGAACTATAATTTGAGCCCTGGACCTTAATGCCGAGAAAATCTAGAATTTTATCTAAATTAATAGCACTAGTTCTTTCTTGCTTTAAAATAAGCTTACCTGCACGCGCGAAATGCTCATACGCGATTGCGTGAGAGTCGACATACCGATGACCGAAGGGCCATGCAATATTTAGACGAGCTAAGGCAACCTTAAGAAAAGTGATGTCCATCCATAGACTTTGTCCTGCTATAGTTTTATTTTTTATTGCTTTTGTCCATGCAAGAAACTCTTGAACAAGTTGATCGTGAGATTTTGGTTGTTTGGCTAATTGTGTTCTTGTAAAACCATTAATCTTGAGTGCTTCATCTATGATGTCTGCACCGTCCCAAGGACGACATTCTCCATAAAACTGATTGCTGGGATTTTCAAATTCTACTGCACCAATACTTACAATAGAACATTTGTGTGGGTCAAGACCGCTCATTTCCATATCAAGGACTATCATAAAAATAGCATATATGGGTTTAGTTTATAATTCTTTTTGTCTTCTTTAGCACTTATTGACTACTTTTATATATTTCCCATTCTAGAGACATAACGCTATCTAAGTTTAACTCTTTCATTTTAGAAAAATAGCCAGCACTATTTACTTCGACTTTTGCAGGTAATCCCTCTGCAGTTTTTAATTGTGCAGTTGATACAAAAAGATGATCATTCTCTCTGATCCATAAACGATAATGTTCTGTACTAATTACTTTGCCTGTTTTATCTCGTGGAAACTCTCTTGCTATGCTATCACCTTCTTTTAAGGTACAGGGAGTATTGTACACAGGAAAGGGTTTCATTAGCGATTTTTTGAGGTATACCTTTAAAAAACTATCTTCTTTCTTCTTTGTATGGAATACCCCACATTACAAAAGTCCTGGAAGAAAGGCATGCATTCGTTAGCGATAGTCTTTCCTAATTTATATTATGGTGGAGTTTATTCCTTAGCACCTTTAATTTTCTATAATATTGTGAATCATTTACCTAACTGGAGCTGTGAACGGAAATTCTTGGATAGATGCGCAGATTTAAAGCAGTTTAATCTGTTGGGATTTACTTTTCAGTATGAGTTAGATTACTTTAACCTCTTTGAAATTCTGAAACAAAATAACATTCCCTTTGAGAAAGAAAAAAGAAATGAGATTATTTTCGCTGGAGGACCCTGTATTACTTCCAATCCAGAAACACTGATGAGATATGTTGACTTTTTTGTTTTAGGCGACGCGGAAGAAATTATTGTCAAGATCTTGGCAGCTTATGATAGAGATACTTACAAAGAAACTTTTCTCGAAGCTATCGCTCAACTTTCTGGCGTGTATGTCCCTGGGAAAACAAAGCACATTCTACCTGCGACCGCTGATTTGAATAAATCTCCTTATCCTATTTACCAACCTTTACCTGAAGAGATGGATAAAAAGTATGTGTTTGGCAATTCTTTTTTATTGGAAGTAGAACGAGGCTGTCCTTTTACCTGTAAATTCTGTACTATTCCTACGATTTATCCTAAACTGAAGTATCGATCTGTAGACTTGTTGGTTCAAGCAATTCAAGATGGCATGAAATTAGGTAAGCGAGACAAGGTTGTTATGTATGCCCCTTCTTTTGTGCATCCAGAACGAAAAAAATTATTACAATGGCTGGTTGATCAGCAGATTCCTTTTTCTGTACCTTCTTTACGTCTAGAATATCTTGATGATGACATGCTGGCTTTGATTAGAAAGGGTGGACAAAGAAGCTTGACTGTCGCTCCAGAGGCGAATGAACGCATGCGCATGTTAACAGACAAGAAGATTACTGATAAAGCATTTTTAGACATGATTGAAAGAGCAGCGAAGCATGGCTTTGAGCAAATCAAAATGTACTTCATTATAGGATTGCCTGAACAAACAACAAAAGACCTAGACGAGATGATTGCTTTCATTCAGGAAGCGAAAAAAAGATTTGGACGAAGAATTTATGCATCGATTAATCCTTTGGTCCCCAAGCCTAAAACGAAGTATGAACATTTACCATTTGACAAGACAAACTGCAAAGCACACATGCTCTATCTCAATAAGCACTTAGCGACGAAAATGAAGACAAATACGTTGAAGAACGCCGAGCTGGAATGGAAACTGGCTTTTGCGAAAGATCTTGACTTTATGCCGCTCTTACAGCGACATCAAAAGATTACTCCTCAAGCCATGGAATAAAGTTCTCCTTGATGGGATCAAAGCGTTGGAGTAGTTATTTGAGAATTCTTATTTGCAACGTTCGTCTAATTGCGCTGCCATCTGACCTAATTTGTCGATAGTATTCTTAATCTTAAGAATTTCCAAATTCTTCTGCTGCTTCTCTTCGTCAATGCTTGCCAAGAATTCTGAGGATTTGTCTGCAGCTTTAGCAGTGTCATATTGCTTCTTGAGATTCTCGAGGTTTGCTTCCTCTTTAGTTAAAATAGCTTGCGTAGTCTTGGTTTGCTCTTGGAGATTGTCTTCGAATTGCTTGCAAATAGTCTTATCGCTTTTCTTTGCTATTTTTGTACATTTTGTGTTAGCATCAGCCAACGCTTTGTTAGCATCAGTAAGTGAAGTTTTCGCTTCTTTTACACGAGCATTGAGATCGTCGAGATCTGCTTGTTCTTCCTTTATAGCCTTTTCATCGTCACCTTTAGCCTTGAGGTCTGCTATTTTCTTTTTGGAGCCATCAATATTAGACTGAATAGTTTTTTCTTGGCGATCAAAAGTATTTACCTGCGCCTGCAAAGTCTTGAGTATCATCTTACAATATTCTAAATCAGATTCTACAGCAACTATCTTTTCACCTGGGTTAGTGCCTGTAGAAGTATTTTCATCGTCTTTAGGTGTTACAGTTCCTGGACTACAGGCGGTAATCACTACTAAGAGCGCGAGAAGTGCTATCAACCCTTTCTTTGTCATGGGAATGTGGGAGATTGTTCTTGTTTAAAAAGGTTTCTTTTTTTCTTTGCTATCGACCTGTAGTTAAGATTTATGAAAAATTTTATATAATGGTTTTACACGTGATTTTCTCATGACTAATACTTTATCCTTACGTGACGAAGTGTATCATGCGTTGGGCTTTCACTGGCAAACGACGATAGAGATTACAAATTATATGCATGTAGAACGAGAAAGAATAACACCAAATATAGAACGTGTTGCTATTGCACAAGTATACCTTGTATTGGAGAGCTTAGTCCGTGAACAATATGCTGAGAAGACACAAGACTATCGCAGCAAGCAAGAGCCTACTGTGCCTCAAAACGCCTATAGACTTCCTCCTCCTTCTGATCTTCCTGGTGGTGGAGACTTAAAAGAAAAAGCTCCTAGACCATTAGAAATTTTAGTTGCTTAGAACAGATAGAAACAACAACAAGCGCACCCCTTTCGGGGCTTGCCGTATGTTGCGTTGCAAAGTTGGTGCAAACGGAGGTCTTTCGAAGAACAATTTCATTAAGGTTATTTTATTTATAAAGATAGCTCAAAAAATAGTGAAAAATACATAAAAATAGTGAAAAAAATTCTGTTATCGACCTCTAACCTGCCTTTCTCCATCTGGTGTGAGCTGCAAAATTTTGTTCCTTCCCTGCTTTACAATTGTGATTAGTCCTCGATTATATAAGTCTATAATGCGTCTTTGCGTGGTGGGAGCAGTGATATTCAACTCATGAGCTATGTCTTTGAAGGTGACTATTTTTCCAAATGTTTTTCTGTTCGCAATCAAGGCAAGTATCTTCATTAGGTCAGGAGGTAGCTCTATTTTTTCTCCTGTTTCAGGCAACACTTGCAGCTCTTTCTCAAAGAAACTAAATTCTTCCGCCCTTAATAACGCGGGATCAACAGGAATAAGCAATATAGCATTGCTTATCATGACCCGATCATTGAGCTTGATGATGAGCTTGAGCACTTCCTGGAAACCATGTTTGGCAATCAGATAATCCATGCGATCCAAGAGAATGACGCTTTTTTCCGCCTTGCTTATGAAATCCAGAATCAATTTACTGACCAATAATAAATCTGAAGACGAAAATACTTTTGTATCTTTTATATCAGACAACCAGAGAATAGGAGTTTTTTGCAAATCATACTGCTTCTTAATGATCTCGGGATTTACTCTGGTAATACAGAGCCCTTGATAGTTATGCGTTACTTTATCGATGAAGATGTCGTAGGCTTTTTTTGTTGGCGATTCTTTGAGCAGATAACTCGCGCCTGTGGCGATAGTATATTTTTCTGGCTTCGTAGTAGTTTTTTCCGCAGAAGGAATGATCTCCATGAATTGTTTTAATCTTGGACTTTCTTCCAGCATGCCTTTGAGACTGACCAGCATCTTGTTGAAGGTGTTCGTTAAGTGGCGAAGCTCGTTATTGGCTTTTGTTTCCTTTACTTCCACGTCGAAATTTCCTGTACTTACTTTTGTGGCTGCCTCCGCGAGGTCATTGATAGGCACTATAATCGCTCTCCCCAAAACAATGGCAAAAATCAGCGCTAAAGAGATGCTTATGATAGTCGTAAAAATTAAAACTATATAGGTTGTTCTTACCGCTGCCAAGGATTCTTCGTCTGCTTTCTTGTTTAACGTGCTTACTCTGGTAGACACCTCATTGAGTAAAGCTATAATTTCTTTTGACTCATCGTTGACTTGTTTTGTCAGCGCGTCTTTGAGCATCTTGTATCGCTGCTGCTCTTCTGGATCGTCAGTTGCTAATTCATTTTTTCTTGCACCCATCAAGGTGGTTGCTTTATCTTTCAAAATTGTGTATTTTTTGTCTGCCGCCTGGAGATTTTCCAAGAGATTTTCATCGTCAATAAGCTGCAATGCCTGACTTTGCAAATTGATAATCTGTTGATTGAGACCATCGAATTCGCTTCTGAGATCTTCCAGATGCGTTTCATCGTCCTCTGCCGCAAATTCCTGAAGCACACGGTTCATCTGGGCAACGTTAATGATCATGTCGTCGATGAGCTGGACGGTTGGGCCAGTTATTCTGGTGAGTGTCTCTACCTTGCTGTTGATAGCACCTGTAGCAAGAATTCCTGTGAGACCAGAAATCATCACGAAAATAGTTAAAATACCAAAACCAGCGACGAGTTGATGTGTTAGCTTCATAGACAAGCAAAATTCCTTTCTGATTTATAAAGTTATATGGGGTTTTGCACAAGCCTTTTATAAATGAAGACCAGATGAATGGGCATGCGTTCGTTATGGGTGTTAGGAATTCGGTGGATTACAGCACTAATCTTAGCTATTTTCTATCCTGTATTCTATCTTGTCTTTTCTCCGTTGACGTTATGGGTATCTTATGGCATTTTACGACTATTTACTGATGTGACTTTAGCAGGGACTACTCTTCTTGCTGGCGGGAAAACTCTTGTGTTTGTTCCCGCGTGTGCCGCCGCGTCCGCCTATCTCCTCTTGGCTTTGTTGATCTTGTTGACTAGAGGGATTTCCTTTCGCTTAGGCGTGAAGCTTTTTTTACTAGGAGGATCGTTGATCTTTGTTGCGAATATTGTCAGAATTCAGGTGTTGTTTTACTTGTTGTTCAACGTGGGAAAGAACTACTTTGAGACTTTGCACCTCTTGATCTGGAAAGTCTTGTCTAGCGCGTATGTCGCTGGAGTGTGGATTTATCTGACGTGGAAGTTCAAGATTCAAGGAACTCCTATTGTGAGTGATTTCCACTATACTTTGCGCTTGTTTAGAAAACGCTAGTTGTTTATTTTTTACGGCACTTTTCTTTTAGACGCTATTTTTATATAGTCTCTTTTATTCTTCTTTCTATGTTTCGAAAGTATGGGTTATTAGGAATTCTTCTAGTTGCCTTTGTTCAACTTAATTTTTTCTATAAGATTCAGCCTTTCGCTAACTGGTATTTTCCCTTGATCTGGCTAGGTTATATCCTGATTATTGACGCCTTGATCTATAAACTGAAAAAAAATTCTTTGATCAGTAATAGATTTAATCAATTTTTAGGGATGGCTGTTATTTCCGCTTTGTTCTGGTTTGTTTTTGAATTTCTCAATATCCTGACAAAGAATTGGAACTACTTTGGTCTAGAGGGATTGAACGTCTACGCGAATCTTATGGGGACACTTTCTTTCGCCACCGTATTGCCCGCATTTTTTGAGACTGTTGAACTCCTTAGGACTATCCATCTTTTTGATCATAAAAAACTTCATAAGAAACATAAAATCACCAAACACTTTTTGCATACTCTGATGTTGTTAGGTATTCTTTGCTTTTTCGCGCCATTTGTTATTCCCCAATTAGCTTTTCCCTTAGTGTGGTTAAGCTTTTTCTTGCTTTTAGATCCAATAAATTACCTGCATAGACAACCCAGTATTATTGGTCACTTGAAGGATAGAAATTTGTCTTTACCTCTTTCTTTATTATTCGCTGGAATTATCATGGGATTTTTCTGGGAGTTTTGGAATTATTGGGCCATTCCTAAGTGGACCTATACTATTCCTTATGTAGGATTTTTCAAGATCTTTGAGATGCCTCTTTTAGGTTATTTTGGCTATTTCCCCTTTGCTTTTGAATTGTATACTATGTATTGGTTTGTCAGAAGTCTGTTTGTCCATAAAGAACATCTTTTAGAATAATTATTCTTTCTTCTCAGACATGCCCTGAAATGTAATAATATCTTCCGTAGTTAATTTTTTTCTCGTCTTGAGCTTCTCTTCGACGGTTTTTGTCCTCTCTGCCAAGAGTTTCTTTTCCTGTTGTTGACGACGGTGATCCTTTTCGAAGCGTGACTGTTTCTGATTCTCTACCCATTGTTGTTTTGCTTTTCTTCGCTCTTCGTACTGCCCTCGAGCTTCCTGCGCCAAGGCATTATACTCCTGCTTGAACACGAGACATTTTTGCATGACTTCTTGCTGCTGCTTTTTGAGATCGTTAATCTTCTTTGTTAACATTCTAAATTTCTCTAAGTTTTCTTTGTCCTTTTCCCGCTCTGCAACAAACTTCTTATGGAACTCGTCCGCTTTTTTCTTAGTTTCTTTAATCTCTTTTGATAGTTCGAAATATTGCTGGCGACCTTCTAACGCGTATAATCCCTCATCCAATTGTTTTTTGAGCTTCTTGATCTTGACCATGAGCTTTTTTTCTTTCTCAAAGTCTATGACTTCTGTTTCTATTTTTTTCTCCATGCG
>CAYMIM010000021.1:0-23519 GCA_964390715.1 Candidatus Woesearchaeota archaeon | reverse complement strand
TACAACAAAAGGATTCTTTCTCTTAATATGAAAAAAAGTTTCTGCGATATGGTTAATTCGTGGACGAATAGTATCAAATTTAGAAGCGAATAACTCTGCACTGTCTTGATAGGTCTTTATGGTTTGTTGGTGTTTGGTAGTAATATGAATCCTTTTGTCATACATCACTTTTGATTTCGTAGTATCTCTTTTTATCAATCCCAATTCTTCATCCAATTCTTTAGCCATGCTCTGCAAATCTTCAAACACTCTATGGAGATCTCTCTGCAGTTCAGTCACTAACGTCTCTAAATTCTCCACACGCAGCATATATTTGCCTTCATACTGCGCGACCAAGCCAGATTCTACTAAATGATTAATATGATGAATAACAGTTCCCCTAGTAAGATTGGTTTTGATCGCTAGTTCATCTGAGCTTAACAATTGTCGTCTTCGTGCTGACTTCACTAATTCTACAAAGATTCTGAAGCAAGAGCGTTCTTTGTCTCGCTGGGAAAAGAGTCCTAGGGATTCTGAAAACCATTGTAAGTCTGTATTCAGGTCTTTCTTCTGTGGCTTTCTCGTCTTGATGACAGTTACTCTTCGAAACTCATAGATCATGGTCTGTTGAGCTAAGATAAACAAGTATATAAAAGTAGCTTAAAAGTATTGTCCACAAAAGAGAAAGTTTTATATAGAATGGACTATAAATGATTAGAGTAAATCTGTATTCAAGTCTTTTTTCTGGGGTTTTCTCGTCTTGATGACAGTCACTCGTCTGAATTCATAAATCATGGTCTGTTGAGTTAAGATAAATAAGCATATAAAACTATTTTAGGTAAGAAAGATGGTATTTTGTCAAATAATGATAAAATTCTCTTTTTTCAGCAGGGTCTAAATGCTCATAAGGAACAGTATCACCATCGCAATTGTACAAAGCCAGAGCTACTAAATTATTATCAGAGGCAATATGACCAACTAAGGAATGTATATTATCAAGTTGATTTCTTGTTTGTGGCCTCTTGCAAAGTGGAATTTCTATTACAAAAGGAGGAGTGAACAGGCTAGGCTTAACACGCGGAAAATCTAAAAAAGATATTAAAAAGGGGTTTGTTTGAATGAAGGTATATAACACTCTTGCTTTTTCTTCAAGGCCCCGTCTAAATAAAGGGTCTTGTTCATTAAGGACTTGCATAGCTTCTCTTGCTATCATTTCTCTACGTTTATTAGCTTCAATGTTCCTTATTTCTCTACGTTTTTTATATAATTCATCCATGTCTATATATTGGAGACTATACTTTATAAAATTTATCAAAACCTTTATATACTAGTTCAACACATACTCATCTTGTTGACTTAAAGTAAACATAAACAACCACAAACAATGACAAAGAAAGATCAAAAGCCACCAGAAAAGCTCGAAGCCCAGCTACAAAAAGACCTCGAAGAGAAGTCCAAGATCATAGCTGACTACGAAAACACTCTCAAACGTCTCCAAGCGGACTTTGAAAACTACGTCAAACGAGTAGACCAAGAAAAGCAAAACGCGACAAAATATGCAGTCGCGAAAATCCTCACTAAAATAGTCAACATGGTCGATGATTTCGATCGCACAATCCAAATCCTGGAAAAAACACAAGACAAGGAAATCAAGACAGGCATCCAGATGATTCACAAGCAATTCCACAAAATCTTGCAGGAAGAAGGCATCAAGCCTTTCGACAGTAAAGGAAAGAAGCTCGATCCCTATCAGCATGAAGTCATAGAGATGGTAGTGCATGACTCTCCAGAAGGAACAGTCATAGAAGAAGTACAAAAAGGATATCACTTGCACGATAAAATACTCAGAACAGCTAAAGTTCGAGTATCAAAAGGAAAACAAAAATGAAATATCCCATTAAAAGACCAGAACCTGAAAGACCAAAAATAGTGGTGACCATACCAAAGAACATCCTCGGAGGAATTTAAAATGTCTAAAGAAAAAATAATTGGAATAGATTTAGGAACCGCTAACTCGGCAGCGGCAGTATTGCAAGCAGGTCGTCCAACTTTAATCTCAAGCGCGGAAGGCGCGTCACTCTATGGTAAAGCTTTCCCAAGTTTCGTAGCGTTCACCAAAGATGGTCAAGTCTTAGTCGGTGAGCCAGCTCGAAGACAAGCGGTCTCCAACCCAGAAGGAACTGTCTACGGCGCGAAAAGAAAAATGGGTACAAATCATAAATACCACATCTACGGTAAAGAATACACTCCTCAGCAAATTTCCGCGTTCATCTTGCAAAAGATCAAGAAAGATACAGAAGACTTCTTAGGAGAGAAAATCAGCAAAGCGGTTATCACAGTTCCAGCATATTTCGATGACAATCAACGTCAAGCGACCAAAGACGCTGGTCAGATCGCGGGTTTAGAAGTAGTTCGTATTATCAACGAGCCAACAGCGGCGGCTCTAGCCTATGGTTTAGACAAGCAAGGCAAAGAAGCGAAAATCTTAGTCTTCGATTTAGGCGCGGGTACTTTAGATGTCACCATCATGGAATTAGGCGATGGTATTTTCGAAGTCAAATCAACTTCAGGAGACACGCAATTAGGTGGTCATGACATGGACAACGCTATCATGGACTATATCACCAAAGAATTCAATAATGAAAAAGATTTTGATTTAAACGAAGACAAGACTGCGGTCCAAAGAGTTCGTGAAGCTGCGGAAAAAGCTAAAATAGAATTATCCACCGTCACTGAAACAGAAATTAATCTGCCTTTCATTCACGGACAACAAAATCTCAAGTTAACATTAACACGAGCCAAATTGGAAGAGTTAATCGATCCGATTGTCCAACGATGTAAAAAACCATTACTCCAAGCGATCAAGGACAGTAAATTAGACATTAGTAAAATTGACAAGATCATTTTAGTCGGTGGTCCAACACGTATGCCAGTCATAAAGAAATTCGTCGAGGATCTCTTAGGCAAAAAAGCGGAACGTGGTATTGATCCTATGGAATGTGTAGCTCACGGTGCGGCGATCCAAGGTGGAGTCTTAAGTGGAGAAGTAAAAGACATTCTCTTGCTTGATGTCACGCCATTAACTTTAGGTATTGAAACTCTAGGTGGAATTCGTACACCTTTAATCCAGAGAAATACTACCATCCCAACAAAGAAATCACAAACATTCTCTACTGCGGATGATAATCAGGGAGCGGTAACGATTCATGTCTTGCAGGGAGAAAGAGAAATGGCTGCGGACAATAAAAGTCTCGGTCGTTTTGACTTGGTAGGTATCCCTCCAGCTTCACGAGGCGTTCCTCAGATTGAAGTCACATTTGATATTGATGCCAGCGGTATCATGCACGTCTCAGCGAAAGACTTAGGCACAGGCAAAGAGCAGAAAATAAAGATCACTGCGGAAAATAAATTATCAGAAGCTGAAGTGGAAAAAATGAAGAAAGCTGCTGAAGAGTTCGCGGATGAAGACAAAAAGAAAAGGGAAAAAATAGAAACCAGAAATGAAGCTGACGCTTTGGTCTACACGATAGAAAAATCCTTGAAAGAGTTCGAAGGAAAAGTCGATAAAAAACAAATCCTAGAAATCCAAAAAGAAAAGGACGAGCTCAAGCAAAAACTCAAGGATGGAGAAACTGAAGACATCAAAGCGGCCATGGAAAAGCTCAACAAGAAACTCCATGAAGCTTCAGCGGTGCTCTACCAAAAAGCGCAGAAGGAAGAAAGTCAAGCCAAAGATCACGAAGTAGGTAAAGACAAAAAGTCAAAGGACAAAGTGGTTGATGCTGAAGTCGTTGACAAAGAGTAGGTGAAAAAAGATGGAAAATAAACAACAAGAGCAAGGTAATATAAATCTAAACATAGACGAAGCGGGCGCGAGTTTCTTTGCGCATGAGTTTTCAGTGGAGATCAACCCTACACAAGCGACACTGGATTTTAAGAACGTGTCATCTCGCATTGATCAAAGATCAGCTCTAGGGAAAAAACATTTTAAATTAGTGCATAATGTTATTAGTGTAGAGCCCTTGCTTTTAAAAGAAATGAGTAGAGTTCTAAACGAGATAATTAAAAAATATGAGGAAAAATTAGGAGAAATAAAAAAAAGCGACGCGGTGCTTAAAGCGGAGAAAGAGTTGCAAAAAGACGTTGAAAATATACAAAAATCCCAGCGAAAATCCAGCGATAAAAAGGCAGATTACTTGGGATAGAGATGGCGGACGATTATTATCGAACATTGGGCGTGAGTAAGACAGCTTCAGAAGAAGAAGTCAAGAAAGCGTACAAAACCTTAGCGAAAAAATATCATCCAGATATCAATAAAGAGTCAGGCGCGGAAGCGAAGTTCAAGGAAGTCTCAGAAGCGTACGCGGTCCTCTCAGATAAGCAGAAACGTACGCAATATGATCAATTTGGTAAAGAAGGATTCCAGCAGCGATACTCTTCAGAAGACATTTTCCGTGGCTTTGATGCCTCACAATTTGAGGATTTATTTTCAGGATCTATCTTTGACGCGTTATTTGGTGGTGGACGTCGTCAGCGAAAGCAAAAAGGTCGAGATCTCAAAGTCTCATTAGACATCACGTTTGAAGAAGCGGCCTTCGGCGCAAAAAAAGAAATAAAAATGCGTAAGCCAGAACACTGTGAAGCTTGCGAAGGCACTGGCGCGCAAGATGGAGAATTAGAATCTTGTGACGGTTGTCGAGGCTCAGGCCAAGTAAGAAAAGCTACTCGCACACCATTCGGTAGTTTCATGCAGGTAGGTATCTGTCCACAATGTCAAGGTCAAGGAAAATTTCCAAAGAAAGTATGTAAGTCTTGTCATGGAGAAGGTCGCGTAGAAATTCTAAAAGAGATCAAAGCGAATATTCCAGCGGGAGTCGATACAGGTTCAACCTTGCGTGTTCCAGGTGAGGGAGAAGCGGGTCCTCATGGAACTCCCTCAGGAGATTTATACATCACTGTCCAAGTAGAAGAGTCAGATATTTTCAAGCGGGAAGAAAATGATTTGTACATTGAATTGCCCTTAACATTTTCTCAAGCGGCGTTAGGTTGTGAACTCAAAGTCCCAACGTTAAAAAAAGAAGTCACTGTCAAGATTTCAGCAGGCACGCAGTCAGGCACACACATCAGATTAAAGCATGAAGGGTTCCCAGATGTCCATGGCTATGGTCCAGGAGATCTGTATGTCATTATTGAGGTAGTCACACCAGCGAAATTATCAAAAGAACAAAAACAACTGTTTGAAAATCTAGCGAAGACAGAAGAAAAGAAATCAATCTTAGAAAAAATTAAAGAGTGGACTTCTAGAAGAGATAATTAATGTTTATCTTTTAATGCCAATAAATAATCCTGTTCCAAATCCTTCTTTTTTGAGAAATCTAGAAGTTAGCCCTGCTTGTTCCATAAAAGTCAAAATTGTGTTTGTAGGAAATAATCCTAACTCCATTTCGTCTACAAGATGCTTGATTTCTTTTCCTTTTTCCGCCACTAAATACTGGGTCTTAAGTACAGAAATGTTGCCTTGTAATTTGAAGATGGTAAGACGGACCATTTGCTCATCTTTTCCTTCATAAGTAGTTGCATAGATAGATTCTGGCTTATAGGTAGATTTAGTAAACCAAGGGTCAATGACAACAATGCCTCCAGAATGCAAATGTCTTGAAAAATTATGAAGAGTTCTTTTCAAATGAGCTTTCGTCTTAACAAATCCAAGAGATGCGAACAAGCAAAGAATAACATCAAAAGTTTTATGTAGATCAAAATGAATCATGTCTCTTCTCAAGAAAGTAACTCCTTTAATTTTTTTCTTGGCGAAGTGTAACATTTCTTCATTGATATCAGTGCCAGTACAGTGAAAACTATGTTTAAGATATTGGAGATAACTTCCAGTTCCACAAGCTACTTCTAAAAGTTCATTCCCTTTAGATCGCTTATAGAGGTATATTAATTTCTTAAGATATGCTGATTCAGACTTATAATTTTTAGAAGATTCTATAAGGTCATAATATTTTGCGAGTTTTTTAAAAATTTTCGGATGCTTCATGGAACTTCTTCATAAATGAAAGATCGGAGTTTTAAATAACTTTGTTTTTTCAATAAAAAATTATTCTTATGATAGCGGCACAAAAAGACTAACCAAACCACTTCACCAAGCCTTCTTGCTTGTCTACTTCTCTGCCAAAAATACTTTCAATCCTCATCTTAGTCAGTTCTAAATTCTGTTTGAGGTAAGAGGACACATTATACTTCTCCGCGAGCTTCAAGCTAATTTCTAAATATTTGACAATGCTGCCTTCAGAGATAGTAAAGAGTATTTTCCCCCCACATTTAAAGCAATTGCCAATTAAGGGAGGTCGTCTAAATTTCATATTGCAGTCCACACATCTGAATTGTTGTGAGGAAAACTTACGTAAGTTGCCTTTCAAGTCGCGGATAAAATGTCGTTCAATTACTAGTCGTGCGACATCAGTCTGATCGACAGCTCGTATTTTTTCTGCTAGTTCCATTTGCCCATGAACTTTTTCTACCATCGTTGGTAAAGACTTGTAAGCGCTGCAAAGAACTCCATAATTGAGATCTTGAGTGGGATGCGTATAGCCAAAGCCTTCGTATTGTCTCGGTGTTCCCAAGTAGTCTCCCATTTTAGGAATTTTCACAGAATTCGGTTCTTTATATTCCAAAGCGTTCTGATACAAGGCGAGAGGATACGTCCAGGCGACATCCAGATCATAAACCATGTCATCAATCTCCTTAGGAATTAATTTTGAAGAGAGTACTAAAGGAGCGTCTTGTGTAGATCCTCGGTGCGTAGGTAAATAGTGTCGTGAAAAGTTCAATAACATATCAGTCAATAATAAAATGCAGGCCTCATCTCCATCGCAGTCGCGTCTGAGGGCGCTATGATAACTAGGATGCGCTAAAAATCCTTGAGTCTTTGAGAATCCTATAATCCTCGCGACCATGCCCGCGGAAATATGTGGCGCTAAACCAACAACTAAGTGTCCAATCAAATCTGCTTTGGTTTTGAGTTTGTAATAGGGATCTAGTCCATAAAGATGAAATAAAAGATCATCGACAAAATTCGCTATTTTAAACAAGACATCCTGGGCGCCTTCCTCTAGGCTTTCCTCAGAATGAGGCAGTATAATATCTTGTGGTTTAATTTCTAAAATTTGATCATCAGAAACTAAATCTTCTCCTTTGATATCTTTCAGATAACCCAAATTATGCAATTGTTTTATGGAAGTGCCAATTTCTTTAGGTTTAAAATGAGTCAGAGGCATCTCCGTCATGTCATAGCGAATAGTTCCGTCTTTATTGACATAAACGCCATGTTTAGCTCGCAAAATACCTTTAACTAAATGTTCGGGAGTATGATTTTTGTTAGACGTCCCTTTCACTCCTTTAATTAATTCTGGAGGAGAAGACATACCAGATTGTTTCAGAGCAACAGCGAAATAATGTCCGATATCAAGAGGTTGTTCTTTGTAGGAAGTAGTTCTGTCATGGCAGGGATATTTTTGTGTGATGCCGCATTGTGGACAAGAATATCTTTGTTGAGTTTTGGTATGACAAGTCTCACAGCTGCGATAGATAGTGTCTTTTTGGCAAGTAAGACAATGAAGTAGAGGAAATTCTGCGGTAATCTTTTGTTTATCTAAAGCGGATGAAAAGCAACGCATTCTTCCGCCTTCTTTTCCTACGGGAAAGAGCACTTGTGGACTGCCAGTAAGTTTGCGCATTTTCGCTTTCTCAGGTCTTCCCATGCGGCAGCCAAGAGCGGTGCCGTCTTTGTCTCGAAAAATAAGTTGTGGATTCAGCATCTGTAAAGTTGTTGCGCCATCGAAATGAACTCCTTCTAAACTTTTTTGCAAGGCATATGCCCAGTCTCCTTCGATAACCAAATATTCTTTGGCGACGTATTTGTGCGGCACTCCCAGTAATTCTAAAACACGTTTGACTCCAGTGTCTTTGATATCATCTTCAGTTAGAGGCAAAACAATTTTTTCTTCTTGTTTGCTGGCTTTCTGGAGTCGATGTTCTAGCAGTTCTAGTTGTTCTTTCGTAATGGTCAGCCAATGGTAAGTATATCTGGGATGTAAAGGAACTCCAGTTTCTAAAGAGAGTTGAACTGCTTCTTTTGCTGTGGGTTTGGTGTAGAAAAAATCTTCGCGAAGTTTTTGAAGTCGTTCTGGAGGCGAAGTGCTTTGTTTAGTTTGTAGTGCGGCTTCCAATTCTTGTACCCACCACTCTTCGCAATAGCCTGGAGGAACTAATAAAGATTTACGATTGAAAAAATCACCATAGTTAATCAGGACATCACCCATATAAATAATCTCAACAACATCTTTAGCTACTTTTTTTGCGTCTTCAAAAGTTTCTAAAAAAACAACATCGCCGCTAATTAATTTGACAATAGGTCCTTCTAAAGAATCACAACTAGAGACTACCGTGGATTTTCCAGGTCGTTCAACTTTAAACTGTGTTCCAATAGCGATATAACTTCTTAAAACCGCCATGGTCGCTGGATGAATACTATCAGCGGAAAATCCAGACGTTCTTCCTCTGCCATAGCGAATTCTCAGTCCGCCGGAAGCCAGGGGATGCGCTAAGACTGGTCTTCCAGCGACAATATCTTTGATGTAAGTGAAGTCAGGTTTTATTTTTGCTCCGTCAGTAGACAGCTTGCCTGCGCCTAATTTAGCTTTGATTTCTTTCTGTAATTGCAAAAATTGTTCTAAGAAGCCCCATTGCTCTAGTCCAAAAGTTTTCCCCCATTTAGCCAGTTGTCCATGAAGTTTAGCGGACTTCTGGCATAATCCTTCGCCAATAACAAGACAAGGGCCATTCCTAATTTTATCTGTATTCACTCTATCAAGTCCTTTGTAATTGCTGACATCATATTTCTCAGAAGGGTCTCCTTCGATTTGTACAGCCAAATTGCTAACCATCATGCGAATTTCCTCTTCACTTGGTAAATATTGTAGATTAGTCACTTTGTCATGATAATCATATAACTCAGTAATCATGCGTTTAACTTCATCTTCTGTAGGATCATAGACACCATAGCCTAAATGCTTGCGAACATAATCTCCAATCAAGACAGACAGACTAGCGCCAGTTCCTCCAGCGCTGCGAATTGGTCCAGAAAAAAACAAAGCTACATAATTCCCTTGGTCTTTTCTCTTGCGTACTTCTAGTTTCACAAATCCTTCAAGAGGTGATGAAACCACGCCATTAGTTACATACGCGATGCCTATGCGTATGCCAACTTCCATCCCTTGTTCTTTTGTGGCGAAGGTGCAGAATTTTTGATCCGCGACTTCCGTTGAGATAGTCAATGCTACTCGCCAGTCCTGTACTCCATAAGTATCTTCAAGAATTTTGATGCGCTCCACAATTTGTGGTCCAGCGTCCTTGATCATCGGAGCGACCACTGTCACTAGTCCGACAACACGTTCTGACATGTTGCGTGCTAGGGGAATTTCAACTTGGTCTTCTGGGTCAAATCCTTTGGCTCGCGCTTTGTTAGCTACATCATACGCTTGTAACACATCTTTGTAGATCGCTTGAAAATAAGATTCCATAAATTACTCCAGTGTCGGTTTGCTAAAATCAATGACTTTCACTTCTCGTGTTTTTAGACTATAAAGAGGGACTTTGCAAGGATCGGGATTATTGCCTGTTTTCTCTTGGAATTCTGTTTTGGATTCCCAGCAGGAGCAATTAATAACCTTCACGCCGTTATAGTCAGAGATATCAGATTTGTGCATGTCTCCAGAAACTAAGATGTCAGGAACTTTGTCAATAATAAGGGCGTCTGAGTCTGCTGATGGTAAATAGACGCTTGCGTGATGTGCTGGAGCGAGATGACGTTTCTGTAATAATAATCTCAATACTTGTCCGGGATTATCTCGTGCTCGATTAATGCGAAGAGCTGGAATATTATCAATATAATAATGAAAACTGCCTCCATGATACATCAGGACATCAAATCCTGCGAAATCCTTTGATTGGTGAATATTGACAAAACAAGGATTAGAGACTAAATGAATATTAGGAATAGTACAAAAGGCTTCTGCGTAACGGCTATCAAGAGAGGGCTGGGGTTCTGCTGCGCGGACAGCGTCATGATTTCCAGGACACATAATAATCTGGAGATCTTTCCGAATGCGGGAAAAAAAAGTTGCGCCATAATTATATTGCTCGCGAATGTCAAGAAGAGTAAGATCTTTCTCCTGGCCTGGATAAACTCCGACTCCAGCTACAATATCTCCTATCACAAACATGTATTTGACGCGTAACGCGAGCGCTCGCTGATGCTCATTGCCTATTTCGCCATTCAACCAGGAGATAAAGCGTGAAAATTCTTCTCCAAGAAATTTCTTCGAGCCAAAGTGAATGTCAGAAATAAACGCGGCGTACACGTCCTCAGAAGCGCATTTTAAAGTTCCTCTGGATTGGGGAGTGTCAGGAAACAAAACCTGGTCGCAAAAAATCATGCGATTTTTAATCTTCCCTTTAATGCCTATGATTTCGTCAGGACATATCTTCTCCCCTTGCTCAAATAATTTTTGGTTATTTTTATTAATAAGCAGTTTCAAAGAGCCTGTAGAGTCTTCCAAAGTGTAGATAAGATTGCCATTCGCGGTATAGTCTCGGTCATACACCAAGCCAATGACGCTAACTTCTTCCATGATCTCTCTTTTCAAAGCGCGGCTAATAGAAACAACGTCTTGTAATTCCATCCGCTGTTGTAATAATCCTTTCAAAAATTCATATCTATGTTTATAGTAAGCGACAAAGTCTTTCACTTCGCGTTTTTTTCCTTCCTTGGGAAGAGCGGTCATGATTTGAACAGACGTCGCGAGAGAATCTGTAAGGGCATGAGGCATAACGGAAATAGGCTCGGGGGCAAGAGAAGGATGTTCAATAGGGCGAGAAGGTAGTGACGGTTGAAAAGCTTGAGGGGTTTGTATGACTTCTAAAAAAGTGTGATAAGTAGGATGATGCTTTCCTTTTTCAAAGATGGCTCTCGATTTTTCAAACTCTACCCAATTCAATTCTAGGGGTTTATTTCTGGTAAAGAGAGTAAAAAAATCTTTATGGACTACAACAGGTTTATCTTTCGTGACAACGCGTTGGCGAAGAGAAGTAAGGAACGTAGAGGCGTCAAAGGAGGAGTCAAGCAGAATGTCAGGACTAGGAAGATATCCTTCTTGGATTAGTAGCTCAACTGCTGCCCTTGTTTCCATTGTAATATCACTATAAATTTATAGTCCTAAATTTTCTTGCAAGATGCCACGGATTTGTTCAACATTAGATGTTGGAACCCCCAGACTAATTTCTCTTGTTCGTCCATGGCGACCTTTGCTGATGACTTTCGCGTTGATGATGCCGAGCATATCTAGCTCTGCGATAATATCGCTCACGCGTCGTTGTGTAAGAGGTTTAATGTTGCATTTCACGCAATAATCTTTATAGATCTCATAGACATCTCCTGTAAAGATATGCTTGCCAGGCGCGTGATTGTGACAGACAGAGAGGATAGAATGTAAGGTAAGTTTGAATTGTTTGGGTTGTGTGGTGACGATGTCTATAACTCGATCACGTTCAATTTTCTCTTCCGCGTCATCAATATAATTGGTTGAAATTTGCTGTTCACCTTTGCGTTCTGCGAGTTCTCCAGCGACACGCAATAATTCTAGGGCTCGTCGCGCGTCTCCATGTTCACGAGCCGCGTAAGCCGCGCATTTTTCAATAACACCCTCTCCAGTAATGCTTTCACCAAAGGCGAGCTTGGAGCGTTGTAAGAGAATTTCTTGAAGTTGGATGGCGTTGTAGGGAGGAAAAACAATTTCTTCTTCACTGAGGCTGCTTTTGACTCGAGGGTCAATATGGTCAGTCACCATCAAGTCATTGCTAATACCTATAAGGGAGATTTCACTCTCTTTCAATTCAGAATTGAGTCGTGTTAAATTGTAAAGAATTTCATCGCCTGTTTTATTAATGAGTTGATCAATCTCATCAAGGACAATTAAAAGAAGCATTTTTTGTTTTTCTAGGCCTTTCATAAAGATTTTATAAACTTCATCTGTAGGTAATCCAGTAGCTGGAACTTCTTCGCCAAAATCACGGGCTAATTGCGCGATAAGTCTATATTCTGTATCTGCGACGCGTTTTAATTTACAATTCAAATAGAAGATGCGAATATTAAGATTATTTTTTTGCGCTAGAGCGAGAATATTGCTAGTAACGTGTTTGGTAACTAAAGTTTTGCCTGTGCCTGTTTTCCCATAAATAAAAACATTGGAAGGTTTCTCCATTCTAAGCGCTGGAGCTAGAATGCTTGCTAGTTGATTAATTTGATCATCACGATAAGGAACATTCTTAGGAGTATAATTGCCTTGTAACGCTCTCTTGTCTTTGAATAATGACCCGCGCTTCATGAAATTTTCAAGAAAGTTGGTGAGTTGTTGTGACATGAGAACAAAGTATCAACTCAAGTGCTATTTAAGTATTCATATCCTAAAATATAGACACTCAGTCCTCTATTTCCTATGGAAGATATTTCGGAAGGTTTTCGAATATTATAAAGTTGTTACTAAAAAATGAACACCATTATTTCTTATGGAGAATGAGTGAAAATAAAAATGAAAGAAGAATATAGATAATAGATAATAGAAAAACTTATAAATAAATATAAAAATAAAAAAGTATAAATCTATAAAATCTTAGCTTCTAAAGCCTTTAAAACCAACTTCTGAGAAAAAAGAGGAGTTATAAGTAAAAAACAATTAGGAAGGAAAAGGAAGCGACTAAAGGAAGAAGCTCAAATCTCTATATGCAACCCCACTAAGGAAAGTTCCATAGGAAATCAAAGGGGGAGAGGAGTCAAAAGAAGGCTAAAACAGCTTTCCAAGAGAAATAAAGGTCTAAAAGAAAGGAAAGATATAAAGTTCTTATCACCAGAAAGTTTATAAAGAAAAACCAAGTAAAAAAGAAGATGGCTGAAGATGAAAAGAAGTTTTCTAAGAATATGTTAGGAAAGACTGTAGTTACCAAATCAGGAAAGCGATTTGGAGAGGTAGGAAACATCACTTTTGAAACACGAACAGGTGAATTAATCCAAATTATTCTCAAAAATACAACAGGATACGCGCAAAACCTCGATTTAGAGCGAGACACGCAAAATGACTTGACTTTGCCTTTCTCTGCTGTCATAGCGGTCGGTGACTTTGTAGTTATCGCGGAAGAAGATATAGTATAAATTTATATAAAAGAGAACCTTTTTTAAAGACTACTTACTATCTTAACAGACATGTCCCTCAATTACAAAACTACAGCGGATATTAAAGTTTCTAAAACAACTGTAGAGCAGATTATAGGCCAAGAAGAAGCGGTCAAGACTATCAAAAAAGCGGCTCTGCAACGAAGAAATGTCTTGCTGATAGGAGAACCTGGCACAGGGAAGTCTTTGACAGGTCAAGCGCTAGCGGAACTCTTGCCGGATGGAGAGTTGGTGGATATTATTTCACTTCCTAACGCCGCGGATGAAAACAACCCTATTATTCGAACCGTTCCAAAAGGGCAAGGCAAAGAGCTAGTCTCCAAAGCCAAGTTGCAAGTATTAAGTTCAATGAAGAATCAAAATATTCTTTTCTTTATTTTAGTGATATTTGCTATGCTCGCTCCTTGGTGGGTAAGAAAGCTCTATGGAGATATTATCGCGGCGGCGACTATCATTAGTTCTATGATGTTCTTAGCTACTTTCGTTCTCTTTATGAGTCTTAATAGAAAAGCGAAGCTTAACGCGAATGTACCGAAGCTGCTTGTTGATAACGGTGATAAGAAAAAAGCTGCTTTTATTGACGCTACTGGCGCGCACGCCGGTGCCTTGCTCGGCGATGTACTCCATGATCCTCTCCAAAGTTTTTATTACCAGTCAGTAGTAACAGAAACAATAACACAAAAACACACACAACAACTTTTATTAAAAAACACACAACTAAACAAAATGATTGACGATTTATTTTTAAAGAAAAAAGAGTTAATTAATGAAAATGGATACGACGCAACATTTTTAGAACATGGTGAATTAAATGTATTAGGAGAAGAAAATAATAGTATAGAATCTGCGAATGTGTTGTCAGTGAACAGGTATGTAAACAAAAGTGATTATTTAATTAAGATAAAAACAGACTCAGGCAAAGAACTAACAGTAACGCCAGAGCATAAGGTTGCGGTGAAGCGGTTTGGAAAGATTTTTTACAAAGAAGCAAAAAAATTAACGAGATTTGATAAAATTATTGCCCTGGATATTAATTAAAGAATAAAGAGAGACAATAGCGAAAATTTTCCGAAAATGCCGGAAAACTTCTAAATATAGTTTCTAAAGGTAGTTAACTTCTCAAAGTGCCTCATGAGGTTTATATAGGGAATCTGTTTTTAAGAGAGGAATGGAAAATAAAAATCAAGAACATATAATTAAGGAACAAGACATTGTAAATACTTACGACGACTATCAGCAAAATCAAACAAGACTTTACAGGCAATACAAAAATATAAGTAAACAAAGTCCAGAATTTGGGTATAAAAGAATAGCAAAATTGCTTGATCAACCACCAGCAAAAACACGTTGGTGGCACGCGGGAAAACACACCCCTGTTCCTGTTCAAACAGTTAAATGGTTAGAACAAAAAGAAATAAGTGTCATAAATGCAGAGCATCCTAAGCTTCCACTAATTGCGAAGATACTAGGCTCTTTGTTGGGTGATGGGGGTATTTTTGGAAATCTAAACGGCATCTTTTTATCTAGCGCAGAGTTGGAGGCGGTAAAGGAGTTTGGAGAGGATCTAAAAAAACTTTTTGGAGACGAAATTGAAGAGAATTCAAGGATCATTGAAGGTGGTGAATGGGGCCATTCTTGGTGTTATCAAAATACAAATCGCGCGGTTATTCGTTTTTTTATCGCTTTAGGTGCGCCCCTAGGAGACAAATCATTTATACCTCTAAAAGTTCCAGAATGGATTAAGAAATCTGACGAATCAATCCAAGATGAATTCTTTGGGTCTTTTTTCGGTGGAGAGATAGGAATTCCAAAAGTACACATTGAAGGAAACAGATTAGATTTATTTTCTTTAGGGATCACAGGCACAGACCAATTCGCAGAAAACAGAATAGAATTCTTACAAGAAGTAGCTGATTATCTCAAGAATAAAACAATCAAAACAGGTAAAATCTCAATAAATGACCACAAGAAAGTAAATAGAGCGGGCATACCTACAAAAATCTACAGATTATTAATTTCAACAGAGTTCGAAAATGTCACTAATTTCATAACTTTGACAAAAATGAACTATTGTAAATACAAACAAGAAAAACTGCTAGACACGATGAATGGGTTCTCAGAAATAAAAAGACAACGTTTTTATAGTTTAATCAGTGAAGATTGTTCTGAAGAAGACGCGATGCGCGTATTAAGATTAACGCCTGCCAGCCTCGATATCATAGAAAATTTAGAAGATTTTCATGCTATCGATATCCCAGACATATAAAGAAACTAGCAAAAAAACAGAAAGTTTCCGATTTCACTGTTCATATTTTCGGAAAATTTGGAGCAAAGCATATGAAGAAGAAAAAGAATATAGGAAACATGATGTCTTTTATAGATTTATTTGCAGGAATAGGTGGTTTCAGAATAGCATGGCAATCATTGGGGTTGCAATGTGTATTCAGCTCAGAAATAGATAAATATGCGAAAAAAACTTACTATGTTAATTTCGGAGAGGTGCCTAGAGGAGACATTACTAGTATACATGAGTCAAGTATACCTGACCACGACATCCTTTGTGGGGGGTTTCCTTGCCAGGCATTTTCTGTTTCTGGAAAACAAAAAGGATTCAATGACGCAAGGGGGACTTTATTCTTTGATATAGCGAGAATAGCCAAGGAAAAAAAGCCAAAAGTTTTGTTCCTCGAGAATGTGAAGAATCTTGAAAAACATGATGGCGGAAATACGTTAAAGACAGTTCTAAGGATTCTTGATGAAATCGGATATAATGTTTTCTACAAAGTTTTGAATGCAAGCGATTATGGCGTTCCAACAGCAAGGAAAAGAATTTATTTTGTTTGCTTTAGGAAAGATCTCGGAATAAAAAGATTTTATTTTCCGCAACCAGCAAAGAAGGAGATATATTTAAGGAGCTTACTTGAAAAAGACATAGACTTGCCCTCTTTTGAGATTAGAAGAAATGACATAAACCTATATGCTAGGGAAAATAATGCAAAAAGGATGGAACCCATTCAAATAGGCACAATTAATTCTGGTGGTCAGGGAGAAAGAATTTATAGCGTCGATGGCCATGCCATAACTTTATCCGCTCATGGCGGAGGAGCGGCTGCAAAAACAGGGGCATATTTTGTTGATGGAAAAATAAGAAAGCTGACTCCAAGAGAATGTGCGAGAGTTATGGGATTCCCAGAACAATTCAAGGTTCCAGTTACCAATGCCCAAGCATATAAGCAATTTGGGAACAGCGTCGCTGTACCTGTTGTGAAGGCAATAGCGGGCAGTATACTTGAAAAAATAAATTCTATCAGGACATAATTTCGTCGATTTCTTTTTCGATTTCTATTTTCAGTTCGTCTAGGCTATTTGTCTCTCTAGGACCAATATATTTCAAGCTAAATATCACGTTGGGATTGTTGGTGGTGCTCAATTTTCTGATTCGATAGTGATCTTCTATTTTGGAAAGGAGGAAGTTCTCTGGAAGATATATTAGCTTGTCCGACGAGTCAGACAAAAAAACTTGACCGTTTTTTAGCATGAAGTGACTTCCGAATTTTTCCATAAGAATGCTTGCGATCTGGTCAAAGTCTGCTTTTGATAATTCTCTGCTTCCGCTTTTCTTTTTTCTCAAGCAGGCAGTGACTTTGAAAGATTTCTTAAGGTCCTCCAAACGAATGGCTCTAATAAAACTATTCTCAAAATTTGATGGTGATATTGAGGTAAGAATAAATCTGACTTTCTTGTTCTTATAATGTTCTATAATTCACCCATAAAAGGCGTTAGTGTATAAATTTATGCTGATTGCTTTAGTTCCTACATTGCCAAATATTCCTTTTCGTTTGTTCAACTCGCTTATTATCTCTGAATAGAAAGCGTTCTCCCTTCCAATGTTTTTTTCAGAATATTTGTAGGTTCCTCGATCCTCAATCACTACAAATTGTCCGCATTGTACCGGCACAAGTTTTGCTTCTATGGAAAAGAGAAAACTATCTTTGTAAAAAATATCGATGTCGGAAGAAGTGGAGTCGCTTTTTCCCTTGCTTACAAACTTCAACTCCGTGATTTTTATCTTCTTTTCAAGATAGTTTCTAACGCTATCCTCGAAAATTTCCCATCCTTGCATTATAGAACCTCTAATCGTTTGAGGCATGAATGAATGTTTGAGTTTATGTCATGCTCCCATAACGAAGCTACATTGTACCCTATAGATCTTAGAATCCTCTTATTCTTGGAGTCTCGTTTTGCATTTTGCTCAACTTTGTTCATCCAATATGCCTTGTTCGAGCTTGGTTTTTTATAGTGCTTGGGGCACTTATGCCAGAAACAACCATGAAGAAAAACTGCCTTCTTGCTGTTTATTAATAGGTCTGGGTTACCTGGAATCTTTGGGTGCATTTTGTGTTTGATCTTCCTGCCTTTGAGCATGTTATGCACTTTTTTCTCTTGCTTAGTCCACTTGCTTCTAATCAGGGACATTCTCTTGCTGCGCTCTTTCTTGGTTAAAATATCCATGAAAATGAGAGATAAGCTAAATATTTAAAGAATGCTATTTATGTGCAAAGCCTCTAACAGAAGCCACTACATTTAAAAAGACAAATCACTAAGGAGTCTATGATGAAGCTCCAACCAGAGAAAATCGCGAAAATAGAAAAAGTACACTACAAAGGATACCTCTACAATCTTACCACAGCGACAGGTAACCTCTTCGTAAATGGTATTCTCTGCAAAAATTCAGGAGGTCTAGGTACACCAGCTTTCGAGCGTCTCGTCCCAGGCATGATTCACAAGTCTAACAAAGGAGTCTTGTTCATCGATGAAGTCGGAGCATTAGAGAAGCATTCACAACAAGAACTCTTGACAGCGATGCAGGAAAGAAAATATCCCATCACTGGCCAATCCGAGCGTTCCTCTGGAGCCATGGTCAGATCAGAACCTGTCCCCACAGATTTTATTCTCGTCGCTGCGGGAACTACAGACACCATCCCAAAAATGCATCCGGCGCTTCGTTCAAGAATTCGTGGTTATGGTTATGAAGTATACATGAATAATACCATGGTAGATACTCTAGAAAATTGTGAGAAGATTGCGATCTTCATCGCGCAAGAAGTGACTAAAGATGGAAAAATTCCTCATTTTACTAAAGATGGAGTAGATGCTATCATTCAAGAGGCTCGTGTTCGCGCGGGTACCTCAGGAAAACTAACACTGCGATTAAGAGATTTAGGTGGTCTCGTCAGAGCTGCGGGTGATATCGCTCACGAAGAAAAAGCTGAATTTACCACAGACAAGCACGTCAAGCTGGCCAAGCGTCTTGCTCGTTCTCTAGAACAGCAGATGGTAGATAAATACATTGAAAATAAGAAGAAGTATCAAGTTATCATCACGGAAGGAACTATTGTTGGCAGAGTCAATGGTCTAGCGGTCATGGGATCAGACAGTTATTTCTCAGGAATGGTCTTGCCTATCGAATCAGAAGTCACTCCAGGTGGTAAAAAAACAGAGTTCGTCGCCACAGGAAAATTAGGCGAGATAGCGAAGGAAGCGGTGAAGAATGTTTCAGCGATTATTCTCAAGCATTTTGGTGAGGACATCAAGGAAAAATACGATATCTTCGTCCAGTTCTTGCAGACAGCTTCAGAAGGCGGCGGTGTAGAGGGAGATTCAGCATCCATTGCGGTGGCTACAGCCATTATTTCAGCTCTGAAAAAAATTCCAGTAAGACAAGATACAGCAATGACTGGTTCTTTGTCAGTTCGGGGAGAAGTGTTGGCGGTCGGCGGAGTCACTCAAAAAGTAGAAGCGGCTATCCATGCTGGCATTAAGCGGGTTTTAATTCCTAGGTCAAATGAGCAGGATATTTTACTTTCCCCCTCTGAAAAACTAAAGATAAAGATAATCCCTGTCAGTACTATTCAAGAAGTTTTGCAGGAAGCTTTAGTTTGGAAAGGTAAAGAAGACGTGCTGAAGAAGCTAAAAGCTCAATAGTAACATTTATAAAACAACCCTCTAGTTCTTAAAATACCATGATAGTCAACTTTTTATTAGAAAAAATAAGCGTCGAAAAGAAGAAAGACGTTGTCGGAAATGTAGAAGTAAAAAATAACGCGAAAATCACGAATATCACAGAGCAGACCATTGATGCTCTAGGCAATAAACAAGGAACTCTCAATATCCAATTCACTTTCAGTATAGAGTATGAGCCAAAAACCGCTTCCATTCTCATAGAAGGAAGAATCATAGATATTATGGATGACCAAGAGAAAAAAATAGTTATGGACACTTGGAAAAAGGAAAAAAAGATTGATCCAAAATACTCTAGTGCGTGGATGAATATGATTCTCGCTCGATGTAATGTCAAAGCGCTCACTTTAGGCAATGAAGTCAATTTACCACCCCATATCCCTTTCCCGCGCTTAGCGAAAAAAAGCCAAATTGAAAAGAAACAGTAAAACTTCTCCTCTGACCTTAGAAATAGAGATTACCATAAAAGAGATAAAGAGTAATATAGTGCCCATTGAATATGTTTATTCGCTGTAAAAAAAGAACAAATCCTTCTGGAAAAACTTATGAATATGCCTATTGGGTGGCCAATAAGTATCAAAAACGGCGAAAAATGCCCAAACAAAAGGTAAAACAATACCTTGGCAGAGTATATAGGTTTGAAAAAGTCGACAATAAAGAAATAGAGACCATAAATGGTGAAGAAAACTCATTAAAAGAAAACATTGTCCTATTAGTGGAAAATGAGCTGCAAAATTACGGATTTAAAGAAAAAGAAGGTGTTTGGCAAAGAGAACAATGTATAATCAACATTAAACAAGGGATATGCGTCGATCAAGAAGGAAAAGAAGTATGTATTGCAATCAATGAAGGAGTTCTACACAGATCCACCCTGGGCACGATAATCGCATTTAAGCCTAAAGAAAGCCTGGAAAGGGAAGTGGGGAAACAGTTAGGGCATGCCTTGATTTCTGCAGGGATAAAGCCAAAAGAGACTGTTTTTATCAGTTTGTTCCGCCAAATCATGCAACAGCTCAACAATGATCAACAACAGGCAACACCAGGCAATGAACCAAGCAATATCAGGCAACAACAGGCAACAACAGGCAATACCAAGCAATGAAAAACCTTCTCAAACGACCCCGTAAGTCTTATATATAAGGTTTAGCATAAAATACAAACTATGGCAGAACTAAAACTAGGATCTTCAGATCCAATCAAGGAAGCATTTGCAAAGGTCCGAGAAGATATGGAACTTCTAAAAAAAGAGATAAATACAAATAAAAAAGAGATTTCTAGCCAAAAAGAGCTATTAGAGGCTATAAATAGGAAATTAGAAGACTTTTTAGAGCAATATAAAGAAATAAAGGATAAATTAGCTTTTTTTAAAGTTTCCAGTGGAAATAATGGGGTAGTCAACAGTCAACAACAGTCAACAACAGTCAACAACAACAGTCAACAACACCAAGCAATACCAAGCACTCCTCTACGAAGATAAACGAGATAAAACTTGATCCAACTCTCATTTTTCGCTTCAAAAGCCTCTCAGATCGCGAATTTTCTGTGTTTTTAGCCATTTATGAACTCGAACAACAGATTGGGGTGGTGGGGTTTACAGAGCTCGCCAGTAAATTAAATTTATTCGAATCAACCATTAGAACTGTTGTTTATACCCTTTTAAGCAAACAAATACCTATCACCAAAGATCGTTTTTTTCATAGGAAAGTCTCACTTTCTGTCCAAAAAGAGTTTAAGGATCCAAAAATCATCAGAGAAATCATGAATTTACGAGAAATCAAAAGCAAACAAACTACATTGTCTTCATAACTCTCACTTTTGAATAAATAAATTAATATTCGCTCAAATAACACCATTAATAGATTATTAGACTTCTAACTCTCTTTTAACTCTCTCTTTGAGAACGAGTTTTAAATAGTCTACTCGTCTTAATCTTTTTTGGCTCTATTACTAACACTCACTTTTCACATTTAGAGGCTATTTTAGTCTCATTTTCCTTTAAAGCTCACTTCCTTCTTCGGTTCTTTAAATCTGCCTTGCAACCCTCCCACCCACCCCTTTGCCAGGCAACACCATTTCACTCTTTCAATCTCTCACTTCTACTAAAATCGAGCCATTTTGACCTCTTCCAAGATTGTCCCATATGGATTTCTCACTCTTGCTTTTACTGCTCGCTTCTTCACATGATTTCTTTTTTGTTGCTTCTTGATTCTAACTCTCCCTTCCTTCTAGCCTTTGCACTGTCGCTAGCTGCGCTCGCTCCAGGTCTTAAACTCTCTCTTCGTATTCTATTAAGAATACTTTTTTCTTAATTTTTGAAGCGTTTAATGCGTCGACGACGCGTCGACGAACCGTCGACGACACGTCTATAGACGTCTACGACAGTTCTTAGACGGAAAACACAACATTTAAAAGGAAAATAGATATCATTACTTTGAAAAATGTGGTTTTCTAAAAAGAGGGAAGAGAGTCTGCAGCCAGACTATCAAGAATCTATCGATCGGTTGAATACAAATTTGAGGCACTCATTCTTAAAAATTAAAGATGACATTAAAACCATCAAGGCATGGATTGAGTATTTTGAATCTCAGCACAAAGAACACAAGACAAAATTTAAGCAAGTAGAAAGTAGGCTCGTGCAGATGGATGAGTTTGTTTCTTACGTTATGTTATCACCACAAAAACAAGAAAAACTAACACAACAAGAAGCGGTCTTGCAGGAAGAAGTCAAGGAAATATTAGAGCAAGCCCCAACACCACAATATCTCAAGCTGCTCGAAGATCTCACAGAGACGCAAAAAACCATGTTTTATCGCCTGGCGTTATTGTTAAAAGAGGCGGGCCAGGAATGGGTTACTATCAAAACATTAGCCACAGATCTCTACCCCAATAAGCCCTATGATCAAGTCCGTTCTACAGCATCAGAGTATGCGAATGTGCTTATTGAATCAGGGCTGTTAGAGAAGCGTCGACGAGGAAAGCACACATTCATCACTATTACTCCAAAAGGAAAGCAAGTGGTAGAAAAATCAAAGCATGAAGTAGCCCAAAGAATGAAAACAAGGGGTAAAAAGTAAGCTAAAACTTCTAAGCAAAGATTACATATTTTATCCTATGAAAAAACAGAAAAAAGCGATCCAAGATATGGGAAAAAAGTGTCCAGATTGTGATAAACCCCTGCACGTGGGTCAAGAAAGGCATTCTGATGGGTTGTTTAACGTCGAATACTGCAAAGCCTGTGGGTTTAAGACCGAATTAACATGGTCGTAATATTACTTTAAAGTAGTAACAAATAGGAAGGTTTATAAATAAAATTAACATAGCAATAAGATGAGTTCCGACTATACTTTTAGGGATAACGTTTTTGTACATTCTTTGTTAGCTGGTATTGAAGGAGCTAATCACGTCCCAGAATTAGCAAGAGTTTGTCTTGTTGGAGGCGGTGCAGTTCAATATTACTGTTCTAAAGTGCCTAATACAGATAATTTAATGAGGCCTACAATTGATGTAGATATTCAAGCTGATGGTTATGTTCCAGGGTCCATTCGTAAAAGATGGATTCATGAATGTGCGAGAACGTTTAACGAAAGAGGATTAAAGATTAAAGGATCTAAATTTAATGCTCAATCAGGTGCAGAAATAATTGTAGATATGGGGAAAAGTAAATCATTTTTTACACATTTAGACCAATACAATCACGCATATGCTGAAAGAATTAGACCTGTTATAGAAGCTTCTCTGGAAAGAAAAAGACCTATTTCTGTAGAAGGTAAAAAACCAGAAGAGACGTATTTTGTTGAAGGACCAGAAGACGTGATCTATTTTAAATTAAGACCTTTAATTCGTAAAACTCGAGAAGATGGATATTTTAGTGCAAAAGAGAAAGTCATCGTTGAACAATTGGCTTTAGGGAATGTTGATGACGTAAAAGTAGAAGATTTAGAAGGACGTCTTAGAGCTTTGAATAGATTAAGGGGAGCAAATTTGGAAGAACTTATGCGTGAAGGTCCAGGGATTAAAGATCTTGTAACTAAATTCAAAACTGCTAAAAATTTATATGATGTTTTACTATTAGTGCATCTTCATCGTCAAATGATTTTACTAAAAGATCCTAAAGTTATCAAAGATAATCTCAGTAGATGTCCTGTATTATAAGAAGATAATATAATCTTTGCTTAAAATATTTAATCAATTTCTATAGATTAGTTCGTGTAACATACATTATGCGACATTA
>CAYMIM010000020.1:0-11134 GCA_964390715.1 Candidatus Woesearchaeota archaeon | reverse complement strand
TAGAAATCCTATTTAAAGAATACTTTTTAATTCTTGTTTTTGTTCGCGTTCTTAAGCAACAGTCAAGATATTGAATTCTTTTCCTTGGCAAACGCATTCAACACAGTCAGGAACCTGAGGCTGGTCCAACGTGAAGACAGCGCCGCATTCTTTGCATTCAGCTTGGTGCATTGTTTCTCAACCCATATATGTTATATTATGTATATACTTTATAGTGGGAACTTCTATATAAAGGTTTGTTTTTGGTACTTAGAGGGTGTTATTTTAGCCCGCAATCATTTCCAAATCCTAAAAGCATACTAGAACGAGGGTTTATAGCTGTTCTATGAGCAAGAGCCGCTGTGGGTCTTTATTGACTGGGAATTCAGCTATTCGTATTTTTTGCTGGAGATCTATGATCGAGATAGTGTTGGATCCCGCGTTGCTGACATAGGCGGTCTTGGCGTCACTGGTGATAACAATGTCACTAGGATTGACACCCACATCAACTGTACCGAGAAGCCTTTCTTGTGTAAGACTGGTTAGAGAGATAGTGTTGTCTTCTGAGTTGACAATCGCCGCTAAGATATTATTTTGCGTAAAAGCTATCGCTGTAGGACCAATGCCGGCACGTATTTCGCTGTATTCCTTATGCTGCTTCAAAGGAATTATAGTGATTATCCCCTTTAGGCTACTGACATAGAGGAATTTTTCATAAGGACTTAAAGCAAGACGTTCTGGAGTGTCACCCGCGTACCACGTGTCAATAAAAGCGTTGATATCTGTATTAATAATGGAGAGATCATTTGATCCTCGATTCAACACATAAATTTTCCGCTTGTCCGCATTTAGAATCATCTGAGAAGGCTCTTTTCCTAGACGAATCTCCTTGTCAATAGAACCTAATTCCTTGTCGATGACGAGGACTACCTGATCCAAAGCATTGGTGACATAGATTTTTTTCTCGGTGACGGCAATGCCTTGCGGACTGTTGCCTCCCTTGATGGTCTGTATGACTTCATTTTTACCCAGATCAACAACACTGATGGTATTGCTTCCTTGGTTGGTGATATATAATCTGTTTGTAGACTTATCATAGAACATCTCTTGCGGTTCTTTGCCGCCTAACATAATTTCTTTTATGGTTTCATTTTTTTCCAAATCTACCAAGGAGACACTATTTGTTGCTCTATGCAAAATGTAGAGGAGCTTCTTTTTCGCTGTTATTGTTTCTTGTGGTAGCTCTTCTACTACTGTTTGATTGGTCTCGTTGTTGCTTTCTTCACCTAATCGCTCAGGAAGTATTTGTTCTTGCGGCTGTTGTTTTGACGCTGGCAAGAGAATAAAAGTGATTAGCACAAAAGCGACTATACAGAGAGCAATGCCTAGGCTTCCTAAAATACGCGTTCTTCTTATATCTCTTCTAACCATTATATTCTAGACTAGACTTCAGTTTAAAAGGGTTTTGCTAGCCTCAATGAACGCGGTTTAGTTACTTTATAGACTCTGTACTGTACGTAAGAATTCATGTGTTATCCTTTTATACAACTCTATATATCCAGGTAAACCGTGTAGTAATCTGTTAGCTTCTTGCGCTGATTTATCTATATATCACTTTTTTTTAAAATTACCATTTTTGTAATATGTCAAGGAAGGGGTAAGACGGGGAAAAGAGGTGTTAGGGAAAAGACATATAGCAGAAAACCCGCCTTACCCGGTCCCTATGACTATGAGCATGAGAGATGGGTGTCTCTTTTCGTTATAGTTATTCAACCCCCCCTTAGATGTCTCTAGGATGAACTCGTATAAAAACTTTTCGATGGACTTTGAGAAATGACTTATTTCTTGTTCTTTTGCTTCTAGAAGCCATATTTTCCATTTATTCTCTTAGACTTATTACTATCTTTATAAAACTCCTCAACTGCTGTTGATTCATGGGCAAATTAGAACTAATAGTGGGATGCATGTTCTCAGGGAAAACAGAAAAACTTCGCGACAAGATTCATCGTGAACGATTTCGTTATGAGCATACAGATGAAAATCCAACTGTCCCTCTTTTTAAGCCCGCTATTGATGTTCGCTATGGGCTGCCTACAGAAATGGTTTCTCATAATGACACCAAAACTCCTTGCATCTCTATAACCTCCTCACAAGATATTCTTACCTATCTCTCAGATCATCCTGAAGTTCGACTTGTCGGCATTGATGAAATACAATTTTTAGACGGATCTGTTATCGATGTCTGCACTCATTTAACCCGTGATCGTGATATTGATGTTCTCGCGAGCGGACTGAATTTAGATTTTCGAGGCGAACTTTTTACCTTCCGTGATTCTTCTCGCACCATGGGAGATCTTCTTGGCTACGCACAACTCATTTTTCCCACGTCTGCTTATTGCGCTTATATTTTTCCCAAAGAACAAAAACGCTGTCATAGAGACGCTTTTTTTACCCAGCGTCTTTTTACAGATGGAAAGCCTGTGCCTTACCAAGATCCCTTAGTTGTTGTTGGAGGCAAACATGTTCTTCATGAGCGACGCTATGAAGCACGCTGTGACCAGCATCATCAAGTACCTGGACGACCTAGCAAATCTTTATGACTTTTTTGTATTTGGGAAAGGCAAGAAAACCTTATAAATAGTAATTACTTGTCAGTGGTATGGATCTCGAACATCTGGATATTGATAGAAAGCTGGACGACTATATCACCTATCACATGAGTCCAAAACGAAGAAACTCTAATCGTATTGGACGAGCTCTTGTAAAAGAAATAACTGTCGCCGCGCAAACGCCAGTTTTACTAGCACAACATATTAAATCACTCGCGTGGCTTTTAGGCTATGAAGAACATGAAACTGAGTATGGTAAAATTTTACGCCGTATGAATTCCCCCATTAAGGACCAAGTTTCCCATCCTTCTATATGTTCGGATACTTTTCGTCAAAAAATAGTACCCCTCATAGAACCAAAATTTATTATTCCTTTTGCTTCTCTACCAGCATTAGCACCCCTTCTTCTTCGACTTAAGGCTCAAAGCGATAAAATTGCTTATGCTCGACAAGGTGTTGAAGCAGCATTTGACACTTTACAAAGATCAAGTATGCTTCGCTATACTCAGGAACGGTTTGATTATACAGTAAATCGTATCTTATCTGGCTGACCATTACCTTTTAATATCTCTTCATAATCTTCTTTCTATGTATCTTACCTTGTTAGGAGACTTTGACCAGCTTTATTTTTTACGTATCTTGCAGCGCGTTCAAAAACTAATATCTGTTCCTCGAGATGTTCATCTGTATATTCTTGACAACAAAGCAAATTGCGCAACCATTTTACAACGTCTTCCTCATACTGAACGATCTTCTTTCAAACAAGTATGTAGCATCGACAAGATTTCTTTTTCTTACCATCGCAACCAGCAACGGCTGATTGTTGTTACCATTACTCGCGCCAACGCTTATTTGCTACGTGACGAGAAAGCCTTACAGGGATTATTATTTCATGAATTATTACACTTGGAGCACATGAAAAAGGGAACGTATCACTTGCTGCAGCAATCCTATCGAAAAGTGTTTTCTCTGTATACCAAATTATTAAGCAATCTTCACCAAAAACATTTACTTCCTGTGCTTGACGCTGTCGGACAAAACGCGGTGCTGCTGCTCAAGGATTTGTATACGAACAGCGCTGTCATTGAACGTGGATTCAGTCATGAATTATTACGCTATTACGAACGGACATTCTCTTTAAAGAAGATTTGCCCGCGACCAGTGTTTTATGACCAATTGCGTAGAGCAACAAAAAAAGACCCGAAAGTACTAACTGTTGTTTTTGCCTTTGAGTTCGCCTTATTGTCTGTTATTCTTCCGTTTCAAAAACACAAAGAGCGTCACGCCAAAAAACTCCTTCGCTATATCGCGCGCTGCTATAATCTTAATATGCGCGAGCTTCTTCGCAAATGCGATCCTTTTATCCGCTACTATTTAGATCATTATACGAAACCAAGCCGTGATTTTCAGGAAAAATATTTTCATCTGGTTTTTACTAAAGTGATTGAGTTATTGACGTAAACTTTTCGACTTTATTCTCTATTTTTTCGGATTTTTCACCATAACTTATATAAACTTTAGATACTATCCTCTTTTCATGCAAAGAAAACTAGAGTTGATTGACTGGATTGTTCTCGCTCTTATTATATTACTCCTTATTTGGTTCTTTATGAGGGTTTTTCTATGACTCATCTTCAAAAATTTTTATACTGGGCTTTTCTTCTCTTCCTTATTTATTTAGCATTTGAGCTTCTCAGAAAATTATTGGGTGGCAGCTTAGGCTTTGAAGAGCTTGTTATAGGGTTACTTGTTGCTAATCTTGGCTACTCTTATCACATTAATACAAAACTTTCAGAACATTTGGGTTGGCATCGTGGCAAAGAGACTTCCCATTAATTTTTTTCACTCTCGCATTACAGCACAGCCATTATAAACTCTTTTTCTTCTTTTTTTCCTATGGTGCATATAGCAGAACGAGAGATACAATTGCCAGAAGCGGTCATTTCTAAGCTCATTAAAGTAGCGGCTGAAGATAAATCTGTTATTTCACTTGGACCTGGCGAGCCTGACTTCCCCGCTCCACAACCTATTGTCGATTTTACGAAACAATTCGCTGACAAATGCAACCATTACAGCGCTCCTGGCGGCAGAAGAGAATTGAAAGAAGCGATTGTCAAGAAACTCAAAAAAGAGAATGGTATTTCTGCGCATCCAGATAATGTTGTTGTGACCTGTGGCAGTCAAGAAGCATTATTATTAGCGACTGCGTGCAGCTGTGATGTCTCTGAGCAAGTGATTATTCCCAGCCCTAGCTTTTTAGGCTACTTACCTCTGTTTGAATTATTTAACGCGTTTCCTGTTCCCTTACAACTCCATGAGAAAGATGACTGGAATATTAACCCTGATGACTTGAAACGATTGATAGATCCCAAGAAGACTAAAGTTCTGATGCTGAACACGCCCGCAAACCCGACGGGCAATGTCTTGAGCAGAAAATTATTGGAAGAAGTCGCAGAGATCGCTGTTGAACATAATTTATATATTTTTAGCGATGAAGCTTATGAAAAATTAGTGTATAACAAACCTCATATCAGCATGGGGAGTTTAAATGGCATGGACAAATACACGGTTACGTTCCAGACTTTCAGCAAGAGTTACGCGATGTGCGGCTATAGAGTGGGGTATGCGGTAGGACCAAAACTACTGATTGACGCGATGACGAAGACGCATATCTATAGCACTATTTCCGCGCCAACAATCAGCCAAATGGTCGCGACCAAAGCGTTGAGCATGGATCAAAAATACACAGAAGCTATGCGGAAAGAATATGACAAGCGGAGAAAAATCATTGTCAAGCGACTGAATCAGATGGGACTACCTACCGTGCAGCCGAATGGCGCATTTTACACGTTTTCGAATATCAAAGACATTATGGATGATAGCTTCAAGTTCGCGTTTCATCTGTTAAAAGAAGCGAAGGTCGCTGTTGTTCCTGGCAAGGAGTTTGGCAGCTATGGTGAAGGGTATATCAGATGCAGTTACGCTACCGCTCTGCCGAAGATTGAGACAGCGATGGATAGAATGGAAAAGTTTGTGAAGAAATATAGGAAATAAACTATTTATCTAAAAAATAGCATTAAAGGTATTCGCTATTCCATTTATCTTCTCTACGAAGTCTTTGGATGCGTTGAATGAGATTAGGAGGAGCTTAGGATAACGAGTATAAGGTCCTGCGCATAGCATATAGATATCCTCTCCTTTTATTTCTCCTCTAAACTTTGCACCAATTGCATTCCATCTAAAATTATCACCTGAAAAATATTTATGTTGCGCATCTTCTATTTTTCTGAAAACATCTTCTTTTGTTATACTAAGCGCCATGGTAGAAGATAGAAAGTACTCTCTTTTCTGAACTTCATCAACCAATACACTTGGATCCCTCTCAAATAATTTATTAGTCTGATTCTCTCTTAAATAACTTTTAAGTTTTCTTTGATCTTCTAAATCTGCTCTAGAATATATACGTGGAACTGTGATTTTTAGTTCTGAACTCGCACCCTTCATATGGACAGCGCGAAATGTTCCGAGCCATGTACCAGCTAATAAAAATCGAATAGTGTGATTTTCCGTACTATCTTTTGACATTATCTCTTCAATTCTTCCATAGCCAAAATCATCATTCAGGAAACGTTCTAAACTAGGACTCGAGCCTGTCATACTTATATACTAGAAAATATAGTTTATAAAGTTATCTTTAACATAAAAAATAAAGAAAAATGAGTTAAGCTTTGAAGCCAACCCAAGTTGTCGCTACACCAATAATGATGTGTAACCAGTTGTCAGCAAGGTTTAAATCTAACAAATTAACTAGAGCGGCTACGCCAACGAATCCTAAAATACCGACTAACAAATAGACGATACCGAAGATTTTGTTGTAAGTTCCCGCATAAGCGCCTGCCGCTGTTAAGCCCGCGAGCAAGCCAATAACTCCTGATAAGACGTGCACCCATGTGTGCGCATTATTTACTGAGAACATTCCCAGCAGATCTCCTTCACCCATAAATAAGCCTAGTAGACCCACTACGAGCAAAATAACTCCTAACCATGTCGCAAATTGTTTTTGTGAAATAATCTTCACCCCCCAATTTCTTGCTTTAGATAACTAAATCCACCTATATAAATATGCGTTACCACTTCCTGAAAAGAACGAACTCTGAGTTTACCCTCTCTACATTGAATAAACTATTTGTAAGGGGTAAGTCTCTTCTGATGCAAATCAATAAATACTTCTTTCTCCTGTTATTTTTCATGCATGAGCCAAAAATGTGTCCAGAATGCGGTTCTAAGAATATTGTACTAAAATCAAAAAGCGGATTTCTCTATGTCTGTTGCAATGAGTGTGAGTATGATGAAGGAGAAGATTATGACGCCGCGTATCCTGGCGAACGAAATACACAAAGAGGTAAGACAAAACATACACCCTATAAGCGTGGTGGTGGACAGAGAGCGAGAAAATAAACGATACCTTCTTATGTACTAAAACACCCTTATTTCTATGCGATTCCGCCATTTAACAGAAGAAAGCCTTGATAATACTGTCAAGAAAGTAGAGAAGGCTGACGAGAAAACTGTAGCGAAAGCGCAACTATTACACTCCAAAGCATGGCAAGATCATGTCTCAGAGCATCATGGCGCTGGACCAAAAGCACAACTGGTTAGCGTGGATACGACTGAAGACAGTGAATTATTGCAGAAAACTGAAGATAAGAAGAAAGACGAAAAAGAAGAAGCACCAAAGCAACAACATACCGCTGAACATGGACAGACTTCTGCGAATGCACGAACGGGATATCTTAGCTCAGGTTCTGGCACAACACAACGAGGACCTGGAGACGCGTATTTTGGCACGGGATCCGCGCGACTGAAAGAAATTAGCGGACAATGCAGCTGCGGGGCGGAGATCAGCACAGGCTGGCAACCAGAACAAGCAAAGGAACCACGACTGACTGGAGGCTATGTCAATCCCTCAGAACGAGAAAGAGAAGAAAAGGAACAACAGCAACCTCTTTACACTACCAGCGCAGGAAGTCCAGGGAATTTTCAGCAACAGGAACGCTCTTTGTATTCTACTGGGCAATCAACCCCTGGTTTAAGCACTTCACAAGACCAAAGGCGCAGACGAACATCGGCTTTATAAATAGCCTATAATTTTAACTAATTAGTAGTGACAAATAGGAAGACTTAAAAAGCGCTTTAGTATTCTCTGTAAGAGTTGATTCACTATGGAACTGGTTCACGTTTCAACATTGGAAGAGGCTCTTAGTTATAAAAATAAGGGATTTCAACCTGTAGAATGTTCTTTTGGAAAGGATTCTGTTGTTGGCAAGTTAGGTCTAGATCATCATGGTCCTTATGAAAACCAACTTCCTGTTTGCTTACGAGCTTTCGGTGAAGCTACTCGTCCAGGCTTTCGATCTCCAGGAAAATATGTAGTAACTGGGCAACCTGACGCAGATTCTATTTACGCTATTTTAGTGTTAGAAGGAATGATTGAGCCTTTTTTCCCAATCCCACGAGATATCGCACAATTAGATTTAGATCCTGTTGGTGTTGATCAGACTACAGAATATTTCCTGAGAAATCCTGCATTCAGAATGCAATTCCAACCTGATTGTTCTGTGACGAGCTATGAGAAAGCACTGATCGCAGGTAAAATAGCTTTTCAACGCAATCCTCTTTCTCCTGACATTGTACAACTAGCTCATCTTTATGAACAACAACGCGAAGAACGGGCACGAATTAATATTCGCACTATACAGAAGGACGTAGCTTTTGTTGTTTCTGATGAAGATAGCAGAGATAATTGGCACAAAAATGCAGCTTCACTTGTTGTTCAATATAAACCTCGACAGAAAGTAGTGACTTTTGCTGGTTGTAGCGAAGAAGCTGTGGAAAACTTGCAAAAGCAAAATGTTGAGAGAAAACCTGTTTTTTACTTTTTCCCTGAAGTGGGGTTACATCTTTTTTATAATAAACTTGATCCTGTTTTTGAACCTGGAAGTGGCGGAAGAAAAACAATCGGAGGTTCGCCTCGTGATCGCTGCATTACTCTACGAGAAGCTAAAGCCTCTTATGAACTCCTTCGCGATTTAGTGACATCTTCTCCTGTTCGTCTAACTTAACACACAAATATTTATATATCCTTCTTGTAGAAGTTTTCTTATGCCTCCAAAAAAGAGCTCAAGTTCTGTTCGTGACGTGATTATTATTGGCGGAGGAATCGCGAGCCATACCGCAGCATTGTATACTGGACGCGCCAGCATGCAACCTTTAGTCATAGCAGGCATTGAACCTGATCAATTAAGCACTACTTCTGTTGTTGAAAATTTTCCTGGATTTCCCGAAGGGATTAATGGACCAGACTTGATTACGAATTGCAAGAAACAAGCAGAACGCTTTGGAGCTACTTATATGGATGGCAAAGCAGATAGTTGCGTGAAGAACAAAGATGGACTCTTTGAAGTCAGTGTGGACGGCAAGAAGTTTTTGGGAAGAACGATTATCATAGGAACAGGAGCATCCGCGCGATCTTTGGGTATCCCTGGAGAAAAAGACTATTGGGGCAGAGGAGTTAGCACTTGCGCTACTTGTGACGCCGCTCTGTTTAGAAACAAAACTGTTGTCGTGATCGGTGGTGGAGATTCTGCCATGGAGGAAAGTCTAGCGCTCTACAAATTCGCCGCGAAGATTTATATTTCTCATAGACGAGACGAATTTAAAGCAAGCAAAATCATGCAAGACCGCGTTCTTAAACTCAAAGATAAAATAGAAGTCATCTGGAATAGTGAAGCTGTCAAAGTTCTTGGAAATGGCAAATTAGTTTCTGGCGTTGTACTGAAGGATGTGAACACGAAGAAAGAACGAGAGTTGAAAGTTGATGGATTTTTCTTGGCTATTGGACATACTCCTAATACTGGCATCTTTTCAAAACTTATCCAACTAGACGAACATGGCTATGTTGTGACTGACAAACGTTCACGCACCAATGTCGAAGGAGTCTATGCCTGCGGCGACGCGCAAGATCCTATTTTCAAGCAAGCTGTTACTTCAGCAGGAACTGGCTGCCAGGCTGCACTGGAATCTGAGAGATACATTGAAAACCTGAAAGCACTTGGCAAATATTAAACAACCATGATTACACTTCAAATTCTCGCACTGCTTGGATTTGCTGTTTCTCTCTACGCTTATTCCATAGAACGTAACGCTAGAAATCCAGGATACAAAGCAGCTTGTGATTTCAAAGAATCTATGTCCTGCACGAAAGCGTTTACGAGCCCCTATGGGAAAATCTTTGGTGTTTCTAATTCTGTTGGAGGCATCTTTTTCTATCTTTTCTTTTTCCTAGCAACTTTTTTTCTTCCTAAAGACTACTTATTTTATCTAGCACTCATTTCCTTCTGGAGTACGTTGTATCTAGCGTATGTCTCTTACGTGAAGATGAAGAATTTCTGCGTGATCTGTCATATTATCTATCTGATTAATATTTTACTGTTGATTTTCGCCACTCGCGCACTCTTTGCGGCTTAATTCATTTTTTACGGATTTCTTTTGGATTTTTTCGAAGATATCTTTAAATACCCTTTCTCCTTTCCCTTTGAAAAAGGTGACATGACTTGGTTGAGTTTGACGATTTTGGACCTGAAAAAATTCTTGAAGTATATAATCCTAAAGTAGGCATGCATGGCTATCTTGTAATCGACAACACTGCTCTTGGTCCTGGAAAAGGTGGCATCAGAATGACTCCTTCTGTTTCTATGGATGAAGTCGCCAAGCTCGCAAGAACCATGACTTGGAAATGCGCGCTAGCAGACTTGCCTTTCGGTGGCGCTAAATCTGGTATTGTTGCTGACCCCAAACTTCTTACTCCTCAAAAGAAACTTGAACTGATTAAAGCTTTTAGCGAAGCATTGAAACCGGTATGTCCTTCTTTGTATATCGCCGCTCCTGATATCAACACCGCGGAAGAAGATATGCGAGCGTTCGCGCAAGCTAATGGCTCATTGAAAAGTTGCACGGGAAAACCAGCAAACATGTGTGTCAAGCCAGGAGAGAAATGTGGTATTCCCCATGAATATGGTAGCACTGGATTTGGTGTTTTTCACGCCGCAAGAATCGCTGTTGAATATCACGGAGAGCACCTCAAAGGAAAGACTGTCGCGATTGAAGGATTAGGCAATGTGGGTAGCTTCGCAGCACAGTATTTTTCAGACGCAGGAGCCAAAGTTGTAGCACTTTCCGACAGCAAAGGCGTGATTTACAACCAGCAAGGATTAGACTACAAAAAAGTCCTGCAAGCAAAACAGAAGATGGGCTCAGTAACCAATTATTCTTCTGGTAAAATATTACCTACCGCAGATATTGTCAAACTTCCTGTTGACCTCTTAGTAACCGCCGCAATTCCTGACTTGGTGACTACAAGCAACGCGCAAAGCGTTCAAGCAAAATACCTCATAGAGGGCAGCAACATTCCCATGACTGCGGCGATGGAACAGATACTCCACAAAAAAGGCATCATTATCGTGCCAGACTTTGTAGCGAACGCTGGA
>CAYMIM010000019.1:0-5503 GCA_964390715.1 Candidatus Woesearchaeota archaeon | reverse complement strand
TTGTGTCGCTGTATATCCTGCCTTTTTGACTGCTTTTTTAATATCTGCTTCTGTTACTCTATCGTCGCAGTCCGCGTAGCCTTTCTTCATTAAGACATTGACGCGAATATTTTTAACACCGCCCATTTTTGTTAGACTTTTCTCAACATGGGAAGCGCAAGAGGCGCAGTGCATACCCTCAATCATCATGGTTGCTTTTTTCATGAGTTATCTTCTCCCCTTATGGAAGAGTTCTTGACTAAACCACAAGATGCCTAAGATGAGGAATACAATAACTAAAATCAAGAGAAAGCTCATGCCGAAAAACATAGAGCCATATCCACCCATCATGTTCATCATAGTGTATCCAGGGTAGTTTGAGATACTCCACGGTCTAGACATAGGAAGAAAAACAAAGAAACCTAAAAGAACTATACCTAAAAGAATAAAAAATCCTTGTGTTTGTTTCATGCTGTTTCACCTCGTAAAATGTGAATGCAATACTGGGACATATGATCGTCAATTAACCGCATCAAGGGGGTAATAGTTGATTCATTAAGGGAATAGTAGCGATATTTTCCTTGGATTTCAATCTTGACAAAGCCACATTTCTTTAAACGCGCTAAGTCATGTGAGACATTGGTCTGGTCCATCTCTAACGCTTCCATGATTTCAGACACATTTTTTTTGCCTTTGCGAAGAAGGTTAATAATCCGCAATCGTGGTTCAGAGAAGAGCGTGCCAAAGAATATTTTATACGCTCCATGCACTTCCGCATCTGTAATGCCTTCTTTATGACACTGTTGTAATATAGCCTTTTTCATCATATGTACTTAGAATACATACGTTATATATAAACCTTGCTATCTTCGCCGGAGAAGAAAAAGACTGAAACCAAGAAGAACAATAGTCAACGCTTGTATTTCTAATCCTTGAAACGGCAAACTTCCTAAAGTAAAGCTAACACCAAAAAATCCAAACAACAAAGGAATCAATCCCGTAACACACAAAGGACAAATGCCTGTAAGTAATCCAGTTGCGGTACCAACGCTTGTCAAAGTCTTACTAGAACCACAGTGTCGTCTTGCCTGAGAGAGAATAAATAAGTAGACTGTATTGGTGGCAACTAGTGCACCTATCGTCAAAGAGAAAAGCAAGGACAAAGAAAGTTTGAACCAATTAACAGTATTTGCGTAGAGTATAATGAGTTTAACAGTAGTGTAAAATCCACTCAGAACCACTGCCAACGTCAGATAGAGAAGAAAGACGCCTAATGCCCAATAGACATAAGGTCGCTGAAAAACACGCTTCATGTCACTTGGAGTGTGCCACTGCCCATGCCCATACTACAGGAAAAAGGAAATGTTCCCTTCTTGCTTGGTATAAATGTGATTTTCTCTGTCGGTGTTCGCGCGTAGCCAGAGACTCCCAAGCCACGAACAGTAAAGGAACGCAAGCAACCGGTAATACTAGAGTCTAGAGTAAGCTCAACAGGTGATCCAGCTTTGACGGTAATAGTCTGAGGAAAATAGTTGGAATTTTTTTCACTAAGAGTGACTCGTTGCGCATCGCCTGTCGTAGGTATATCTGTAATGGCCGCGCCAGGTACCGAACCAGTATTTTTAAAAACAAGAACGCCTCCAACTATCAGTAAGAGACCAATCAACAATAAAGTGGTTGTGTTTTTCATAATGATGTTTACTTTTTTGTTTTTTATAAAGTTTGTGTTCTAACTAAACAGTAAGCTTCGTGGTCCCCAGACCATCAACCAGGCGGTAGTCAACGTCAAAAGAGAAGTTAATGCCATAGTGAGAAAATGATCTTCTTGTCGTTTGCGTTCACAAGTGCACATCTCATGGTAGATAAGGTAGTTCAAGGAAAATAAAATCACCGCGCCGACAACAAAAATAATCACGGTCGCTGCTTGGAGATGATCATTCAACAACATTAACGCAGTCATACCACCCATTAATCCCCCCATAAATCCAGCCATAATGCCTTCCAGAAAGCCCATCACTCCACAGCAACTGCCCATCCAGACACCTAGAGAGATGCCAACAGTCATGCCAAATACTGAGCCATAAAACATGCCATTGGTCGCTCCCACAAAGAATCCCGCTAAGAATCCAGCCATCATGCCCGTCGTCATCCCCAGCATCATGCCGGTCATGCATGGAAATTCCTTATATGCGCGAATCTGGCGAATCACCGGAGTTAAAAGGGCGTAACTCAAGACCGCGAAAAAAAGATAGAATCCTTGTTTGTTGAAGAAATCGTCTATAAATCGAAATCGAAAAAAGTACAAGAGCGAAAAAATAACAGCGGAAGTTGCAAGAGAGTACAAAATAGTTTTTATTAATTCTCCCTCAACACGATTGCTGTTCAATTCTTTTAAAAATTGCGACAGAGTCATAAGATGCAAAAATAGGTAATGCTTTAAATAGGTTGTTCTTTTCATATGAAAGCCATGGCTACCAGTCTTGAATAATTCTCCCTCTACCCCATTGATTTACAAGGCTGGAGAATTTGCTGAAAAGTCATAAAAACTAAATTTGCTGTCTGCTAGAAATAGATTAGAATAGGGTTAAAACAATATTTTATTCACTAAAGAGTAACAACAAAACGAAAGGTTTATATAGGAGAATAGACCTCTAATAGTATCCTTAAAGGAGGATAAAAGAACCATGCCCTACGACGACGCAACTGCACGAAGAATTGATACTGAACTAGATGGTGCTTATACTGCATTAGTGACTGGTGTACAAGCGGGTAATTATGACCAGGCAAAAGCAAATTATTTAACAGCTTTCCAAACTGCTGCTAATCTCGTTACTGGTGGTACTAATCCCGAAGCTACTGCAAATCTATTAAAATCATTAGGTATTCATCAAGATTTAGATACTATCTTAAAACAGTTGCCAACAGGAAAGCTTTCAGCACAACAAAAACATGCTGCCTTAATCGAGGCAACTGGTAAACTTCGTGATGCGCTCTTTCAAGCTTATGCTCAAGAAGTCCCTTCACCTGATGAAGCAACCAGACCAAATGACAAGTCTCTTCTTGAATTTAGAGTAAAAAAATTAACCGAAAGAATTCGATAATTCTCTTCTTTTTTATTTTTATATTTTCTTAACACAACGCTTAAATAATAAACTCTAGATTTCTAGTCTATGGAATCTTTAGACGAATTACTTACGCAAGTAACTCCTGCTACTAGCAGATTAATCAGAGAACAGTTAGTGCCTGCATTATTCAATTTTAGGAGTCTGCTTGATGAAGCGGCTCTGGAACGAACATTACACGGTGCGCTAGAGCGAATAAAAGGAATTTATGTGGATATAGTAACGCAGCAAGCAGTAGATACTATACGACCAGAAAACCAAGAAGCTCTTGCAACGATTATGAAAATGTCTGCTCAACAGAGAGATACAGCGATCTTTGGTGGTTTCTACAGAGCTATTGAAGTTGCCTATCAAGGAAACCCAACCAGTAAAAGTAGAGCATTAGAATTAATAAACACTGAAATAGGATATCTTTTAGAAGGTCTATTGCCAAAAAAAGCATAAAAACACTAGATATGAAAAAAGTTGTTATTCTTGGTGCAGGTTTTGGAGGAGTCTATACAGCGCTACACCTCTTGAAACGAATAAGAAAAGAAGACAATATCCAGATAACCCTCGTCAATAAGACTAATTATTTCTTGTTTGCTCCGATGCTGCATGAAGTCGCTACAGGTGGTCTGAACAGAAGTAATATTGTCCAACCCATCAGAGAAATTCTTCAGCATCCAAATTTTGATTTCCTGCAGAGTACAGTCAAATCTATAAATACGCAGAAAAAAATAATCGCAACGGAAAAATCAACTATAGGATACGATTATTTAGTCATTGCTTTGGGTGCGGAAAATGAGTTCCATAATATTCCAGGTGCCAAAGAGTATGCTCTTCCATTGAAAACATTGCAAGACGCGGTCGCGATTCGTAATCATATATTGGATGTTTTAGAGCAGAGCTCTGCGATGCTCAAACTGAAAAAGTATGATCAAAATCTGACATTTGCTATTGTAGGCGCGGGACCAACAGGAGTTGAAATGGCTGGAGAGCTTGCTGAATTCATAGATCAAAATCTTAAAAGAAACTATCCACATCTGAAAAAATATGGAAGAAAGATATGTCTAGTGCAAAAACATCCAACAATCTTGCAGTTCATAGAAAAAAAGTCTCGTGAAGCTGCTTTGCAAAAACTCCTCAAAGAAAAGGTATCCATTATCACCAATGCGACAGTCACCAAAGTCACAAAAGAGCATATAGAAATCAATAAGAAAGAGGGGATAGCGACAAACACGGTCATCTAGACCTCAGGTGTCAAGCCTACAGGCGTAACAACCAAACCAAAGCTAACGAATGAAAAAGGATATTTCCCTATAAACGCGCGGTTGCAAGTGCGAGATGCAAAAGATATCTATGCCATAGGGGATTGTGCTTATCTGATTGACAAGAAAACCAATAAATCAGTGCCAGCATTAGCGCAGGTAGCAGTTCGTCAGGCAAAGATAGCGGCAAAAAATATCTTGCATGAAATCAGAAAAGAACCAAAAGAAACATTCTCATTCAAGCCTTCAGGATTGCTAGTCTCTGTAGGGAAACGATTTGCTGTCGCGGACATTCACGGATTCCAATTCAAGGGATTTATTGCGTGGTGGATATGGAGAACAATTTATCTCACTAAATTAGTAGGGTTCAGAAACAAGCTGCAAGTAGCCTATGATTGGACGTTAAATTTGTTCTTTCCAAGAGATACTACGCGGATTTAGCGGAATTTTTTGTTTTCAATAAACGTGCGCATCTCGTCAACAAAGGCTTGCGCTTCTTTTCTGTAAAAGTCATAGTCTTTGCCAGAGACAGATTTGATATCACGATGCGTGATCTTCTTGAAGATAGTGTAGAGATGGCGCATGGTCTTGGCGGCGCGATGGCGAATATGTCTCTCAGCGTACAGTTTTTTCTCCAGCATATCAGCTACATGGTCTGGTGATGGTGGAATTTCTCCTACAGTCATCAAGGCGGCGTGCGCGGCGTCAACCGCGGCCCAATAAAGATCTACCATCGCGGTCAATAAGTGTTGGTCTGCTCGATGCAAAGAAGCGGGCGCTAACGTGAAATAGGTCCATATGGATTCATCGCTCGGTCTGATTCTTCCTTGGTCTAAAAGTGTCTGTAAAGGATCAAAAAACCCAGTATCAACTAGGGCTATACCTGATCGTAAAATGTTAATCGCCACAGGATCACCCGCTCGTACATATTCCCAAAACGCCGTTAGTCTCATCGACTGCACATGTAATCGTTTTGGATCGACCTGAGCGATAGCTCGTTCTGTCAAAATGCGATAAGTCTCAACAAGTTCTTCAGAGAAGCGGATGCGGATATCATCAAGAATTATTAATATGTCTAAGTCGCGTTTCGGTGAAGCGTTCTGTTTCGTCGCGGAGCCAAATAAAATAATCCCTGACAAAAACTTGCCAAAT
>CAYMIM010000018.1:0-22760 GCA_964390715.1 Candidatus Woesearchaeota archaeon | reverse complement strand
CTGGCACACAATTGTTCTTTGCCCATGAATTCATACCAGCGTTATTAAATGAATCCGCGTCAAATCCAGAACAATCCAAATTTTTGTATCTCTTGGCAGCTTCATCTTTCTCTTTTTTTTCGCTATCTGTTAGTGTATCTGAGCAACATTTGCAATATTTTTGGTTGGGGTAGTTCGCATTACATCCGCATTTGTAAACATCAAACTGCTTACCATCTCCTTGCGCTACCGCTTCACACTCTGTAGCTGGATGTGGTTTATAGTTGGGGTCGCTCACCCTATTCTTGATAGCGCACATGACCGCGTTAAAACAATTATCGTCGATGTTACTTCCGCCCGCTTCCGCATATGCGGCGCACGTTGTACATTTTTCATCGGTGTCACAGGGATTTTTGTTTTCTTTACACTCACATTTTTTGGTAAGACCGCCTTTTGCGTCCTTGACATAGTCACAGCATTGTGGAGTACTTACACCGCTTTCAGAAACTTTATCCGCACAGTTTCCAGGACAGTTGTCTTTGTCCGCATTTACTTTCTCTTGATAAACACATATATCCGGACCTGGCAATGGATCAATAGGAGTTATATCGATAGTGTCACGAGCAGTTCTAAAGAACTGTCCTTGTGGCATATTTTGCGAAGCATAGAACGAAACCAACAATAAAACGAAGACTATCGAGAAGAAACTCTTTTTCCGCATACGTTTCTGACTTCTTTCTTCTATATAAACATTTTCCTCACAACTTTTTGACACACAATCTATTTAAAGCATGACTGTGTTGTGGAGCAGAGGTGTACTATGGGTCTATTGAACTTCTTCAAAAAGAAACCTGCGGAACCAACGCCTTCTGTTGGAGGAAGCGCGGCATGGCAAGAAACTACGTTTAACGCAGCAGAAGCTTTTCGTGAACCTTTATCACCCTTGACTGGATTGATGCCTCCACCATCTTTGGAACGACCAAACTCTTTCTCGCACGCGGAAACACAAACTATCCTAGCTAAATTAGATGTCTTAGCCGCACGCTTAGAACAAGTCAATATGCGTCTTGAAAAAATTGAACAGTCCTTACGCTCGCAACAACCGCAACAATCTTCACCGCCTCCTTATCAGGCATTACGACGATGGTAAAATCACTTCCTTGGCTTTTTTATCTGACTGGTTTAGCGGTTTTTCTTCTGGATCAAGGGACTAAATATATGATCAAGATGAGCACGTTTCCTTATACGACAAACACTGGCGCCGCTTTTGGGATTTTACAAGGACAAACGTGGTTTTTGATTCTTGTTGGGTTAGTTGTTATTGGCTTCTTGTTGTATTACAGTCATGAGCATCAACTCGCACTTGGATTTTTACTCGGTGGAACGATGGGCAATCTCGTTGATAGGGTTTTGTATGGCTATGTGATTGATTTTATCCATATTCCTTTCTGGCCCAGCTTCAATGTCGCTGACACGTTTAATGTCATAGGCGTTGGATTGTTGTTGCTGGACGCTTTTGCTCGCAGGAAATAGCTTTAAAAGACTCAATACCTTCTAAGAGCGATGCCATCAGCACTTCCTTTCTGGAAAGCACGAGACATTCAGAAACTGAGAGGACTAGCAGAGAAACGCATTTTTCTTTTGAACACTAAGGCTGATGATCCTACTGGCGAGTATGTCCTGTATTGGATGCAGATGACGCAGCGGACGAGATTTAATTTCGCGTTACAATTCGCGATTGACCAAGCGAACAGATATCGCGTTCCTCTCATTGTGTATCATGGACTGAACGAAGACTATCCCCATGCTTCTGATCGTTTTCATACTTTTATTCTGCAAGGCGTACAAGCATTGTATAAGAGCTTCAAAAAACTTGGCATTAGTTATGGATTTTATTTAGTACATGGCAAGAAGCAACCAGCCTTACAACAGTTGATGAAGAAATCAGTCTGTGTTATCAGCGATGATTATCCTAGTTTTGTGACACCTCATTTTAATCGCGCGGCGGCAGAGTTTTGCCCTGTGAGCTATGTTGTTGTCGATTCTTGTACAACTGTACCTATGCGCTATTTCTCCAAGCAAGAATGGAGCGCGGCGACCCTACGATCAAAAATTCACAAAGTATTGCCAGAAGCCCTAGAAGAAGTAACTTATTCACCCATCCATAAAAAAATTTCCTTTTCCTATCCAGACTATTTTTTGCCGCCAGATTTTGACGTCGCGAAAGAAGTCGCCAAACTACAGATTGATCATACTGTTGAACCTACTTCGATGCATGGAGGAGAGACCGCGGCACAAGAACAACTCAACTCTTTTATTAACCATGATCTAGATACTTATGACGCGACCAAAGATGATCCGACGCTGCAACGAACATCGAAGCTTTCCGCTTATCTCCATTTTGGGATGATCTCTCCGATTGATATCGCATTACAAGTCCTGCATCACAAAAAACTGAGCGTTACCAGACTCTTGAAAAGTTTGATCACACCAGACGCTCTTACAGTCTTTCTTGAAGAACTGATTGTCCGAAGAGATTTAGCCTATAATTTTTGCCATTGCAACAAGAAGCACGCCACATTTCAAGGGATTCCCAGCTGGGCAAAGAAAACACTCAAAGAGCACCAGAAAGATCAACGACCTAACCTCTACACTTTAGAGCGACTGGAACAAGGACAAACACATGATCCTTTTTGGAACGCGGCGCAATTAGAGATGGTCGTTAGCGGAAGGATGCATGGTCATATGCGCATGTACTGGTGCAAACAACTGTTGACGTGGACTAAGCGACCAGAAGAAGCTTTCAAGATCGCTGTGCATCTGAATGACAAATATCAACTGGATGGACGAGACCCGAATGGCTACGCTGGAATCGCTTGGGCACTGGGAGGATTGCATGACAGACCGTGGTTCGTGAAGCCTATCTTCGGCCAGGTACGGATGATGAACAGGAGCGGCTTAGAACGAAAATACAATATGCAACGCTATCTCGCCTATGTCGAGCACTTAATTAAACCTGGTACAAATTCAAGAACGCCTTGATCTCATCAATTAATTTATTGGTTTCCACGATTAACTCAATTTCCATGCGGTCGTATCTTTGCCGAGCGATTACTTGGTCATAGATCCTTCTAAATACAGCGGTGAATCCCTTGCTCCATTTGTCGTCGTAATCCTTAATCATATAGGAAGTAATCTTGAATTCTATGCTCGCTTTATTGGTTTTTAATTTGAGACCGTTGCGATCAATCTCCGTACTCTCCATGCCGAGAATCAGGATACTCAGCTCAATACCCCATTTAATGTACATATCAATCTTCTTCTCAGCGGTCCAGAAAATTTTCAAGTCCTTGTTTTTGCCAGAGTCTTTTTCATTGTATTCATCTTCCGAGAACTCATAGCCATAATTTCCAAGCCAGGCAAACAACGCTTTGTATAATTCAGCTATATTAAAAATAGACTCCTGCTTTATCTTGAGGCTATCCATCAACACCTTCTTTTGTCCCATGTGAATTCAACAAGATTAGAACTTAATAACGTTTTTGGTCAAGGAACCTTTACGCTTTTTCAAATTTAAAGAAGACCTCTCGTCCCAAAGGCCATTCTCTTGCCTTGACATAGGGCAGTAGCTCTTCGCTCACCGTTTTCTTTCTCTGTTCTATTTGTTTTGGCGGCATTCCTTGGTGTATATCATCAGTACTGTAGAAACACAAAAGAAAATCAGTCATCATTTCTGGAGAGTATGTTATTACCTTACCTTCTTCTTTTTTTGCGACATTTAACCCATATTTTTTAGCAATCGATGTGATTTCTTCTATGGAGACCGGCGTTAATGGTTCTTCCAAACGCTTCTTCCAATTAATCTCTTTAGGTTTTCGCATCTTTCCTTGAAAAAAATCGAAGGCATAGTCCACACACGCCCTAGTCTCCTGCGTAGGCATAGCTATATTTGTCAGAAACTCTCCTCCCTTTCTTAACCACTGTGCTATAGGTTTCATAATCCTCTTTTGCCCGTCTAAATATCTAAATGTTGTAAGTATATCTGGACCATCAAAGTGATCTATGTAAAATGCTTTATCAAACTCACTTAGGTGTTTAGTTGCTGGGTGCTTTGCGTCTCCAACAATAAGACTTGCATTTTTTAAGTGCTCAAAAATTTTTTGAGCGTTGTTTGCCCTTACTTTACGCGGTTCAATCGCTACGACAGTATTTGTTGGCTGACTAGTAGCTAAAACATAAACACATTCCCCTACTGCGCTATAGAGTTGAAGTATTTTCTCATGAGGTACAAGTTCAGTAAGTTGCAGGAGTCCGTCCAGAGACTCACAGACACTTCTAACCCTTATTGATTCTGGCTGATTTTTATTAAAATGTTCTCTAGCAAGAGATAGATTAGGTCCACAAAGTCCTTCTAATAGAATATCTAAACTTTTTTTCATGTTATCGGTTTATTTATAATACTTTTAGACAATATTTTTTTGTAATATGTCGAACACGTTCTTCATAGAATGGGGGCACATATACACTAACGATAGGTTGTAGACCTTCCGCTTGTAGATCTGGATCTCTTTCAGTAAGTTTGGGAATATGATTTTTTGTACATTCTTTCAGAAAATTAGCCAAATTTCCATTTAAAGGTGAAGATTCTTCTTCTTTTTTAAAAAAACCCACTCTAACCCATCCTGCCGCCGCTAATCGTCGCTCTAAAGGCGTGATCGCAATGTTCATGTAAAAACTGTATAAATTGTCACTTTATAAATATTCTTAACTTTATAAAACGCTGAAAGAGACGTTCTGGACGCGGTCTATGACGTTTTCTGAACTTAGGAGCATTTTGAGAGCGTCTTCAACATGCGTAAACTGACGAGGGACTTCCGCGTATAATCGACCATCTTTTGTCTTTATTTTTTTATGTCGCTTCTTGAAATGGAGAGCCGCTTCTTCCAACTTGAGAGGAGGACCTTGTCTCAACATGGTAGCTGTCAGGGGTTTTTTGTCCACGACGAAATAGAAGAACGCATCCGCGCCATACTGCCAGCCCGCCGTGATTATTTTAAAACCGAGTCGTTCCAGTTCCTGCTTTACATATTCAAACGCCTTGAGGAGTTTCGCGCCAGCGACATCTTTCTTGTCTTTGAGTGGAGTGACTGAGCAATAGAGGATTTTTCCTTTTTTCTTTACTCTTTCCCAATTAATGTCTTCCTCTTCGAAATATTTTTCTGCTGGACGCTTGAGGAATTTTTGACAGGCTTTGATAAATTGCTGATATTTTTCTTCTGACAACGCCGCCGCCGCATTTCTCTCTGGCTGGACTGGATCAATCAAGATTAAAGGTGAAACTTTTTTCGCCGCGTTCAATTCTTCCGCCTCTCTTTTATCGCCGATGGTTGTTGTTTCTTTCCACTTGGCTACAGCGCGAATCATCTTCATGAAGGAACCATAGTGAATGACTAATAATTCCATGACGTAGCCAGAAAATCCCTGGATATAACTTTCCGCGCCATACACTCCCTGAGCCTTGGCGAATAATTTCGCCAGTCGAATATCATCCGCTAGTTTTTTGTGCTTCTGGACATACTTGACATGCAAATGTGAAAAGTCGGTGATGTTTTTCGCTTCCGCTGCTTTCTTGATATCTAAAATGGGAACTATTTCGATAGTATAAGGGTGAATATTTATTTGATAATAATCGCGAGAGCCATGGAGATGATCTACTTTTCTAAATCGCTTTTTGACTACTTTTCCCAAGATGTCCGCGAGTTGGTCTGTCTTGCGCGCATATTTTTTCACATTGAACTTCACGTAGATGTCAATATCATGCGTTCCTTTGAGCCAAGTGTTTTTCGCTCCTGAACCACCGAGCATAGGGGTCGCGCCTGGAATTTTTATTTTGTTGAGCACGCCTCTGACTACGTTTTGCAAATGCATTTCCTCTTCCCTTGTTGGTTTGCACGTAGCGAGAATTTTTTTGAAATCCATGACCCTATCACTTTTCTCCATCCATATAAAACTTTTGTTGCGGATTTGCCGGAATATTCTTGTTTTTTTCTTCTTTTTTCGAAATTATTTCCTTGCGTTCGTAACTGTTTCGATGTTGTCTTCCGCTTTTCCGGTTTTTTCTACGCAAATTACTTTTAAACTAACATCTTCTCTCCAGGCATGCTACCAAAAAGAGTTTACCTCATCGGCTTAACGAGCATCTTCGCCTTAGGCTATTGCTCGGGGCATGGTTGTCGAGAAAAAACACCTATTCCTGCGACTCCATCACTCACAACTGTGCCTCTGCCTGTGGCTCCTATAGAACAACAAAAGTCAGCGTCACAACCTACTTCGTCGCCTATTATTCTTCCTGTAGTAGAACCTGTTTCTGCTGAACAACAACTTCTTGATTTTTTACAGCTGTATAGCAATCGTTATCCACGTGAACCATCACCAGACCTTCTTTTTCCTAGAAAAGAGCTTCGCGCTCCGCAACGTGGTCCTCCCCTTCTCAAAGACATTTTCAGAGGCGGACAAACCTTGTATCAGGAATTAAGCGGTGAAGTAGAACACTGCTACTACGAGGCCAAAGAAAAACTGGGAACTATTTCTGGAGGGAAATAACATGGGAATTATCAAAAAATTACTACGATTGAAATTTTATGTTGCACTTTTTGGCGCAGGCTATCTCCTGCATAGCTGTGTGAACAACGATGATAGGTATCGCATTCGACGGTATGACAGCAAACCACATCTGGTAGACACGTATCATCAGCAAAGCCTGGAGATTCATGTCGATTCTTTCCAAGTTGGATCAGCAGCGTATCGTCTCAGAGGATTGCAAAGAGAATACAACTTACAGGAAATTCTTACTGAAGCAAAACGAGAGATGGAGGCGAAAAAATGACAGCACTTAATGGCGGATTAGAAGTAACTTTAGGGCAACATTCCTATCGACATTATATGAGTACTCTTCGCGAGAAGAAAGAAGCATTAGCAGGAGTCAAACAAGCGATTGATAAAATTACGGGCAAATGGTCTGGATTTTTTTCATGGGTGGGAAAAGCAGACAAAGCAGATCTCCGACAACTAGTAGAACAAGAAATTAATGTGCTGGGAGATATCAGCAGTGTACTGGATAACATGACGACGCTGTATGGGGGAGAACGAGAACGATTACTCGCCTATTATGATGTCCTGGGGAAACGGCTTGAAGAAATTGAAGCTTGCAAACCAGCAGAGCTGATTCCGATAGAACAACCGAAGACTGTTAAAGCGCTTATTCAGTCTATAAAAACGCAAACTGCGAATGGCTTTCAAGTGCTCATGGGCAATCGCCTGCAAGCTGTCCGAAGAGGAGTAGAAACCTACGCACAAGAATCTAGAGACTTAATGGATCGATGCCAACACGCCTATGGTCTTCTTCTTTTAACCAGCGATCAAGTCAGATACGCCTATCAGCACTTACAACATACCGCTCCCGCGCTAGTCAGCTTGATTGAGCTCAATGAAGCAAGAAAAGTTGTGGGAAAATCCGTTGAGGAAGTCAAGGACATCACGGGTAAAATATATGCTACTGTGAACGCTGGTTATTCGCAGTTGATGGATATGCATCGTTCTCGTATACCTTTCCTGGCAAACGATGGTAAAAAGATAGAATTGTTAGGAGCCTAGGGATATTCGATGGTACAAAGCAGCGATATTATTTTGAGTATTATTGCCTTGGCGATAAGCTTCTATGGAGGAATATCGCGCGATGTTGCAAGCATGGCTCTTGGTATTTTGCTGATCTTTGTTACTATTGCCCTCCGGTTTAAAACACAAGAAGAGGAGATAAACTTATTAAAGAGCGAAATTAATACCTATTATGAATTACAAAAGATATGGATGGAACTAGAGAGGTTGAAATATGCAAAATCTAAATAAAAAAGGACAAAAAAAGTCAAGCATGGATATTACTATTATAGTTATTATCATCCTTATTATCTTTTACGCGTATCTGTGGCTTAAGGATAGAGGCATTCTTCCATAGCTGTTATTTTTGATGCATACTTATTTAAACTTCTTTTCGCTTTTTCTTTCCATGAAAATTATTACTTGGAACGTGAATGGCATAAGAGCTGTCATGAAGAAACAATTTATGACTTGGCTACAGAAGGAAAAGCCAGATGTCTTGTGCTTACAGGAAACGAAATATCATACTGATCAGATGACTGACGAATTCAAAAAGATTGAGGGCTATTCAACTTATTGGCATTGTGGCGTGAAGAAAGGCTACGCGGGTGTCGCGACGTTTATTCGACAATCTCCAAAAAATGTTCAATGTGGTATGGAACTCAAAGATTTTGATGACGAGGGAAGAGTATTAGTTACTGATCATGGATCTTTTGTGTTGTTAAATATTTATTTTCCCAACTCTGGACGAGGGCATGACAGAGTGCAATATAAATTAGAGTTTTGCGATAAAGTATTACACTTCTGCGAGCAACTCAGAAAGCAGGGGAAAAAACTGGTGATTTGCGGCGACTACAATATCGCGCATGAACCGATTGATCTTAAAAATCCCAAGCAAAATGAAAACACTGCCGGCTACTTACCAGAAGAACGAGCATGGATGACCAAATTTTTGCAGCATGGATATCTAGATATTTTTAGGAAACGACATCCTGGTGAAGAAGGCCATTACACATGGTGGACGTATCGCTTTCAAGCACGACAAAGAAATATCGGCTGGAGAGTGGACTATTTCTGCATCACGCCAGACTTAGAAAAACATGTTAAAGAGATTAAGATTCTCAACAAAGTCATGGGTTCAGACCATTGCCCTGTGATGCTGGAACTAGATTTTTAAAAAAATATATATTTATATAACAGCATATCGCTGCTTATCTTGGTATGTTCTTTACCAAAAGCAAAAAGTATAGAAAAGCTTTTAAGACGCACAGCGAGCCTTATGTCTCGTGAGCCGGTGGTCTAGCGGTTATGATGCCTCCCTTACAAGGAGGGGGTCGAAGGTTCAAATCCTTCCCGGCTCATTTCCTATCTGGGTTATAGATATATCCCTAAAAGTTTACCGCTTTATAAAGGGTCTCGAATCAGAACATTTTATCATCTGATGATGAGAGAGAAGTTCTGTGTGCTGAGACTGTACTGAGAAGTGATGTGTAAGACCTTTCTCAAGCCTCATCTCTAGGCTCTGGGAAGGCTAGCAGAACACGTCATTTCGTTGGAAGATAATGATGTGAGAGATGAGAAAGAGTTAAGATATAATTTCTCAATAGATTTTTATAGTTTAATTCTGTTTTCTTGACTAAGATGACTAAATTTGAAGGGTTGGACGTGGATGCACTCCTTGAATTATTTGATAAGGATACTTCTGAGTTTCGATTTAATAGAACTGAAGCCTTAAAGAAAGCCTTCGAGATTTGTGAAAAAAATAAAGATGAGAGATTAGAGGATATTAGAAAGGATCTCTTACTCTTTGATTTGTTTGTTCAGTCTTATCCAAAGGATAGATTCAACCCAATGGTTATCTGGAAAACGAAAGACGGACGAGAAGTTGGATATCCTGATGTTGAAAGGGATTTTTCTGAAGATTCTGTATCTTATTACAAGAGGAGATTCGACCAAACACCTAACGCTCTCCTAAAGGCTCGGTATTCAGATTTCTTATGGGAATATAAAAAGGATATTACCTATGCAAAGAAGGCTGTTGAAGCATATCTGGAATCCAGCGATATTTATTTCAACAACACTTGGGATAGTGAGTTAGCAGATGTCTTAACAAGAGGGCTTCTTATAGCGTTGTCTATCAATGATGCTGAGCTGATTAAGAAATGTATGGACAAATGTAACGAGATAATTTCTCGTCTGTTAAATGCCAAAAGACCAAGATTTATTCTTGAGATTGCAGAATTTATAATCCATAACAATGAGAAACTTAAATCTCTTCATAATCTTGCAGATTACATCCAGATTTTAGAAGAATCCATTGCTTTCTATCGTGCCAATGTAGATGATAGTTTTCATCTGCAACAAATATTCTTATCATTGTTGTTAAATATATATACAATAATTGATTCGAAGCAAGTGAAGGCAATTCAATTAAGATTAATATTATCCTTTGTAGAAGAAGCCGATTGGAAACTCAAGCATTATCCTAATGGAGGTCTTGTTGCTCACTCATTCTATCAGCAAGCGTTGAAAACATGCCAGGATTTTGGTGGTTTTGACAAGGAAGCTGAGATGATAAAGAGGAAAATACAAGGGCTAGGAGCACAGTCTGAAATCAAGTATAAAGAGATACGAACAGAAGTAAAAGTTCCCACAAAAGTTATTGATGATTACATCAATGGACTAAAGAAAAGAGCTACAAAAGAAATTATAGAAATTCTATGCACTGATAACGGGTTAATTCCGAATTACGAGAAGATAAAGGAAGGTGCTGTAGTGCAAGCTCGTGAGTTTGTCTTGCAGCATATTATACCTGTTCAAATTATGAGGGGTAATCTGTGTGTAAAGAGTATTCAAGAAGATGAAGCAAAGCTTGAGTTCGAAACCATTAGTAATTTTATGATTGGATACAAAATGATGACAGGAATGTTACTGACTAAAATCTTTGACATGATTGAGAAAGAACATCCAAAATTCAATGAAGAGCTTATATATTTCTTAAAACAGTGTTCTTACATCAAGAAAGAAAGGTTGGAGATTATCGAGGCTGGATTTAAGTCTTACGCAGATAAGAACTTTATCTCATCTTTTCATGTTCTTGTTTTCCAAATAGAAGGAATCTTAAGGGATATGTTGGAAGGAGCAAACGTGCCAACATTTAACTTACGAGAGAATGAGATGCGAGTGAAACTCTTTTCAAACATCATAGACCTCCTAAAGAAAATCAACGGCATAGACCGAGATCTAATTCATCTGATTGAAATCTTTCTAGGAAGAGTTGAAGGAGACAATCTTAGGAATGATACAGCCCATGCACTATGTGATTCCAAGAGCTTCTCAAGAGAAAATAATCTTCTTCTTATACTGATAATTATCAAGTTAGCTGGATACAAGTTAGAAACAAAACCTACTCCGCAGGATTCCTGAGTTTTGTGGGCATTATGAGGCATTTGTTTGTGGTAGTCATAAAAGAAGAAAGAGGTCAATGAGAACCTTTTTAATGTTCTTATAATCCTTGAATATGTGAAAAAAATAACTGTAAACCCAGCATGGCTATTTTCTCTACTTATTCTTCTTATCTTTATTAATGGATGTGAAAAAATATCTGGAAAAGATCCTTGTACCAATATAGAAACAGGTGAATATGGACCTTATATGAAAGAAGAGTGTTATTATAATCTAGCACTTGAGAAAAATAAGGAAAATTTATGCAAGAAAGCTGGAGAAAGAATTGAGGAATGCGAAAGAAAAGTAAAGATTAACAAAGCTGTTGAGAGTAGAAATCATAAAAATTGCTTTAAAATTGGCGAAATTGATTATGACATTGCTGATTGCGTTTCACAAATTGCTGTAATAAAAAAAGATAAGTCTATATGCGATAATCTACCAGATTTTTTTGGAAATGTTCTCGGGGAATGTCATGCAAAAGTGGCAATTTCTACGAATGACTTGCCCCTATGCGAGAAAACCATAGGAACTACATTAGATGATGAATGTTATAAAAAAATATTGGAAAAAAGCAAAGATCCCACCCAATTATGTAAAACTGTATCTAGTGTAGCATTTACTTATTGTATAAGAAATATTGACTGTGAAAAGACTGAAGATATAGTTGCTTGTTCAGCATTTGTAATTGAAGAACAGAACAATCCAGAAATATGTGAGTCTCAATTAAATGAAGGAGAAAAAACTGGCTGTTACACAGCATTAGCAATTAAACTAAATAACAAAGATCTTTGCTTTAAAGCTCAAAAAAATATATGTTTAACAAAATTTGCAATTGAGAAAAAGATGCCTGAAATATGCGAGTTAACAGAGGATTCTTGCTATACATCATATGGAAGGGCTTACAATGATATTAATATATGTAATAAGATGAAAGAGAGTCTTAATGTTGATAGCTGTTTTAGAGAATTTGCCATTAAAAACAATGATTTAGAATTATGTAATAAAATTAAAGGGGATACTACAAAAAAAGGTTGCTATAACTCAATAGCCTATCAACTTAAAGATCCCTCTTTGTGCGTTCTTGCGGGTGAGTTTGAAAAAGATTGTTTATGGAACATAGAGAACAACTAAATAAATTTACATTAACCAATTAACAATCTTTATTCCCCCGATAAAAATTGCTTAATATAGTCATAGGTTCTAGGATATGCATTCTGGTTAAGAAGTTTTGTGTGCATACCAATATCTAAAGGACTTTCACATCGACCATTAACTTGAACATTTGTTGCTCCGTTTAAAGTTACAGATTCGTAGCGAATTAGACCATCTCCATCAATGTTTCCAGACGTAGAACATCCTGTTCCGCCAATAGTATAATATTTCGTAGAACCTGGAGTTTCATCTCCATTATTCAATGTGTTTAAAAAAGAACTTCCAGCCCTCATATCATTACATTCCACACTTGAACCAAATGTCCAACAAAGAGGATAAGCATTTTCAGATATCCCTCTATTTGGTGTGCCAACCATGATAAGTTTGTCTACTGAAGCTGAATCATAGTTTCGAATATATTCACGAGCGACAAGACCGCCCATAGAATGGACTACAAGGTTAACTTTGTTTCTTCCTGTATGATGTTTAACTATATCAATAACATCTTTTAATCGGTTGGCGTATGTTGTTATTGATTCAGTATTACTTGGTCTATTGATTAGTCTTCCATTCTCATCGTAGACATTGTAATAGTAAGTGGCTTTAATGGTGACAGGAGCTCCAGATCTACCCCACTCTCCTTCAGCAATAGAAGATATACTAGATGTTGGCAAGACTACTCCTGCACTGAGATATCCTTCATCTGCTAACTGAGACTGAATGGTATTAAAAGCATCTAAAGAATATTCTGGAGAGTTCCAAGACAAGAAAGAATGCCCATGTAAGAAGATGATGGGGTAAGAACGTGCATCATCTCTACAAACATTACCTTCACAACAAGGGTTACATGCTCCAAAGATGCAACATTGGCTCTTATGTTCTTTCCCTGATTTAATACTTGTAGACGTTAATGTCTCACCAAGAGGATCATTAACTGTATTGATCTGTACTGATGGCATATTTACTACAATATTATTTCCACAGCTTTTTTGATAATATTCTTTTGTCTCTGTTGTCAAATCAATCACAGTCGGTTTTTCTGGAACTTTCCCTAACTCGATTACTGCAATATCTTTAATTCGCACATTATCAAACGGCCATAATCGTAAGAGAAAATTCTTTATTTTTGTAAAAAAGCCTTTTTTATCTTCTTTCATCTTCTTAGCTTGATCTAAAGCTGCATTACATTCTGAAAGCAGACCGATATCAATAGAATTTTCATTATTTTCCTTGAGTAAATTACGTATATTATCAACTTGAGACAGACAACTAGCAAGTTCAATATTAAGGCTATCATGGTTGATAGTCTTCCCTAATTCATCAAGAAGATCATTCATATTCTCTATAACTTCATTATTCTCTTTTCTTTTCTCATTATTCATATTTACCTTTTTCAATTGTGTTTCATATTCTTGTAACGATTTGGTGTTAGCCTTTTCAAAGAAAGGTTTAATCTTTTTGCTGATCTCATCACAGATAAGCAAGAGCGATTCACCCATTTCTCGAGATTCTTTTAGAGATGTTTTTTCACAATAGGATTTTTCTTTGCATAATCTAGCATATTCATTTTCAACTAAACCTTTGCCAGTTTTAAATATTTTTTCAGCATCACTTTCTAATCTCTACATGAAAGCAGCAATATCAGAGCTAATCGACCTTAATTCACTTTCAACACCATCATAACTCTGGAAACTACCTTCATTAAATCTTATGGAAAGACTTTCGAAAGTCGAGCTTATGGTACTAATACTCTCATCATCAATGATATTCGCTAATTTTATTGCTTGAGTAACTTCTGAAGCTACACTAGAAAGCAATACGACAAGTTCATTATGTCTTCGTATCCTCTCTTCAAGATCATTATTCAACCCGTCAAGATTTCCATCAAGATTTGATGTAAGTGGTGGAAGATTTTGATTATAGTTATCTCTCGCTCTTAAAAAATCAAGGTTATCATAAAATTCCATAATAGTATCATAGCTTCTCTTTGCGGAAGAAAAGTCATTTGAAAATGATTGCAGTTTACTCTTGAGATCTGTTACCAAAACATTCCTCGCAAGTGCATTGAATTTACTATTAATATTATATATCTTTTTTTCAATACTTTCTAAACTCGTCTTTATTCTATCTTTATTGCTATCAATGAATGTTTTTGCTGATCTCTCTTCTGGTGTAAGGTCGTAGTTTAAGGTTATTAAAGCAGTTGCTTCATCTGTTGAGCTCGTCCAACATGTTAATGATGATATTTCAATGCAATCAAAATTAAGATTATAAATTGTTTGTCCGCTTATACCTCCAGATGCTTTACTTGGGGCTGTTACATCAACATTGTAATCTATTGGTCTACCTGCATTCATCCTAATGTTTGAAGATTGAATAACTCTATTTGAACTTCTATCTCTTAGACTTACATCACAAGAGACAGAACAAAGAACGTTATTATTACTGATAGTAAAAGATGTACGAATAGATTGTCCGTGGTATGCAGACAACGGTCTCTGTTCTGGTGTAACTGTGACTGCTAAACTAGCACTAGCAGATTGCATAGATAAGAATAAAAATATACTAAGTAAAAGTGCAAAAAAGTAAAGTTTCTTTTGCATTCTATCGTATTACTCCATTTGATCCTGCCCTAAGTTCTTCGAGTTCCATAGTCGTATAATGACCTAAACAACATTATAAGCATTATGGTAAAGGATTAGCAGCAGGTTCATTAGAGGAGCATTTAATAATTAAAAAAAGAAAAAAATTAAGCATTACAGCTATAACTTACTTCAAAATACCCTACTGGTTGAGCGAAGTCTACACGAAGCAAGTAATACCCATTATCTAACTGTATTTGTGCGTCACACATCGTTACTCCGCTTGGTGTTGGCTGGCACGTTGTTGGGTTTCTGCTGTTGCTACTGTCTTTTGATTCGGAAATGGTGATCTGTTGATTTGAAGGGTATTTATAAAGGGGTAAACTTTTTGAGCCTTAGCTATATACCCCTCATTTCCTATCTCCCCATTTCCTATTTCACCATCTCTTCTAGCCTTTGGTCAAAAATGTGTTGTCTTGTAGTATCTCTTACTTCCCAGGTCACTTTTTGATTGCCTGGAAAAATTCTCACGTTCTTAACATCATCAATAGAAGTGGAATCATCTATACACCCTACAGAATTAAGAGCTCTTGTTTTTACATTATAAACAAATAACTGTACATCTGTATTTCTATTTGATACAAATGCAACTACTTTCCCATCAGGGGAAACAGCAGCAGCCTTATCATCTGCTTCGTGGTCAGACAAGTTTTGTAGTGATTGTTTGACAACATCTAAAAGATATACTTCTTTATTTCGTCTACCATCATAGAACGATGCATTCCATACATCAAAAACTATTTTTTCACCATCTGCTGACATACCTTTATAACCTGCACTAGCATTTATTCTCTCTGCTTTAGAAAAAGAACAATGATGTGTCTCATTTCTTACCAAGCCCTTTAGCTCACCTTTTACAACATCAAATAAGCAATATCCATCGCTACCTCTTAACACTACCTTACTCAAATCTTGAGATGCATCCCTAAATTCATAACTCTCATCCCCTGATGTACCAACATCAAATTGATGAGTTGTCTTTTTTTGAAAATCTGCGAGAAGAAAATATTGAGCCCAATTTTTACCAGCAAATTGCTCTCTCATGTACAATGCTCGAGTATTATCAGGTGAAGTTTGTACCAATCTTGCAGAAAGAGATTCATCTGGAGAACATTCTTCTTCGGGAATTGTACGCCTCCAATACTCCTGTCTTACAACTAGTGTACCTGCTCCCACTTTACAAGCTAGATAAACCATGCCTCCTAATCCTGCAACTATTGCACCTACAAATGTAAGAATAAACTTCTGTTCAGTTCTTTTGGACATACGCTTCAGTTGCATCGTTACTATATATTAATTTTGGTACTTTTTCAGTATATTCATTCTATCACTATAAACAACACCATGTAAAATTAATTCTTAAATAATGTCTGATTCCTTTCAGGACCTACAGAAATCATTCTTACTCGAACCTTTGCAGCGTGCTCAATAAAGTCGACTATATTTTTCACTGTTCCATGAAGTTCTTCATATGTTCTTGCCTGAGCTAAATACGTACTGAAAATCAACCATTTATAAAGGCATGAAGAGATGTCAGAGCGTCGTCAGAGGATGATGAGGCAGAAAAAGATTTTAAACAAGGACGCTTTAAACGGATGTAAAGTAAAATTTAAGCACTTACTTCAATTACTTCAAACTCTTTCGCTTTAAATGCTGTTGGAGCCTTTGGTTTTTTTACCAGAGCAAACATCTTTCCTACGTCTTCAGGAATGTTTTTTTCTATAATTTTTTTTAATGAGCGTTTTTTTCGCATTATATATTGCTGAGCGAAAGAACGACTCATAAAGTCTATGTTGGAAAAATCTACTATAACTTGCTTTTGTTTACTTTTTTCAATACTATCAAAGAGAAGATCAGCATTGCTACGAAGGGCCAATGTTTTCATCACCTTACTTAGTGTTAATGTTCTACTCGATGAAGTCATAGATGTTTACCTCGCTTGCGGGATAGGGTAAACGAACTGTAATAAGCGTTCCCTGAAAAGATTGTGTTGGCTGTAGTTTAAATACTTTCTTGTCTTGTTCAGTAATATATACTGCAGCCCCTCCGGAAATGATCAAAAATGAACCTTTAAGACCTTCTGTAAAGAGTCTTACATTGGTTCTAAGTCCGAACCCACGATCGGGAGTTTTTGTTGAAATACCTTCAAGTGCCTTCAATAATGCTTGTTCATCACTGAAATTATGACCTGCTTTGCGATAACTACCTTGTATAGAAATACCATCGTCAATGATAGCTATTTCACTAAATTTCTTGTTTTCGTATAATTGTGCAAACACCTGTGCATGTGTAAACTGCGAATGATCATAAATATTATCAATCATTTCGCTTAAAAAATAGCTGAATGCAGACTGACCTCCAAGATTTTTGCCCTGTTCACATAAGAATTTGAGTCGCTCGATAATGTTGTTTGCTTCTTTACGTTCTTTAGGAAGACCAACTTGGTGTAAATAAGATTTTGATTGTAAGAGTCGAGAATTTTCTGACAACATTATGTCTACATACTTCTTTACGTTAGCCTCTCGAGGGTGTATTAATTCCATTTTTGGATTGTTTTTAATGAAATTTATGATTGGCAATAGCTTTGAAGGATAAATCCATTTCAGATGAGAAAGATCTAGCCTCTTTGTTATCTTCGCTTCTTCACGCATCATACAAAAGTCAAAATATTCTTCTAGTAAGTCAGGATAATCTGCAGTCATATGAACGTAGAAATAGGCCTTATATAAATAGTTTCCCCATTACTCGGCTCTGTAGAAAGTTTCCTTAAAATGAAAATCCCGCATCATTTGCTAACTTTCTCAAAAATGTAAACAACCACGCGAAGGCTCCCGGAGTCATTCCAGATTTTTTGTAAACTCAGTTATTAGGCTCCCAGGACCAAAAATACTGAACTTTCTACAGAGCCCCATTACTCTTACATTCATTTACTTTTAATTACTACTCATTAACCGGTCACTAGGAAGTTGAACTTTTTGTCCCAAGTCTTTCCCGGCTCATTTATCCTTTTTGTAGACTTAGAGCCAAAAGAAAAGTAATAAATATACTGAGATTATTCTTGACCAATGGTCACATAGGTAAATCCAAATCTGACATGGGCACCACTATTTACATGTCCAGGTCCACAGTTGAAATATTCAGTGGGACATTTACTTGGCGCCGCTAAAATATCTAATTCTCCTTCGAACACTTCAACGCCGTATTTTTTTCCGAAATATTCAAATGCGGCCATAAGATTTTGGTCATTACTACCTACACTTACTGGTTTTCCTGTTGCTTTGCATAAAGCCGCTGCTTTTTCTGCTACGCTTCCTAGAAGCGCAATACCATAATCATCGCTCCATTCAGTCGCGTCAAAATTCTCTATTACAATAGCCGGATTATCATGATATTCAACTAATCGTGTCATTGGAGTTGCTATAGGTTTACCATCTCCATTAGTTATAACATACATTTCCTTGTTAGAGTCTGCTACAAAACTCAAGAGTGAATCGTTGAACCCATCTCCCCTGTGATGTTTCCAGTTTTGGCAATGTGGCACTGGCGTTTCTCCAAATCTCAACAACTCTTCTAAATCATCAGTACTGTACATTTTTATTTTTCTCGCATTTCTATAGACTGGCTGATCTAATGTTTCTCTCATCCAGACCGCCGAATCATACAAAGGGTGATTTGTTCGCTTTCTTGCTAAGGTTTCCGCATGTTCTAAGAATTCCGCATATTTCTCTTGGTCTAAATCTTTCGCCACTAAAACTAACTTCGCATAGTCCACTTGTTCTCTGAGTTTACTTGTTTTATATCCTAACTCTCTTCGCGCTGCTTTTGAAAGACCTTCTTCTTTCAGCTGTGTCTCATTTGTTACTATACTTCTTTCTAATTCTGCAAGACTCTCTACTGTACAATCTTGATTATAATATCCTTTATAGGTTTCTTGTAATTTCTCTGTTGTTTTTTTTACTGCTTGAATATGAGCATCTAAAGAGTTTAACTCTCCTACAATTCTTGTTACTCTGCTTCTTTCTTTCCATGCCGCAACTGCTTGTTCATCTTTTATTCCTCCGATAGGTTGCAGCTGTATATCCGCTAAGTCATGACTATATTTCCATTCCTGAAATTTACCCGCTAATTCTGCTGTTGCTATTTCCCGCAATAAATCTATTCTTTGTTTATCTTGATGATAGGAATATCCCGCTAAGGTAGTTATTATGTTACTAATCTTACCAAATCGTTCGTCTTTTTCTATTCTTTCTATATAAGTTTCTAAAGTATCTGAATCAAATTTTAATCTTCTGATGCTTTTGTCTACTAAATGTGCTCGTAAATGTCTTACTATTTCTTGCTCTTCTGTTACTTGGAAAGGATAAGCGAAATCTCGATCTTTATACACTTGTTCTAATGCCGCAGTAATTCTTCCAAACCCTTTAACATCTTTAGCATGTTCAACTATATGCGCTAAGATACGCTCTTGTTCTGGTACTGTTTCTATGAGCGCTAAACCTGTATAGACTCTTCGTTGTACTTCTCTTTCATTTGCTAAAGTCTCCATGCCTGGTAATTTCATAAAAGCATTTCTTGTCGCTTCTTCTGTTATAACACTGTCAGCCATAACTTGTAGAGGCAATGGTAAGATGCTTTCAAGTACTCTCTGAGGCCCATAAGTTCTAATGGCTTCCGCTATTTTTTCTATGCCTCCAGGGATGTTGAGTGTTCTATCTAACATGAATAGATTGTCTACAACACTTTCGTACAATTCTTTTGCTTCTTTTCTTGTTAATGGGCTTGCTCCTTGCAGGGAACGGAAGACAGGGGCTAGAATTCTTTGCGCGAATGGAACTAATCGTTTGTCTTGTTCTGCGTAGTGTGTAACTTGTTCTAGTGATGCTCTTACTAGCGCTGGTTGTTTATCTACCTTACTTGCTTGGGCTACAACCGCTATACCGCTTGCTATATCCGCTTCTTGATTACCAAGATGTTCTATAAATCCAAGAATATCTTTTTGTTTTTGCTCTTCACTAAAAACACTATGTTGTGTTACTGTCGCCCAAGCATCCGCTATTCTTCCAGGCGTATCTTTTTTGTCTGGTTCTTTTTGTGTACCAAGAGCTGTAAGTATTCTTCTTGTTAGTACTTCATCACCTTCATATAATTTCATTAACGCAGTAAGATTGCCCGCTAACTTTCCTAATCTTGCTTGTAATGGATTAGTGAATATTGCTCTATTGGTTTCTAAACCAAAATGTATTGGATCAAAAAATTCTCCTCTTTCTATAACTCCTAAGAGTTTTTTGAGTATATCATATTCTGATATTTGTAATTCTTCTCCGCTTGTTCTGAATGGAGCAACACCTAGCTCTGCTGGCGCTAACATTTGTCGTAGCTCTAGACGTTGCTCTAGACGCTGCTCCTGATGCATTCCTAAACTCATTCCCATCTGAGGCATTTTATGCTGCTCCTTCCCAACCATTTATCATCTCTACAAATTTCTCTCTTTGATCTGTTCTAAATTTTGCGGCTTGTCTTAATCTATCCTCAATCTCTTGTTTTAATGCTGCTAATTCTGCAGTACCTATGTTTGGTCGAGCACCTGTCAGGGTACAATATGCGTACAATGGAAATCTATTGTCGAGTTGTTGCGTGTAAATTCGTGTTGCATTTTCATTTGCTTGTATTTGCTTGTTTGCTTGCGCATACACGAAGGAAAGATCCCTTACATTTGTAAAATATGTAGTATTATTCGAAGCGTTACTACATTTAAAGTCTGCGTCTATAACTTTTGTTATTTTTGCGATTTCTGTTGGTGTAAGAATATCTGCTCGCTGATAATCGCGCTGGAGTTTATAGATACATTCAATAAGTCGCGCATTATGCAGACCATACTCTTTTAACCCCATTTCTTTTACTCGTGTTGCTAGACTATCTTCTGCTGGCACGTTTAATTCTCTCAATCTTCTAACAATTTTAGGCAAATGTGTTGATTCTTCATTATCATAATAATGTCTTCTACCATAACTAACTATATCCGCCAATCTCTCGACTGATGCAGCATATATGCTTGTTGCTATGTCTTTTTCCGGAGCAACATCATGTGTTTCTAACATCGCACGTATATATCCCCATGCTAGTTGTTTGTATTTACCCGCATCATCTTTAATTTTTTCCATTTCTGTTTTGCATCTTTGTTGTAAGTCTGCAGGTTCGTATCTAAATCCAAAAATGTCTCCAAATCCTTGAACAAGCGCTCCTTTGTCAGAATTAGGAGCACTATCTACTCGCGCTATCATAAATTCTCTATCAAGAACTACCCCAGTATCTTTGTGTAGTTTACTTACTACTCCTAATTTTTGTGTGAGATCATAAACTTCTCTTTGATCTGCGATTGTTTTGTCTACCAATAGAGCCTTGTATCTCTTTTGTATTTGTTCCGGATTAAGTGTTGCATTAAAAGTTTTTGCTATTAATGTTGGATGCGCCGCATGAGGTACAACTGCGAAATATCTATTCACCATGGCTTCTAATTCTGAAGGCGTAGCTGTAAGAGAAATACCTGCTCTCTGTTGAATATCACCAGCATTCTTCCTTTCCCGTTCTCCTCCCCCAGCTAGTAATTGAATAATTTTATTTCTGATTGTTTGTGCTTCGCCAGCAGTCGGTGGTCGTTTTATAGACAATACTGATTGTAATGCGTCATAGTTCTCAATATTTCCATTTATTCCTAACTCGAACATACTTTTTACTTGCACTGCTTCCTGAAGATTCGGAGGGAATACTTTTTCTCCAATAAGATCTTTAAGATATTTAATGCCCTCTATGTCCCTACGATAAGAAGACCGCACAAGTATCTTTTTTCCTATCTCGTCAATTTTTTTATCATTTAATATGACGGTTAATCCTGCTTTTTGTGCATTTTTCAATACTTTTCTGGCATCTTGTTTTTCAGAATTTCGAATGATGTGATCTATTAACGCTTCACATATAGCATTTTCATTTATAGGTATACCTACAGCGTCAATGAGTTGTGGTAGATTCACAGTTTCTTCGTCCATTAAACATTGTGTTAAGAAAGTCTCTAAACATGCGGCGTATGTTTCTTGAATGAATCTAGAGTCTGTTGCAGTTGTCTGTAGATGTTGACCTATAGAGCAAGCTGGGTGTGCTTTACGTATTGTCTGTAAGTCTTTGATATGTTTTTGAACTGCGTTTGTTGCTGCTTTTGAATATTGTCGCCATTCACTTAAATTTCTTCCTTTTACTGGTTCAAGAGGTGTTATATACCTCATACCTGTGTTTTTGGTGTATTTTCCTTCTAGTTCTACAAGCACAGCTTTTAATTCTTCAATCCTTCTTTCAATTTTTAATGCTGTTATTGCTTCTGACGGCTTTACTCCAAGTTTAGTATAAAGTCTATCTACTACTCCAATTCTTCCTTCTAAACCTCTCTCTTCTTCTCTTATAGAATCTTTAAGATATAATTCACATGCTCTTTCTATATGTTCTTCTGCAATAGCACTGCCCGCTTGATGAACTAACTTTGCGAATTTAACGAAGGGTTCTAAAGATTCTGCCAGTTGAACACTCGCATGCGTATGTCTTCCGTCGCTAGCTACCATGGATCTTGCTGTTGTATCGACTACCGCATCATCAAATCGTGGAGTTGTGGAAGTTTTTGCTGCTAGTTCTTCCATGCGCATAAATTCTCCTTTTTTTAGCAAGTGTGAATATACTTGAGTTAAGACTTTTTTTCGTGGCGCAACGCCTGTTCGCATAACTTGCTGAACGATGGTGTCAGTTGCATCTGCTGAGGCGAGTTTGTCATAGGCATCCTGAACATGATTAACTGAAACACGTCTATGCTTACTAGTAACTTCGCAATAAAGATCAAAAAATGTA
>CAYMIM010000017.1:0-23415 GCA_964390715.1 Candidatus Woesearchaeota archaeon | reverse complement strand
GAGAACGTCAATAAAGCAGGCGGACAAGTGATTGATCATCTGCACTTTCATGTTATTCCTCGTTATTTGCGTGACGGCTTGCAACTGTGGAAGTCACAAGGCGGCTATGCCAAAGATGAAGCAATTGAGACATTAGCGGCTATTCGGAAACTTTTAAAAGAGCAATAGAAACGTCTTTCTTAAGCCTCCGTAGCTCAGCCTGGTAGAGCACTGCTTTCATAAGGCAGTTGTCGAGTGTTCAAATCACTCCGGAGGCACTTTTTTTCTTAGTAAAGTAGTGAACAAGCTTTATAAACTTCTTTTGATTCTGCTTTTTATGACTTTGGAAGAAGAAGTAGCTTCGGCAGACTCTCGAGCGTCTAGATTTAGTCCTCTGGAAATATTGCCTTTTGTTGGTCCAACTATCTCTGTACTGCGTGAATGCGAGAAAAAACCCAATCTTTTTTCGCTGTTCAGCAAAAACAAAACTTCTAAAAGATTGTTAACAGCCTATTATGTTCTACAGGGCATTGCGGCTTTATATGTGCTTGTAAAATATGGTCCTGATAATGTTCAGTATACTCTTTTCTAGATCTTGTGATTTTTATGAATTGTCAACAAATGTTGAATGTGTTTCTTCTTTAAAATCTTGAGGCGCTTTTTATCCGTGGCTTTCTGCTTGAGCAAATTCGCGACATGTTCTCCACCTAACATATGAGGGACTAATACATAATCCGCTCCCTGCTTGTATAACGCCAGCGCTTCCTGAATGGTTTTTGCTGTCGCGTAGATAATGGTCTTTTTATTTTCTTTTTTGAACATTTTTGTTATAAGCATGTTATCATCGAAGAGATGAATGGTAGAGATAATGGTTTTCGGCTTACATTTTTTTATTTCCCGCAAGATTTCATCATCAGCGATATCCCCATAGATACAAGGAATATTTCTTTCCATCATATTTTTAATAACCTGCGGGTTATAATCGACGACTAAAAAATTAATTTTTTGCTCCTGTAAATGCTTGAAAACGTGATAACCGATGTGGTGATAACCAACCAAGATAATATCATGATGTTTTTCTCTGCCGTGGAGTCTGAGCTTGCGTTCTCGCACATTCTTTCTTTCGCACCATTTTAAGAAAGGAGCGCAGATGGTCAATAATTTGTCTCCGTAAGTAATCATATACGCTGAACCTGCTATTGTGATAATACCCACGATGGTTGTCAAGCTTAGAATTTCCTGTGAGATGTGACCTAGCTTTACGCCAAGAGCGATCATAATCAAGGAGAACTCGCTAATTTGCGCGACAATTAAACCTGTCAAAAAACTCGTTCTAGTCCTGTATCCTAATAATCCCATCAAAACAAGAACAACGAGAGGATTTCCTATCAAAATAAAAAGCGAAAGAATAATTGCTGGAACTATTAATGAGGAGATTCCTGTAAAGGTTAACTGCGCTCCTAAGACTACAAAAAAGATGATAATAAAGAAATCACGCAGGGGCTTGACTTTGCTCGCTATGTCTGTGTTTATCGGAAGACTCGCTAGACTAATGCCCGCCAAAAACGCGCCAATTTCAATGGAGAGATGGAATCCCTCCGCGATTAAAGCCATGACAAAACACCAGGCCAACGCTATAATAAATAACAATTCTTGTGATCGCGCGATAACATCAAAATACCTTTTGAAGATTTTATGACCTAGATAAGCAATGATAAACAATAATATTCCTTTTATCAAGAGTGAAACAAAGACTAGTGTGCTTACATTCCCTTCATCGAAAGCAACAAGGATAATCATTAATAGAATAGCTATAAAATCCTGGACGAGCAAGATACCTACAGCAATTTTTCCATATAACGCATCTAAAGTGTTTTTGTCTGTGAGTAACTTTACTATAATGATAGTGCTACTAAATGTTAGAGCGATAGCCAAATACCATGAAGAGACAACATTAAATCCTAGCCACCTAATGAGAAGATATCCTAACAGACCAGCGAATGTGACTTGACCAACGCCTACAATGAGTGAAGTCTTCCCTACTTCTTTCAAGATGCGAAGATCCATATTGAGGCCGACAATAAACAGCAATAACGCTACTCCTACCTGCGCAAGCGATACGTAATCATCTCCAGCTATAAGATTCGCGGAATAATGCGCTATGAGCAGACCTGTTGTTATGTAGGCGAGTATTAGAGGTTGTTTGATAGCGCGAAAAGCTAACCCTAAGAGAGAAGCAACTACCAGCATAATCCCTAATTCAACAAAGACACTAGCCACTTGTCACCTCTTTTTTTAAAAATGATTTTCTTTTCTTTATATAGTTTACTTGTAATTCTTTCCTATAGCGTGTTGAGGCAATTTAAGCCTTGATTCTGGAAATTCGTCTAAAATCCACTGAACAAATGAATTACTATTTGGACCAGGAACATAACGGTATTTATACGCATATTTATATTTTCCAGCATTTTTTTCTATGAAATCAACTATTTTTTTAGCTAGAGAATTTTTAGCTCCTTCGATCTTACCCAATAGTTTACTTTCAAATCTTGATTTACCGAAAGGATATTTCTTCATACCCACCAATAGGTCAAAAAGATTTTTATGGACATGCCCAAAACTTGTTTTGCATTTCCCTTTAAATTGCCATACCTCCCATCTGTTCATTTTTCCCCTATTTCCTGTTACTATCCAGACATGACTTGCAAAACTTAAAGGTCTTGTGATTGGAGAGATGAGGAGAAATACTTGATATTTGTTTTTCCTTATACTTTGCTGGAACTCTTTTTCTTTCATCTAGCTGGTACATTTTTTATTTTTATATAGTTTATGATTTATTTTTTCTTCAAGAACAACTCAATAGTGCTTACTCGAATTAATCTTCCTTCCTCATTGGTAAACTCTTCAGAATTAATCTTGATATCACGAACATGGATTTGATTGTCGAGAAACCTCTTCATGGCTACTTCGGTAATATCGACTGCTTTGGAGATAAACTTCCCACGAGCTTTAATGGCTACTTCAGGAGCGTTATGGGTTGTGAACTGCATGACGACGCCTGTGACATAGTTCATCAAGGGCTTGCTTCCTATAAAAATAACATGGTCGTCTTTGGTCGATGTTATGCTTTCCGCGCCTCTCTCTTTTTCAGTCACCGTCGTGTCCTAAAGTGTCTAGTGTTCTAAAAGGCGTTATTAGATATAAGCTTTATCGTGGTCGAGAAGTACGATATCCTGGTCTAAGTGATCTTTGGGCAGTAAATTTTGGCTTTGGCTTAGCGCTTTGTTCCTGTTGCCTGACCAATCGAGATAAGTATCCAGCGATAATGTTCCGCATCTTCTTATTTGGATTTACCAGCAGATTGGTAACCATGGGCTTATTTTCGTCAAAATTGACCTTTGCCTGACCTGGATATTTGGTAAAGAGCTTTCTGGCGGTGCGTTTAATTAATTGTGTTTTGATACGACCCATAGTGATGTGGGCTTATGGGCAGGGGTTTTTAAAGCTTTCTTTTGTGTTTTCTATCTTGTTTTTTTGTTAATCTATTTAACATATCTCTTTTAATTGTCTTTTTTAGTTAATTATTTTTCTTTTAAGATTATTTTCTTCTTTTTTGTTATGCTTCTTTGATTCAAAAGCTTTAAATAGTGTTTTTGTTAAATAACTTTCATGGGACATAGTAGCAGCCATTACTTAGACCGTACCCTCTTTACCTATTCTTTGACGCATTTGTCCAATTCTGATAAAATTAGATTTTATTACGCTTTGAAAGGGCGTGATGGGAAATCAGGCATTGTAAAAGACTATCATATTGCACAATTAGGACGCACTGTTTTGCTAGTGCCTGGACCTTTTGGCGACGACGTCGAATCCTTTTTAAAACTATGGAACTGTAGTAGGACCAGAAAACAGGTGATGATAGAACCGTGATGACTAGAAAAGAGGTGACTTGGATATTTTTGGGATTACTTCTGCTAGGCATGGTCTCTGCTTTTGAATTTACTGTCGTTACCCAAAACAATTTTGACCAAGGGAATTATACACTCACTGAATATAATACTACAGGCTCTTATTTACAATTAAGCATCAGTAACGTTACTGGTAATTACACGAGTCAAGTCTTTAACGGAGGAGATTTAAGCCAATGGCAAAATCTTGTTGTCACCGCCAATCTTATTAGCGAGCCTTTGCTTGTTGTCGTTGATTTCCAGGATGATGTCTGGACTTCACGTGATGGTATCTCTTGGAATCGCATTGCTGTTGATTACAATAGCGGAGATGGAGGCGATGATAGTTTATTTTTCTTTACCGACTCCGCACAAAACTTCTATTCTATTGAAGACGATGATGATGTTTGGCAATCAACCAATCGCGGATTAAACTGGACGAAAGTCAATGATGACTACAATGGCGAAGCACAACGCGTGGAACGCGCAGCCGCTGACTTGAACAACAACTTGTATTTAATTGAAAGCGATGAAGATGTCTGGAAATCTACAGATAGTGGATTGAACTGGAGCAAAGTAAATGGTAGTGATTTCAATGGCGGCAATGGCAACGTTAAAGGTCTGCTTATTAACAGATCTAATACACTTTTTGCTGTCGATGTGAATGAAGATGTCTGGACTAGCACTGACGGCATCAGCTGGAAGTTTATAGCGGATGATCTGAATGGCGCAGAAAACAGCGACGTGAGTTATGTAGTTATTGACTCTTCTGATTTCCTCTACGCCATAGAAGATGACGATGATATTTGGCAATCAACTAATAGTGGATTCAACTGGACGAAAATAAGAACTGATTATAATGGAGAAGGTCAGCATGTCACTCGCGCTACTATAGATTATCGCAATTCCTTTTATATCATAGAAAGCGATGAAGATGTCTGGAAATCTACTGATAGTGGATTGAATTGGAGCAAAGTAAATGGTAGTAATTTCAATGGCGGCAATGGCAACGTCGCTGGATTAACAGCGATCAATTCAACAACAAACTATACCATGACTGTACGCTCCTGCGCAGTAAGCGATTGCAGTGATGGCACTTATAGCACAACAGGATCTAGCTTAAATGTCAGCAACAATTTATACTTCCAGTTTTTACTTACTCTGACCGCAGAAGACAATGATTTAACTCCGCAAGTGATGAATGTGACTCTTCAATACGCGGATGTTGGAGCACCTAATGTCAGCGTAGTTTCTCCTAGCAACGGTAATTTTACTTTATCTACTTCTGTAGACATAAATGTTAGTGTTACTGATGGCACACAACTCGATAGCGTGGTTGCCAACATTACTCTACCTGATAACAGCACAACACTTGCTGGACTTTCCAATACTACTCTTGCATTTTACAATCTTTCTTATATCTCTCCTTTGATCGGCAATTATACTTTCACTATTCTCGCCAACGATACTAGTAATAATTTGAATGACAGCATGAGTGGATCATTTAGTGTAGACGCTGATCCTGATACTACTGCTCCTCTCTTTAGCGCTCTTACTGAAGATCCTTTGAATGGCACAACTTATAATAGCGGTCAGTATTATGCTTTCAATAGCACTTGGACTGACAATATCGCTATTGATACTGTCTTCATCACTTTCGATGGAGTCAATTATTCTTCAGCAGACAATGCGATTACCACATTAGGAACTGTCTATGCTTTCAATATTACAGGATTAGCGACTGGAGATCATAATTACACTTGGTTTGCTAATGACACTAGTGGCAATGAAAACCAAACTTCGTTGACGAGTTATACTGTTCTTCCTGCTGAAGCATCTCTGTCCCTCTTGCTTGATGGTAGTCAAAGCTCTGTCATTGTGCCTATCAATAATCAAGTAAACGTCACTACGGAACTCCTTTCTGGCGAAGGAATTATTCAACTCTTCCAAGATGGCATCTTGACCAATCAAGGAACTTCTCCTTTGAACAATTTGACTACTTACGCTGTCCTAGGCATCTATAATCTTACAAGTTTCTATCCGACTACTCAAAACTTTACTTCAAACTTTAGCACCTTCTTTATCACTGTACAAGACACCACAGCACCTAGCATTATTTCTGATGCTTGTCTTCCAGATCCTAGTTTACTTGGAGAGTTTGTCACTTGTAATGCAACAATCACTGATAACTTACAGATAGACACTGTTAGTGCTTTAATCAATCTCTCTAATGGAAGTCTCGCAAGTCCTTTAGTTTCTAATGTCAGTGATATTTATACCTTTACGATTAATACGTCTCTCTTGGGAGCTCACATAGTTCAATGGTTTGCTAATGACACGAGTGATAATCAGGTTAGTGATACCAATCAAACCTTTACTGTTGCCAGTGCTCCAGATACTCTCGAACCTAGTGTCATTCTAGATATCTGCACTCCTGATCCAAGCATAGAAGGAGAAGATGTGACTTGCAATGCCACTATCATAGACAATGTGCAAGTGGATACTGTTTTCGTTAACCTTACCCTCGCCAATGGAACTCTTATGGAATTGCAAACCATCAATACTGGATCTTCCTACAGCTTTACCGTTAATGTTTCTCTTGTTGGAACCATGGTTGCTACTTGGAGGGCCAATGACACGAGCAATAATTTAAACGCTAGCGAGTCACAATCCTTCACGATTAATCAAGGACCTGATGTAACTCCTCCTTCCGTAAATTTAGGTCTTTGTTCACCTAATCCTAGTATTTTAGGACAAGACATTACTTGCACATCCACTGTAACTGATGATCGACAAGTAGAGAGTGTTTTTGTCAATGTTACTTCGTTTACTGGAACTGAATTTCAACCAGCAGTAACTAATGTGAGTGATGTCTATAGCTTTACTATGAATACTTCTACACTTGGTGTAGGTATGAGCACTCTCTTGTGGATAACGAATGATACAAGCAATAATATCAATGACACTACTTCAGGTACTTTTGAAATTCAACCTCCTAGTGATATTGACGCTCCTATCATTATACCTGATATCTGCACGCCCGATCCTTCTTTCTTAGGAGAAAATGTTTTTTGCAACGCAACGATTACTGATGACGTGCAAATGGATACAGTATTAGCAAACGTGACTCTTGGCAATGGTCTTATGCTTGAAGCAAGTGTTAGCAATGTAAGTGATATTTACAGCTTTACCGTCAATGGTTCCGCGTTAGATGTAGCCATGGTTCTCTGGATTGCGAATGATACCAGCAACAATGTTTCTTACAACAATGATCAGAATTTTACTGTTATATTATCGCCTGATACTGAATCACCTGTTATTACTGTTGGTTCGTGTGCCCCAGATCCAAGCATTGTTGGAGAAGATGTTGTTTGCAATGCGACCGTTACTGATAACCGGCAGGTTGCTCTAGTCACTAGCCTTGTTACGTTTTCCAACGGCACTAGTATTTCTCCTTCAGTAGTTAATGAAAGCGATATTTATTCGTTTACTATCAACGCACTTGTTAGTGGAGAAGCAACTGTTCTTTGGGAAACAAACGACACGAGCGATCATACTGCATCAGACAATTCACAATCCTTTACTGTACGAAATCCTGGTGGATCGAGTTCTGGTGGTGGAGGTTCTAATGGTGGCTCAGATAGTGGACCAGGCGCTTTACGTAACGCCGCTCCTGGAACAACTGTCGTCGGCAATTCACCACAACCAAAACAAACTCCGCAATCAAATCCATCACCCTCTCAGGGAGCACCTATAGCGCAACAACCGCGAACGACAACATCTTCTAACGCATTAACTGGCGCGGCTGTTGGTGGACAACAAGGAGGCATTACTTTCAAAAATATAACCTTGACTCTCTTGATTTTAGCATTACTTTTCTTTGTTGTTAGCTATATTTTACGCGAACGACGAAGGGCAACGAAGCATTTATATATAAACAAACGACCTCGAAAAATTATGGTGAAAGATCCGCAAGTGCTTGACAAGCTTCAAGGGTATGTCAGCGCTGAAGTTCTCAATAAACTCAAAAAAGGCGATACGCTGCAGCATAAACAGGTTGATCCTAAAGACAAAGAATTCGCCCATCAATTCCCTGAAACCGCGAAGGAATTACAAGATAAAAATATCCAAGTACATCCTAAGAAATTTACTTATGAACGCATGGAGCAAGTAAAGAAAGACATTGCCAAAGATAATAAAACTGTTTCTGTTGTAGACATGAAGAAATTATTCCCAGAGACTTTAGGAAAGACGACTAAACTACAACAAGAACGATTTGTTTTCACGCCACGATCACAAGAAGCCAGAAATAAAGTAGGAGAAAACGACTTTAGCAGCCATTATACTGTCAGAGAACGAGAGAAACCGGCTCCAACAGCACCAAAGCAAGCGCCTCAAACGAGTCGAAAGATTAATAAGACTTCAAAAGATGATTTACTCAAGGGATTACAAGAGGTGTATAAAATTGAGTAAGGAAAGCAAGATTATTGGAGTTATTTCTATTAAAGGTGGTGTAGGGAAAACATCGGTTACCGCGAATATAGGCGCAGCTCTGGCTCAAGAGTTTGGTAAAAATGTTGTTATTGTCGACGCTAATTTTTCCGCTCCTAATTTAGGATTACACTTTGGATTGACGCAACCTTCTGTAACTCTACATGATGTTTTGAGTAATAAAGTAGATATTGGCGACGCTATTCATGAATACGACAAAAATCTCCACATCGTTCCTGGAAGCCTGCTCAATGAGAAAGTCAACATGTATGCCCTACGAGAAAAAGTCAAGAAGCTAAAAAGCTATTATGATATTGTCTTACTGGATTCTTCTCCCAACTTGAATGATGAATTACGAGCAGTGATGCTAGCCGCTGATCAATTGATTGTTGTTACTAATCCTGATTTTCCAACCCTGAGCACGACGATGCACGCAGTCAAAGTCGCAAGACAAAAGCGAACACCAATCATGGGTATTATATTAAACAAAGTGAGAAATAAAAGCTTTGAATTAAGCGTAGCAGAGATTGAGGAAAGCTGTGGTGTGCCAGTCATAGGTGTGCTTCCTGACCATATTAACATGCTAGAATCTGTCGCTGAAACTACTCCTTTAACGCTGTATAAACCTAATACTGATGTCGCTATAGAGTTCAAAAAGATCGCCGCCGCTGTCATTGACGCTTCTTATGAAGATCCACGTCTCATGTCAAAATTCAAAGGTATGTTCCGCAGTGATCCGAGAAAAGAAGACGTCAACAGAGATATGCTTCGCAAAGGCGTTTTGTATTAGACTTTCTTTTCATTTTTTTCTAGAATGTAAATATATCTATTGATCTTGTCTTTTTTGTCTATATAGGGGATCGGATTTTGTAGGCTGGAGAGTATGGGTGTAAATTTAAATCCTGAGCGAACTATAATCGTATCTATGTCTAAAGAAACAATGTCTCCTGTTCGTGTTTTTAATTCTGGGAAAATAATAATGACTTTACCTGTAACTTTTTTCGCTAATTCCATTAACGTCTTTCTGTACAAAATTCTTAGGTCATCCGCTATTTGCTCTGCTTCTTGCACTGAGGGAAGACCATGATGGAAGGGACCTAGATATGGCTCTGTGACTACGGTTTCTATAACTTTAAACTGACGAAGATCTGTCGCGTCACCTCTGAATACTTGCCATCTTCCTTTCACTTTTTGGTGTTTTTGCTCCAGCCACTCTAAATTTTTTCGCGCGTCTGCCTCTGTTTTATCTACACCTATAGCCAGATATCCCAAGAGTACTGCCTCCTGTAAAATTGTGCCTTGACCACAGAAAGGATCAAAGACTTCTTCCTTCGCTTCTGCCAAATTAATGAGTATCTTCGCTAGACGAATAGAAATTACTTTTAAGGGATCGTAAGCTGGACGTGTTATGTCACGTTCTTTGTAGAGCTTTGGATTTGAAACCGCAGTCGTTCTGAAAAGAGTGTCTCTGTAGGCAAGAAATTCAAAGTCTAGGTTTTGCGCTTTTGAGGGATCTATCTTTCTGGTCTTGCCATGTCGTCTTGTGCCTTTGAGTTCTTCTTGGGCTATCAACTGTTTTATTTTTTTATCTATTTTCGAAGGGTCTGCCTTGAAATAATTCACCGCGTAGACTACTTTATTTTTTGTTCCCTGATAGTTGAGCGCGTCTCCTTGTGGACGACCGATCTTGACTGTGCCACCTAATTCTTTTATCGCGACATATTCATCGAAGCCTTGCATCTCGAAGATGGCTACTTCATCAGTATTTTCTACGAGTTTGTAGACAATCTTTTTTCTGCGACAATACGCTAAGATTTCTAAGAGACTTAAGTCTGGATTGCGACCTAGCACGAAGAGATATTGAGTCATAGAAAAGAAGTGTTTCTGAGGCTATAAAAAGGTGATTATTCGTTCCTGGTATGAAGTAAACAACTTTTAAAAACAATTCCCAGTATATCTTCTTATGCTCAATTTTTACTTTATTCGGCATGCTGAATCAGTGATGAACTGTGCACCTCACATTATTGGTGGCAGATCAAATGAAACTCCTTTATCTGAAAGGGGGAAATTAGAGGCTGCATCATTAGGTAAACGTTTGGTAGCAGAGAATATTCTTTTTGACAAAATCTACTCTTCAACAGCAGTTAGATGCAGAGAGACAGCACGTCTTGTAGGAAAACATATGGGTTTCTCATTAGTGGATATTGTTTTTTCAGGTGAATTGTTAGAATTATCACAGGGTGAATGGCAAGGAAAACCAAGAGTTGAGATTTATACTCCTGAAACAGTTGCATCGATTAATACAGATAATTGGAATTTTACACCACCAAATGGAGAATCACAAAGAGCTGTAGAGGAAAGAATGTTAGGATTTGTTCAACGTGAAGTGTTACCTTTTTATACTAAAGATCGAATGCTATCGTTAGGTATTTTTACTCATGGGATGGCTATCAAATGTTTACTTCGAGGCATTATGAAGTTCACTCCAAGTATTACTTATAAAATTCTTCTCGATAACACTTCTATTACTCGATTACAATATGATGAGCGTGGATGGCATCTTTTAAGCGTTAATGATACTGCACATCTTTTTAATACACAAGCACGATAACCTTTTTAAAGTCCTTGATCTCTTTTTTATCGATGAGTCTCAGAGTCCTTCAACGAGAATTTCAACAAGCAGAAAGAAAGATAGCGCACGCTGTTGAACCTTACTTCGAACAACTAGAATCTCTACAAAAAGACGTTGAAAGAGTTACCGCGAATCATCGGCTTAAAATTCACGCTATAACTGTTGGCGACTATCCAGATATTATGACTGGAAAAATAAGGGCAATCAAGCACGTAGGGAAAAGACATTCTTTTTACTTATGGCCTTATGTACGTCTCTCGACACACTTTGGAAAACTTTTCTTTAATGAACTAATGTATATAGAACGCGGGCTTGAACTTGTTGTTGATGACGACCTTGCATCATCAGGATTAACTCATACTGCCCATCTTAGTGATATGACTCAACATTATCATTTACATAAGTGTATGACTAAACCTCTTTTAGACAGAATATTGTCACACATGCCTCTTCCCGGTCGTCAAGAAAGGCTAAGAATCAATTATCCCCTATATCTTACTCGTGCTGAGCAGCTTTAAATTTATTTTCTCTTTTTCAATGATAAGTCTACTTTTTTCGCTAAATCTGAAAATTCTTTTCTCTGCGCCTTGAACTCTATTGTTTGATCACTAAATTTATTTCTAAGTTCTTTGAAGTCTGTCGCTAACGCATAAAATTTCTTATTGAGATGTCGAAGATCTGTTTTTGTCTCAGCCATTTTCATAGCTAGACCAAAAGTAAATCCAATATGTAAGACCACTAAACCAAATATGAGCGCTTCAATTCCCCAAGAACCTCCCAACATTCTTCTGAGAATTTGATAGAGCATATAGAGACCGAAGAGACTGACGCTTATCTCTACCGCGTTCTGCACTTTTTTACTGATAAGCCAGTTTTGCATGTTATTTGATTCCTACGATAAATAACCAGATGAGCAAGACTATCATAACCATAAGCATGACAATCATCATGTACATTTGTCCTTTGTTGTTCATATTGTCTCTCATATGTTTAGAGTTTATATGTTTTGCTTGAAAAAATCCGTAAACTTTCCGGTTTTTACGCATAATAAGTTTTTTAAAGTCCCTTCTCCGCAAATATTCCATGAAACCTGAAGATCTCATGATTGAGGATCGCAAGAAGAAATTAGATGCTTTACGCAAAGAAGGAGTGAATCCTTATCCCTATCATTTTGAACATAAAGATAATGCTGTAGCTCTTCTCAAGAAGTTTGAACATCTCGGCAATCATGAAGAGACAGATCATGCAGTATCGATCGCTGGCAGAATTATGACACATAGAGTTATGGGAAAAGCAGGCTTCGCGCATTTACAAGATCAAAGTGGAAGAATTCAGATTTACTGTCGTGAAGACATTTTGGGTGAAAAAGAGTATAAGCACTTTTCTACGACTGACTTGGGAGATATTGTGGGTGTTAAAGGTGCTATTTTCAGAACGAAGATGGGTGAAATCACTATCAAAGTCAAGACGTTCCAATTACTAGCGAAATGTCTACGACCACTGCCAGAAAAATGGCACGGCTTGAAAGACATGGAGCAACGCTATAGATACAGATATTTAGACTTAATTTCCAATCCCGAAGTCAAAGAGATTTTTTTCAAGAGAAGCAAGATTTTGAACACTGTCAGAGCAGTCTTAGATCAGCAAGGATTTTTAGAAGTTGACACGCCAGTCTTACAACCATTGTACGGCGGAGCAAATGCCAGACCTTTCAAAACGTTTTTGCATGATCTCAAGATGGATGTCTATATGCGCGTGTCTGATGAATTATATTTGAAGCGACTGGTTGTTGGCGGCTTTGAGAAAGTGTATGAGATTGGCAGAGACTTCAGAAATGAAAGCATTGACAGAACTCATAATCCAGAATTTACTATGATGGAATGCTACTGGGCTTATGCTGACTACCATGACGTGATGGAATTGACGCAAGAGATTTTCACGAGAGTAGCAAAAGAAGTTTTAGGCGAATCAGTCATTGAATATCAAGGCCATAAAATCAATATGAAAACACCTTGGCAACGATTGACGATGAAAGAGGCTCTAAAGAAATATGGAAAAATTGACTTTGACAAACTCAAAGACGCTGAACTCAAGAAATTAATTAAAGAACACAAACTCGATATAGATAAGAAAGCAAGCAAAGGCATGATCATGGCCGCTTTATTTGATGAACTTGTGGAAGAGCATCTGATTCAACCGACATTTATCACTGATTATCCCTGTGAAACGACTCCTTTGTGCAAACCTAAGCGAGATGGTCCTGAAGAGATTATTGAACGCTTTGAATTGTTTATTGCTGGCATGGAATTCGCGAACGCGTACTCTGAATTAAATGATCCTGTGCTCCAAAATAAGTTCTTTGACATGCAGAAGAAAAACGTCAAAAAAGATGAGCAACATCCTGTAGATATGGACTACCTGAAAGCCATGGAATATGGTATGCCTCCTATGGGTGGATTGGGCATTGGTCTAGACAGAATGATTATGCTATTCACGAATTCCGCTTCGATTAGAGACGTGATTTTATTTCCGTTTATGAAGATGGAAGAAGACTAGCATTTTTGAAACATTTTCCTTACTCTTTATGCCTAAAACTTTCTATCAAAACCTCTGTAAAACAGCTCTAAAGTGCCATTTTCTGCCCTTTTAAGAGAAAGCTTTATATACTACCCTAGTGTCAAAACCTTGAAAATAAGCACTACAAGCCTTGTAGTGTGGTTTTTCACATGATCAAAACAAACCGCAGAGGTGCCAACAATGTCTGACTTATTAGTTGTTAAAGCTAAAGTTAAAGAATTCGCAAAGGGAATGAACGTAGCAGGTGATTTCGCTGAAGCCTTAAGTGAAAAAGTAGCAGGATTAATCAAAGACGCCGCTCAACGCGCTAAGGACAACGGCAGAGCTACAGTTAAAGCACGCGACTTATAACATCGCATTTCTTTTTTTTATTTTTCTTTAATTTCATTACATTTTTATAGGGATACTCCATTCTTCTTTTCATGAAAATTGTAGTCTGCGGCAGTATGACTTTCTCTCCTGAAATGATTGATGTTGGAAAGAGATTGGAGTCTCTAGGACATGAAGTTACTATCCCTGCATTTGCAGAAGCATATGCTGATCTTCAAAGCAATGATGAAATATCCAGAGAATCTTCGCAGAATAAAATACATCACGATTTAATTCGAGCATACTATACTAAAATAAAAGCAGGAGATGGCATCTTAGTTTATAACCAAACAAAGAAGGGAATAGACCATTACATAGGTGCAAATACTTTCTTAGAAATGGGATTCGCTCATGTTGAACGAAAACCTATCTTTCTTTATTTTCCCATTCCTGCTATGCCTTATCTTGATGATGAGATTATAGCTATGCGACCTACCGTTATTAACGGAGTATTAGAGAGAATGGTTTTATCAACACTCCAGTTAAGCAATGATGAAAGACTTGCATTGGCAACAGATTTACTAAAGGGCGTAGTTAAATTTTCTGAAGGTTATGCTGGAAAACCTGTAGATGGAATGATCTAAATGTCCAAAGCTAAAGGCAGTCGCACTGAACGAGAATTATTGCATATGTTCTGGGAAGCTGAGCATTTTTGCTTACGTGTCGCTGGCTCTGGAAGCATGCCTTTTCCGTGTCCTGACTTGTTAGCTGGCAAAGAAGGCAGAAGCTTCGCTATTGAGTGTAAAAGCGGCAAAGGTGACAGAAGATATATTACTGAGCAGCAGGTCCATGAACTCCAAGAATTCGCTCAAGGATTTGGCGCTGAAGCCTGGGTCGCGATGCGATTTGACAGGACTGGATGGATGTTCTTGAAACCTGGAGATCTAGGAAGGAACGCCGGAAAACATTTCTTTATTTCGAAAGATTTATGCCAAGATAAGGGAATTACCTTCGAACAGTTGCTGGCAAGCAGAAGATCTTCGTTAAATCTGTAAGCTTTCCGACTTTTTTTCCCATACTGCCTTATACTTCTTTGTTTATTCCTTTCTGTATGCGCTGGTATCTCCTCTTAGTATTGCCTTTGATTTGTGGGTTTCAGATCACGGAAATCATGTATGATCCTCAAGGCAAAGATAATAATCACGAATATATTGAAGTATTTACTAATGGCAGCAACCTTTCAACCATTCTTTTTGAGGACTTAGCGTCTTCTGACGATTTACTCTTGTTACAAGATTTTGCTACACCTTACGCGCTTATTGTTGAAGAAGGATATAATCTTACTGATGTGAATATCACCGCCTATACGACAGGGGCTACGCTGGGCAATGGACTAAACAATGACAAAGACCTAGTGCTCTTTCGTGACAACGAATCAATTTTGGACGCTACTTTTTATGTTGGTAGTCGTGATGGTGGCAACAATAATGGCAAGGCTTTATGCGTTCAGGATCACTTGCTTATCGCCTGTACTCCAACGCCTGGCGAAGACAATGACTTAAACCAATCTGGCGAAGCAATAAACTACACGTTATGGATTAGCGAATTTTTGCCTGATCCTCTAGGAGATGATCGCGCCGCGCGACCTGGAGGGGAATGGGTTGAACTTTATAACTATGGCGAGCAAGCACTAGACCTTCACGGCTTACTGTTGCAAGACGCTAGGAATACTACAGTCATTATTTCTGATGTTCATCTGGAGAGTCCTATTCTTGCCGCAGAGTCTTATGTTGTTGTATATCTCAATGGACAGTCGATTCTTAATAATGAAGGACTGGAAACTGTTCGCTTAGCTACAGATACACGAACGATTGATGAGCTTACTTATAGCCGTTCCAAAGAAGGTTTGACTTGGTCAAAAGATTTTGAGCATGAAACACTTACGCTTTCTCTCCCAACGCCTGGCGCTCCCCATAATGGCACCGCTGTCTCTTTGAATTCCTCTTTAGTTCTTGAACGTGTGTATGTTGGCAACGATGATATGGTGCAATTTGGTGAATCGTTTCGTGTGCGATTGCATGTGTACAAAGGCGATACAGAAAAAACAACAGTCAAAGTCTTTGTCGCGAATCTCAGCAAGCAAACCACAGTCAGCATTGAAGATAAATTTGTCGAGCATGTGTTTACTTTAACGATTCCTCTACTTCCTAACTGCAATGGAAAACTCGCTGATGGAGACTATCCTGTTTATGCTGAGGGATTAGACGCTACAACTTCTCTGCCTGTAACCATCAAAGGGTTCACCAAAGACAGCTGCCTTATCCTACAACAAAATACCACGAAAGAGCAGATTTCTCTGAAAAAGAATATCGACGCCCAGAAACCACTTGAACATACAACAACGCAACAGCCGTCCGACAGTTTTATAAATGGAACTGGAAGGATTGTGTATGAATCTAGCGATTTCAAAGCAAGACGCTGGGCAGTGTACTTTTTCTGCTTCACGCTGCTTTTGGTGATCGCCGCATTAGTCACCCAGGATTGATATCATGGCAAAACTCAAGGTACGCGCAATTATTGAAATACTTGGCAGTCCGGAAGAGCATGTCAAGAAAACGATGCAAATGATCCTGGAAAAAGTCAGACAGTATCCTGACACAAAACTCCTTAGCGAGAAAATGTTTCCCGCGGAAAAGATGGGAGACAAAAACCTCTGGAGCACGTTCGCTGAGCTTGATATGGAAAGCAAGAATGTACAGACCTTAACTGGATTTTGCTTCGACTTCATGCCTTCTTCATTAGAGATTATTGAGCCAGAATCCTTTGTCTTGGAGCATCATGTCATAAGCGATGTCTTGAATGACCTGCTCGCGCGGCTACACCAATATGATATGGTCCTTAAAAATGTCCACGCTGAAAATATGCTCTTGAAAAAACGTCTAGAAGGTCAGAAGAAATAATTATTTCCTTATTTTCTTTATGTAGTCATCAAAAGTTTCTTCTTGGGCTGGTTTTTTCTTCTTCAAAATATAAAATCCAACGCCTATCAAGACAAGAAAAATGGTCACTATGATTAAACCGACAGGATATTCTCTTTCTGTAGTTGGAGGCACTTGCTTGGAAAAGTTAAGCTCCATCTCGTTATTTTCTTCCACTGGATTCTCTCTGTTTTCTGTGTTAAGCTCTAAGTCGATCTTTGTCCTATTTACTTGCTGATTTTCCCGCTTTTTTTCAATCGTAACGCTTATGGGAAATGTCGCTTGTGATGTGTCTGTTACCGCTCTGAGCACGCCTGTAAACGTTCCTGGCCGCGCATTTTGATCTTCATTGACCATTAAGAGTATATCTAGTGTCTGTCCTGGTTGTAACAAAGAAATGAATGTTGTATCTACGCTCGCTATCTCTGGAAGGTTCCCTGTCAGCTGCAGCGTAATATTCTCGAGTGTTATATTTCCTTCATTTTTGACGCTTAATATTCCGGAGAGCACAACATCAGCGTTGATAGTCTTCTCTACTTCTGGTTTTGACGCGACAAAGACTAAGCCTTTTCCTTCTATTTGTGGTGACTGATTCTGTGGTGGCTGTTGCGTGATTATTTCTTGTCTTTTCTTTACTTTTACCTTGTACTGTTCGCCACTATGCTCTATCAGAATAGCCGCGTCAGGCTCTAATTTTTCTTGATCTACAGAAAACTTGAATACTCTCTTTCCATTGAAATTTATTGGTTGTGGTGTTGTGTACAGATGGGTTATGCTGGGAGATGATGAAATATTAAGCACACTATCTCCTTTTTTATTCTCCACTTGTATCTGCACATCCTTTTGGTTCTTCTCTAAAATGATAAACCCGGGAATAATGGAAAGAATGGAAGTCGGTTCATTGATGATGGGTATCTCTTTTTCACCCGTATACTCTTGCAGTCCAGCGCTTCCTCGATAGAGGGCCTTTTCCACTTTCAAATAGGTTGGCTGTTCAAGCACGATGGGCAAATCAAAATATAATAAATAAGTTCGTTCATCATATCGCGTAAAAAAAGGAGCAATGGATTTTTTGACTCCATTCACATACAGACTTAACTGTTCTGGTTTGAGTGGCTTTTCCAGAAGTTCTGTTGTGATCTCCGCTTGCACCGTCTCTCCCGCGCCATATTTTTCTTTCAATAACTCGATAGAAACTATTTCCTGGCCAGCAACTACAGTCTGCATCCATACCAGTAGACTAATACTAAGGACAAAGAGACTTATTTTTTTGAGCATTCTACACTTCGCGTTATAACTTCTTCAAAAGCTTTTTGGCTTCTTCTAGAGACTTGTCGAGATCGTCGTCAATCTTTGATTTTGAGGATGTATTTGTTGAGGGCATATTCCATCGAGGCTGTTGTGGTTGCGCCTTCTCTAGTTGTGAGGTAAATGGTCTGAATTCAGAAGTTGTTTTTCCCGCTGGCTTGCTACTTCCTTTTCCCTTACCGCGGATATAGAAGAATATCGCTCCACCCAACAAGAGGAAGACTATAAAGAAGATAATCCATTTGCCCATGCCTCCACTTTCTTTTTCTCCACAAGCACAACTGAGAGTACAAAGACCAGGGCAAGCACTGTCCTCCGCGCCATCACACTCTTCGCTTCCTTCTACAGCATCATTACCACATGCTTCTGTTGGTTGCTTGTTAGCGCAATCTGTCGCGCAAGCATTTGTTGAACGCTCATAGTCATCACAAACTTGATCGCCGCAGAAGCAATCTACGCTGCAAGTATCACTATCTTCTCCAGCACTTGTTTCACAGACATTATTTTTATTACACGTTGTTGTGGACGTCTCACAGTCTTGCGGGCAAGTCTCTATTGTTTCATCACCATTACAGATATCATCGCCGCATCGTTGCTCTGGACCAGGTCCTGGAGTGCCACCAGGCGGAGGAAGAGTGACAGGCACATTGGCGAAAGCCACGTAGAGCGCAAGAGCGGTGTTCGGTACACTACCCCATGAGCCATCACTTTGCTGTTTTGTCTTCAGCCAGTCTACAGCTGAGTTGAGCTCTTTTGTACTGCCTGCTTTCTTGAGAGCGAGTATGGCAAAGGCAGTGGTATAAACATCATTGTTAAAACTTCCATCATTTCTTTGCGCCTTGATGAGATTATCAATGTAGGTTTGCTTAGTTTCTTTTGCCGCGAGCGCGAAGAGCGCATTATCCAAAGGATTGATAGGATCATATACTGTCTTTAACCAGATGTCGACATTCGCTGACGCCGCCACTTGTGATAATATCCAATTTGTGAATAATGACGCGTCTTTACTGCAAGTCTTGTCCGCCGCATTGTCGCTGAAACAACCGTTGTTAATGACCGCTTGGTATCTATCTGTTGTTGCCTGCTGGACTAAAGAGTAACTGTTTTGCGTGTTGAAAATGATAGAGATAATAGAGCTTGGACCTAAATCCGCGCAATTAATATCAAAATCAATTGAAGATCGTGTCGCGACCAAATCTTTTTTCTTGAGGCATTTATTCAAATCGAAAAACGTGTTCGTGGATGCTGCTGTACACTGAGGAAAAGCGCCCGCGTCTACCTGAATAGTTTCTTCTTCACGAGCTGTGTCTCCAGGATAAGAGATTTTACAAGTGCCATTATTTGTTGTGACAATTTCTAGATACCAATTATTTTTCAAGGCAGGAATTAATGCGCTTTTTAACCATTCTTCTCCAGCGTCCGTATTTTCTCCAAACTCATTTAAGGTCCATAAGGCGAAAGCAGTGTCTTTGCTTTTACAATTTCCCTTGGAGAAACAATATTTGGTATCATCTTCCTGAGTTTTTATCCAGGCTAGAGCTTGATTAGCGTGCGCAGTTGCCCCCGCGTCTTTGAACGCTACCGCTGCGATGGCTGTGCTTACTATATTTTCATATTTGCCATTCTCATTTTTACTTGCCAAGAATTCGTATCCTTTGACCGGATTGAAGCCTACTGGGTCTTCCGCCCAAACAGACATAACCATACCTAACAACATGATAGCACTGACGAAAATAGTGTAGATCGCTTTTGCCTGCATTATATCCCTCTTTTTACTTATATTCGACAGTAATTATTTAAATAGCTTTCTATAAGGCATATTGTTGAAATAATGAGCACTTTTGGGTTCTCCAGTATTATTTGCCTATGCTGATTCCATTAAAACTTTGACTCCCTGCCTATACTCTTCAAGTGTCTCGTCAGATCTTATTCCATGAGCAGCTATTACTTCCATCATTTTACTCACTGTCAACTCCGCTATTTTTGCTGCTTTGTCAACAGCTATTTGCCCCTCTTTGTACAAAGTCAGTGCTTTTTCAGTCTAAACTCTTTCCAGCCAGCGCATACTAATATTTTTATCGCGCTTGTTCTATCTATTTTCCTTTCTTCAGATACTCTTTTCACTATATTAATTTCAATTATTTCAGGCTCCATTCTCGCTCCTAAAAACTTTTTTTGCTACATTGACTATGTTTTTTGCATTCTTCTTATCTTTTTTCTCTTCGGTGAACAAATCAATCGCTTTATTATGATACTCTTTTAGTTTTTCCAGGCTGAGTGTTGCTATAAAATCAGTCATTTGATTAATAAATTCTTCAGCGATAGCTATCGCGTTATCTGCTTCTTCTTGATTTACTGAGAAATCAACATAATATTGTTTGTCTATTCTTTCTGATTTTGCTCTTGTTATCTTTACATTATCTATCTCGAATACTTCCTTGAGCAATATGATAGCCGCCGCATGATTTTCACATTTTATTCCTATCTTAAAAAGGACTGCAAGAAGACAGTGATACATAGTATAATATGCTAATGCGACCGCGTCTTTTAGGTTCCCTATTTTGAGCAATGTTTTTGCTGATGACAATGACTCATTTGATCGCTGTAGATACGCCTCTTTAATTTCTTCACTAGGCTCAACTGCCTGAAGTTTTCTTTCTTTCGCCAGTTTAATCAAAAAGTTTATTTTTTTCATAATATGGCTCAACACCTTTTAGTATTATATGGTTTTTATCTATCTCCTTGATAAGCAGACTGTCCTGGTTATAGCTTCCTATTTTTACACTTATTTTTGAATCTATTGCCTCAACTTCTTCTTTTAGTTTTGTGTCCGTGGTACATATATAAATATCTATATCACTTTCTTTATGCGCTGCGCCTTTTGCATAAGATCCAAAGAGCATCGCTAAGCCTATTTTTTCATTCTTCTGTATGACTTCAATGATCCTTCTCAAAGAAGGATATTTTTTTATAGTTACCAGAAGCTTTTGTACTTCAACAGCACAGACATATTGTTTTGCTTCCAGTGATTTTTTTAGAAAGACTACTTTATTTCTGCCTTCTTGCTTCCAATCGAGAATGTTTTCTTTATGCAACTCCCGCACTTTTCTTGCGATAGTAGTCTGATTCGTGCCTAGCAGCTTCGCAAGACCTCTGATATGATTTTCTGATCTCAACAAGACCTCAATAATTTTCATACTGTAATTATTTTGTGACATATGTAACTTAAATGTTACATTCATATATAAATCTTTTGTTTTTGAAGTACTTATTTAAAGAGCGTTCTATAAGCTTGTTTTATGGAATTTCTGGCACGTGGGAAGCGAGGAGAGGTTTTTTTGACGAAGTATCAAGGAAAAACTGTTGTTGTCAAGCAAGTTCGCGCTACAAGTACTGCTTTTGGACGTCTGGAGAATGAGGCAGAATGGTTAAAGAAGGTCAATAAAGAACAGATTGGTCCGAAATTCATTAAGCTAGACGATGGCAAGTTGTTTATGGAGTACATTCAGGGAGTGCCCATAGGCGAGTATTTGGAGCAACATCCTTTCAGCTCCGCGTTAGCGAAAGAACTTCTCGATCAATGTCATGTTTTGGACAAGCTGCATGTAAATAAGTATGAGATGCATCATCCGACGAAACATGTCCTGATCAAAGCTGGAAAACCTTCTCGCAAGACTATTGTAATGATTGACTTTGAAAGATGCAAATGGACGGAGAAGCCGAAGAATGTGACGCAGTTTGCGCAGTTTTTACTGCGATATAAACCTTATAAAGAAAAAGATGTTGGTGAGCTACTTAAAACCTACAAAGAACAACAAGATACAAAAACTTATCAGAAATTAATCAATAGTCTCATTTAAAAATAATCGCTAAAACTTGCTTTTTATTCTCCGTATATAGTTTTCTTAATCCAGCTTCAAATTCTTTTCGAGCTACTTCTGGAATAAATTCTGTTGAGCATTTTAATATTTAATCTATAGTGGGAGTTATCGAACTTTTTTGCGGATCTTTGATGTTGTTAAAGACTAAAGGTACATAGGGTCTGCTTATTACGAATGTGGCACCATCACCGAGCATACTCTTACCATTAAGTCCACTTGCTGGATTATAACCAAGATAGAGCAAACGCGCCAATCCGTATAGCCTCTTTACCTCATTTTGCACTGATGCTTCACGATTTCGTTGATACTACTCAGTGTTGCATCTGTACTTTATGATCTTGCGATCCTAGCAGAGAGGCGTGTAGCCTAAGCACATACTCCAAGTCCTAACACCAAAGAGCATTGCCAAGACAAAAAACTAATGAAAAAAGAGTATTATAAATTTATTGTTCGTATAATTTTCTTAATTCAGCTTCAAATGCTTCTCTAGAAACAGGAGCTATAAAAGGATGTAATCTTTCTAAAACTGTTTCTAATGTTGGAGCTATAATTTTTGGAGTTGCTACAATTTTTTGCGCTGCGCCTTCGGCGCTTGCGTTACGTACCCCAGCAAATAGGCCACTGCCGTCGAGGCTGTCGTTGCCAAGGAGGCCGAGGCTGCTATTGTTGCCCAGAAAGAGCAAACGCGCGAGTGGTGATTCATCAGTAAGATCATCTGTGTGCCGGACACCAATTGTCTCTGTGTCGTATGCTTTTGCGTGTTTTGGTAAATAACGTTCTGCACGTTCTTGTCCGCCTAAAAATGGAATAGTTTGTGGATGTTCCAAAGCTTGTGTTAGTGGAATTCTACCTGATGGTGCTTTTCTTAATACTTCATGGTCAACAACCCAGACACGCTGTTTGTCTTCAGCATCGAGTAAGCGTTGGAATTCATCTTGAGGAAGACGAGCCGCATAATTGACTAAGCCTTGTTCTTTCGCTGCTCTGATGTTCGCTGGATTCGCTAGCCAGTTAGGAACATGCGCGTAGACAACGACCGCGTTGCCTTGCTTTGTTTTGCCTGTTGCTTTGATGCTTGGCGTTGTTCGCCATTCATCCCAAGGTTCTACGCCTTGTATGCGTTTGTCCGCTACTTCCGGCATATAGAGGGCTGTATGTTTTTCTTGACAATTCTCGAGAGCTTGCTCTACTTGAGCATGATAGAATGTTTTAATTTCTTGCGTTGAAGCTGTCATTGTCATAGATTTAATATTATGTTCTTCTATTTAAAGCTTTCTGTCTGTAGTTACTTATAAGTGGTATTCTTATCTATC
>CAYMIM010000016.1:0-59735 GCA_964390715.1 Candidatus Woesearchaeota archaeon | reverse complement strand
GAAATGATAACATCGATATGAATAACACTCGCGTTACTGGTTTAGATCTCGTCGGAGAAGTTACTGTCTCAGAAGCGCTCACCGCGGAAAATTTCACCGTCGGTACAGAAACTGGCGGATCTCCAGCTTTGGAATGTAATGCTACAGAACTAGCGCAGCTGGTGAACAACACAGCAATCGGCGTGAACAGCTCGCTTCTCTATGCGGGTAATCGCTCGATCAGCACCGCAGGTATCGAGGATTTATATGTGTGTTTAAACTTAGTTCCTTCAGTAAGCGCTCAAACTTATTCGACAGTGAATGGCACAGGCTGGACAGTGTCGGTGATATAAATGAGAAGAACAACAAAAATCATAAAAAGAAGAGTACTCTTAGTAATATTTATCTTCTTTAGCTTAATTTGGATAATGCAGCACGTGGACGCTGTAGCGGTAACTTCTTTTTACCGGAAGGAAAATCCTTTAAGTCTGCAGCCAGGGCAAACGAGAGAAGTGACTTATCTCTTGCAAAATATGGTGGGTGACGAGGACTTTACTCTGCAGGCGGAGCTTGAACAGCCAAATCCTTATGTAACATTTAAGGACAAGGTACCAGTGTATAAAGTGCCAGCAAAAACAAAAGACATTCCAGTAACTATAATCATTGCAGTTCCATCTGACGCGAAGATAGGGACAGTTATGCCTGTTACTGTCGCGTTTAAGACACTCAAAAAAGAAGGAGAGCAGCAGGTTGCTCTAGGTGTCGGAATAACAAAGACATTTGATCTTATTATTAGTACAGAATCAAGCCAAGAACATAAAGAAACAATTGCGCCTACAATAGCGACGCCACAAAAATCACCAGTAGAACTCTTAAAAAAACCAGCGACACCAGCGCTCATTGTCTTAATCATAGTAGTAATAGTCTGGTTGCTTCTTCGCAGATCAAGAAAAGGACGTAAAGCAAACGTAGACGGCCAAAATGCGCGATGGTAATAACTATCTGTCCTCGTTCAGGTTCCTTTTTCCTTTAAGCGTTCTTTTTGTATTGGTGGTTATAGGCTCAACAGATATTCTCAAAGAGGGAATGTCCAAAATTGACGCTGCTTCAGTGTTTGATGCTGCGGCGACATCAGGAACAACGTCAGTCTCAGCAACGCTTGAGGCGAGACCTCCCATAATTACCATGAATAGGCCTGAAAATAAAACATACGAAAATAATGAGTCTATACCTTTAAAGATTACTGTTGTAAACAGTTCTAGCTTGTCAGTCGATAAGGTATTTTATACCATTGATGAAGAAGTAAATATTTCGCTTGTAATGGATAACAATGGAACGAACCAAACTACCATAGACGCGCCATTTGGATATCATGCGATCAAAGTCTTCGCGAACAATACAGGGAATGAAATGGGAGTCTCAATGAAGTTTTTCGCGGTCAATGGATCGATAAGGTTTGAAGTAAACGCGTCGATATTCGACGGATCAACCACAAACTTTAATTTATTCAACGAAACAGAACTTCAAAATGTAACTAATTTAACGTTAGAAGACACGTCATTCGGCAAGATTCAGTTCCTTCAAAATATAAATTTAAGTGATTTTAATTTGTCTGACTCTCCTATAGATTTTGACTCTTTTGTTGTTATAGAAAATAACACTATCCGGATCAACGAGACTGTGTTCACGAATCTGGAAGGAATAGCGGCAGCGCTCAATTTTTATAATATTACTTTCTCAAACCCGCAAGTGTTGCGTAACGGTGATGCTTGTCCAGCTACTATTTGCACATCACAAACCTTGAATGAGCAAACGCTCGCGGTTATAGTAAGTGGCTTCTCGCAATATGAAGTTTCTGAGAGCGTTTCTGGGGGTAGCGGAGGATCTAGTGATGATGGACTTGGAGGTGGTGGCGGAGGCGGAGGTCAAAAGGGAACTGCCACAATAGCTTCATTCGACATGAATCAATTTGTTGAGCAGACAAATACTGTAGCAAGAATAGGAAAAATTTACATCTTATGGGGTAAGGAAGAATATAGTGCGAGGGTGGGAAAGCCATCCGCAGATACAGTCTTACTAGACTTTGCGGTGTTAGGTATAAAAGTTAATCTTGGAAAAGGACAAGGTGTGTCTCTAGATCTTGATTTTGATGGAGAAGAGGATATTAAGATCTTGCTTGAAGATATAAATCAAAATATGATAACCATTACAGTAACAAAACTGCAGAGAGAGGAAAAGAGACAAAAAATTATTGAGAAGATTCCAGAAGAGCCAGCTAAAGAAAAAACACGGGAAAAAGAGAGATCAAACATAACAAAAGCCCTTTTGAATAAAGATTTATGGGGTGTAGTTTTCTTATTAGCATTGATGGTGGCTTTTGTAGTTTATAAATATATGACTGGCTCAAAAGATAGAGCTAAGCGAAAGAAACATTTTTAACACCTTAGAATTAGTAGATGCTTGCATGCCTGGAAAATACGAGTTGCTCATCGCGGAGAAGCCGACAAGCGCGAAGAAGATAGCGGACTCTACAAACACTGATTTAAGAGCGAAAGATTTATATACTAATTTAGATTAGTACTAATTATGATTAGGTTTATTGATAGAATAGAGGAGATAAAGGTTCTTGAAAAAGACTGGAGAAGCAAGAAAAATGAATTTATCGTAGTTTTTGGCAGAAGGAGAATAGGCAAAACTACTTTGTTAAATGAGTTTGTTAAGAATAAAGAAGGGATAAAGTATACTGCTGAGGATGTTAATAAAGCTGTGCAGATCGTGCAATTTAAAGACATAATAGCGAAGTATCTCAAGGATGATTTTTTGCTGAAACAGCATATTTCTGACTGGAGTTCTTTATTTGATTATCTTGCAAAAGTTTTAAGTAAAGAGAAAAGGATATACATATGGATAGATGAGTTATCCTACGTAATAAAAAACGATTCTTCTGTCACAAGCGTCTTACAAAAATTTAATGATGAATTCTTAAGAGAATCTAGAATTTTTTTCATCACAAGCGGCTCTTTATTCGGATTAATGAGTGAGAAAGTTTTGTCAAGCTCTTCTCCTCTTTATGGAAGAAGAACAAGAGATATTCTACTAGCGCCAATTCCTATTGGATTTGTAAATGAATTTCTCTCTTTTCATTTTGAGGATTTGATAAAAACATTTTTGACAATAAATGGAATCCCAGAGTACCTCAATATTGCTTCTAAACATAAGGCATATTCAGAGTTTGTCTCAGAAGAATTTTTAAAGCCGGAAGGTTATTTTTTTCGAGAGCCTGTTTATTTGCTTGCGCAGGAGTTTAAAGAGATTAAGACTTATTTTTCTATTATAAATGCGATTGCGTATGGAAGTTCACGACCTTCTGGAATTGCGAATTTTGTTGGAATTCAGGCAAGGGAGATATATCCCTATCTAGAGCTTTTGATAAATTATGGATTTATCTCGAGACAAACTTCTATGTTGGGAGATAGAAAAAGAGGTATCTATTATATAAGGGATAATTTTTTTGATTTTTGGTTTAATATTGTGCATAAAAATAGAGAGTCAATAGAAAAGCGAGAGTATAAAATAAATAATGATGAATTAAACAGCTATTTAGGAAAACGGTTTGAGATGCTTATCAGGGAAAATTTTTTATCCTTTTTCAAAAATTTTGAGGATAATGGCAAATGGTGGTATAAGGACAAAGAAATTGACATTCTTGCGGTGAATAATAAGGAAAAAAGTATCTTGTTTGGAGAGTGCAAATGGCAAGAGAAGGTTAATGTTTTCGAAATTGTAAAAATGCTTTTAGAAAAATCAAAGTATATCGCATGGAATAATGATGAAAGAAAAGAGAGCTTTGTTGTTTTTGCGAAAAGCTTTACCAAAAAAATTAAAGAGTTTGAAGGGAAAAAAGTTTATTGTTTTGATTTAAAAGACATGGAAGATATACTTGAGAAAAGATAAAATGGGGACAACTACTTTTTACTTAAGGTATAATGATTTTGGAGCAAGATTAAAGAATTTGAAAAAGAAAGATCTGGAGATTTTAGATAAGCTCTCTCCTTATAAAGAAGATCACGATGCTTTTGGATGGAGAGTTCCTCTCGAACTTCATAATGGCAATGTCTATGTTTTAATTTTCTGGAAAGGCAGGCTAATGAAGCTGGAAGATGCTCCTAACCAGTTAAATAGGAAATATTGGGACAAATACAGGGGAAAAACTCACAATCTCTATGAATGGACTCTTCTTAAAAGAATGATGCTGAATGAAGTTGAATATTTAGACAAAAAATTCAAGAAAGCAGTAAGAAAAAAGAAGTAGTTTGAATAGAGAACATGTGCTGGGTTTATCTTTTTTCGCTGCACTTCATAAAAATATACAAACAACAGAAAGATAATCATGCCTGAAAAATACGAGTTGCTCATCGCGGAGAAGCCGACAAGCGCGAAGAAGATAGCGGAAGCGTTTACGGATGAGCATTTCCAAATACACCCACTATTTTTGATAGAAGCATTTATATAGTAGCGGATACATTTATATCCTATGCATCAAAAAATAATACAAAAACTAGTGGAAATGGAGGATTTAATAGTTCCAACGCTCTTTAAACCAGTGCAATTTAATATACTAAAAAAACTCGATATAGGAAAAGAATTAACAGATAACGAAAAAAGGTATTTAAGAGGAAAAATGAGAGGTAAGTTAAACATACTTAAGAGATGTATGGACAGTAGCATTGAAGGTATAAGCGAGTATAATGTATTCTTAGGTAGCTTAGAGTCTTATTATATCACAGGATTAGAAGCGTTGAAACATAATGGATTTGGGTGGTATTTTGAGTCTAAGATCATAGAGATCATAAACACAAAGATAGAAGGAAAACTTAGTATTGCGCATAAAACAGTAAAGTTTTTCAGAGTCAAATCAATAGAAAAAAGTAAATATTCCATCGACAAAAAGACAGGATTAAAATATGCCGACAATGAGCAAATAATCAAGGATATAAACATAATAAAAAATACATATGCGAAAAATGTATGGAAACAAATGTTAAATAGGTATGGAAATCTATTTGTAAAAAATTATACCAAATTTAAGTCATATATTCAAAAACCAGAAATAATTAATTATGCGAAATACGGAGTTTGAATGTCAAGGATACTTGCAATTTTAGAAAAATTTCTGAATGAAATTGAAAGAAACAATCCTTACAATCTTGTTATTAAAGGAGGTACAGCCTTATCTTTGTTGTATCTCGATCACCATCGTGAATCTGAAGACCTAGATTTTGATGTAGACATATCTCGTCTAAAAGATTATAAAGAAATAGAAGCGTATTTTATCAACATTCTGGAAAAACTAAAACAAAAAAAGATTCTTAAAGAATTCTCAAAAGGTAAGAGCGGATTAGCGGCTACCAAGAGATACCACATGAAACTACAATTAGAAACATATAAAACATTTGACACAAAAATAGATGTTGATTTTGTTAAAATCTCTGGGAATCTTCATAATAAAGGAAAATTGTTGTATTATTCTCCGGAAAGGCTATTTATCACAAAGATGGTGACGTTCATCAGTAGAAGAGAATTCAAAGACCTCTACGATATAGCGCACTTAACAACTCGTATTAATATTCATACGTTTAGACATAACCAAGAAGTTATTAAGTTGATAGAAGAGTTTATCACAGCGGTCGTAAACGAAGATGCTCTAAAATTGTTTAAAAACGCCTTTAGAAATGTGGATCTGCGATTTAAAGATTTAAAAGAACACGAAGTAGGACAATTTTGTTCTAGCACAATAAGAAGCTTGAGACTATTAAAAAATAAATTAAAATAACTGTTCGATACTTCTAAATGCTATTATTGACTGTCACGCTAAGCGACAACATTCTCAACAGAATCAACAAGGCCTAAAAAGATTTATTAATAGCGGGATGGACTAGTTCATAGTATGAAAGCGGAATCGTATGAGTTGCTTATCGCGGAGAAGCCAACAAGCGCGAAGAAGATAGCGGAAGCTCTGGCGGATGACAAAGTTACTCAGGGAAAAAACAAAAAAGTCACGTATTATACTTTCGCCCATAAAGGAAAACCCATTATCATTGCTAGTTGTCTGGGCCATCTCTATGGTCTTGCGGAGAAAGACAAAAAAGGATGGACTTATCCAGTCTTCAGTTATGAATGGAAACCGTTGTATGAGCAGGGAAAATTCGCCAGTCAAACCAAAGACTTTATTGACACGCTCAAAAAGCTGGCGAAAAACGCGGATGTCTTCACCGTCTGCACAGATTTCGATGACGAAGGGACAGTCTTGGGATTGAATGCGGTGCGTTTCGCCTGCGGCCAAAAAGATGCCAATAGAATGAAATTCTCAACGTTAACGAAGAAAGATTTAGTAGACTCTTATGAGCGCAAAATGAAGCACATGGACTGGGACCAAGCGCACGCGGGTATTACTCGTCACGAATTGGATTGGATTTATGGAATCAACAACTCTCGCGCGTTAACTTTGGCGCTGAAAACCGCGGGTATGTTCAAAATTCTCTCGACAGGTCGTGTCCAGGGGCCAGCGTTGAAAATCATCGTAGACAAAGATCGTGAGATCGCGAAATTCAAGCCAGAAACCTATTGGGAATTAAAGCTCGAGGGTAATGTCGATAAAGAACCCATCATCGCGTGGCACGAAGAAGACAAGTTCTGGGAAAAAGCGAAAGCGGAGACAGTGTTGAAAAAGACACAAGGAAAAAAAGCTGTCGTTACTTCCGTCAAGAAAAAAGAGATGTTGGTCCAGCCACCTTATCCGTTCGACTTAACGACTTTGCAGACAGAAGCTTATCGTTGTTTTGGTATCTCTCCTAAAGAGACGATGTCCATCACGCAAAATCTGTATCTCCATGGATATATTTCTTATCCTCGTTCTAGCTCTAATAAGTTGCCTATCGCTTTAGACTACAAAAAAATTATCCAAGATTTAGGCAAGCAAAGCGCGTTCAAGGAGTTAGCGGAGCGATTGCTCAAGAAAAAAATACTCAAGCCCAATGAAGGTCCAAAAAATGATCCAGCTCACCCAGCTATTCACGCGACAGGAGAAGTGCCAAAGAAGCTGACAGAAAGAGACGCTAAAATCTATGATCTAGTCGCTCGCAGAACATTAGCCACATTTGCAGACCCAGCGAAAAATGAATTGATGAAAGCAGATATTGACGTCAATGGAGAAAACTTTATCGCTCGTGGATCAGTCACGAAAGAAGCTGGTTGGTATACCTTCTATGGGGCTTACGCGAAAGAAAAAGACGAAGAATTGCCGCCTATGGAAGAAGGTATGGAAGTCAAGAATCCACAAGTAACCTCTTTGGAAGACCAGACAAAACCGCCCAAGCGTTTTACTCCAGCGTCTATCATCAAAGAATTAGAAAAAAGAAATCTTGGAACAAAAGCGACACGCACAAACATTATTGACACGCTCTATCGACGACAATATGTGCATGAAAAATCTATTGAGGCGACAAAATTGGGCATCGCGGCTGTAGAGACACTGGAAAAATATTGTCCAGAAATTATCGATGAGCATTTGACTCGTCACTTTGAGGAAGATATGGAATTAATTCGCGAGGAAAAAAAGAAGCCAGAAGATATTATCAAAGAAGCCAAGGAATCATTGACAAAAATATTGACAACATTCAAGAAGCACGAGAAAGAGATCGGTCAAGGATTATTACTAGCGACCAAAGAAACGCGCACGGAAATGAGTACCATTGCTCCCTGCCCCCTCTGCAAGCAAGGCGACTTGCAATTGAGATATTCGCCAAAATTCAAGAGCAATTTTGTCGGTTGTTCAGCATATCCAAAATGTAAAGCCACATTCGGTTTGCCGCAAGGTCTGCCAAAAGTAACGAAGAATTTCTGCAAAGAGTGTAATTTCCCGGAAGTCCTGATCATCCGCCAGGGAAAGCGTCCTTTTAATTACTGTATTAACAAGCAATGTAAACTAAAGGAAGAGTGGATAAAAAAGCAGCAAGAAAAGAACGCAAAAGTGGAAGCCAGTGGCGTCGATGGTGAAAAGTGATTCTTTTTTCTCAGGTTGCTTGAGCAGTAGTTTTCTAGGATCTTTCTGGAGTTCAATAATGCGTTGTCCAGACCGTAATAAAATCTCTCCTCCAACAATTTTCTGTGCCTGTGTCTCGATGTCCATATAGATTTGATTGGTGACTATGACTGGAAGATGTTTTGCGTAGGAGCGCAGCGTGTTCACTTGCATAATCAGCATTCTGTTTGCCAAGAGCGTTTTGTTCTTCAAGAGCCTTCTGTAATAATAGCCTAAAGTATCTACAATGAGCAGTCCTATGTTGGGTTGTTGAAGAATTTTTTCCAGTTGCAAAATCTGTTCATGCTGTCCTTTGAAATTTGCTGGTCTGAAAACAATGACTAAATCTAGATATTTTGGATCTTGGGAGTGAAGCAGGTGTTGAAATCGTTCTATAAAAAATCCTTTTTCAGTATCAATGAAAATGACTTTCTTCCCCTGTTTCACTATATGCGCGGCGGCGGTCAGACAGAGGAGAGTCTTGCCAGATGCGGGACCACCATAGACGACCGTCAATTCCTTCTTTAAACTATTAATAAAATCAGTCAGTAAATCCATAAGAAAACTTTCGATGATTTGAATTTAAAATGATTTAGGTAATGCAATCGTAACCTTTAAATAGTATACACTTAACCGTATACACATGAAAGATATCTTTGAAACGACCATCGTCTGTGAAGAATGTGACAATAAGACAGAGAAGATTCTCACAGAAAAGGAAGGGTTTCGCATGCGCGCTTGGCGCTGTAACGGCTGCCAAAAGATATGGCCTCATCCTTTGGATATGCAGGAATACGAGAACTTCCAGAAATTAAGAAGCAAACAATTTCAGGTCAAATTGCGTCTTGTGGGTAATTCATACACCATTTCTATCCCGCGTGAAATTATTGAGTTTGAAGAGGAAATGCGTCGTGAAATGGATGACATGATTCGCTTGTCTCTAGACAGTCCAGAAAAAATAAGCATCTTCTTCTCAGGTAAATTGAAAAGATTTATGAAGGATGGTTTTGCGAGGTAATTCCTATGGCGCAGCAAGAAATCTCACTCAAAGTGCAGGAAGCTTTACAGGAAGAAGCCTACAAAGGTATCGTCCGTATAGATGCGCAGACCATGCGTCAGATTGACGTTCGCGCGGGAGATATCATTGAAATTGAAGGTGGCAGGAAGACCGTAGGTATTGTCGATCGTTCCTATCCTTCTGATATTGGTCAAACGATTATTCGTATGGATGGTATCCTTCGTCGTAACGCGAAAACAGGTATTGGTGAAAATGTCAAGGTAAGAAAAGTAGAAGTAAAAGAAGCGAAATCAGTCACCATCGCGCCAGCGCAGCAAGGTGTCATGATTCAAGCGAATAATGAGTTGTTCAAGCAAGGATTACTGGGAAGAGCGGTCGTCAAAGGAGATATTATTTCTCTTGGTGGAGCAAGACGTCGTCGCAGAACGCTTTCAGGATCAAACTTCGATGATATCTTCAACGTGTTCGAAGAGGGATTCATGGGTAATTTTGGTTTTGGTAGTTTGAAATTTATTGTCGCTGAATCAAATCCTAAGACCGCGGTTATTATTACAGAGAATACAGAAGTTAAAGTGTCTTCCAAGGCGGTGCAGGTAACAGAAGAGCGTGTCCCTGATGTCACCTATGAAGATATTGGTGGATTAAAAGAAGAGATCGATAAATTGAGAGAAATGGTCGAGCTTCCTATCAAGAACCCGGAAATCTTCGAGCGTTTAGGTGTGGAGCCTCCAAAAGGAGTCTTGCTCTATGGTCCTCCAGGAACTGGTAAAACATTGTTAGCTAAAGCAGTAGCATATGAAACTGAGGCAAACTTTTTACTTGTAAACGGACCGGAGCTTACATCAAAGTTCTATGGGGAAACAGAAAAACGTATTCGTGATTTGTTTGAGGAGGCGGAAAAAAATGCTCCCTCTATTATTTTCATTGACGAGATCGATGCTCTCGCTCCAAAGCGTGACGAAACTTATGGAGAGGTTGAGAGAAGAATGGTTTCGCAATTGTTAACGGTTATGGACGGATTAAAGAGTCGTGGTAAAGTGGTTGTTATTGGTGCAACAAATCGTCCAAATTCTATTGATCCAGCGTTACGTCGTCCTGGAAGATTTGACAGAGAAATATCCATAGGCGTTCCAAATAAAAAAGGCCGTCTCAATATTTTAAAAATTCATACTCGTAATATGCCTATAGAAGTCCCTCTAGATAAGGAGATTATGGGGAAAGAGTTAGTGTATGAAATAGAAGTACATCTCAAAGATAATAAGGTAGAAAGAGAAAAAACAGAACAGCAGATCAATGAATTAAAAGTGAAAAAAGCTGGAGAAAAGTCCTTCTTAGATAAGCTTGCAAATATACTACATGGAGTAAATACGAAGTTAGAAAAATTAGAGCAGTATAGCAAATTATTTTCACAAAAGGATAAATTAGACGCAGTCATAGAAGAATTATATCAAATAGAAAGACATAAAGAGAAAATAGAAGAAAGTGATGCCAGAGCAATACTTTTGGAAAAAAAGAAGAGTAAATTAATTGCTGAAGACTTAGAGCCAATTATAAGGGATCTTAAGGAGCTTAAAATTATTAGTTCAAGTTTCTATGATCGTGTCAGAGACAAAAGTGTAAAGAAAGAACTTGAGAGATTAGCAGAGATTACACACGGATTCGTTGGCGCGGATCTTCAGGCGTTATGTAAGGAAGCGGCTATGAATGTCATTCGTCGTGTCCTGCCAGATTTAAAAAATGAAAGTGAAAAGATTCCTCCTGAAGTTTTAGAGAAGTTAAAAATAAAGCCAAAAGATTTTAAGGAAGCACTCAAGATAGTTCGTCCATCAGCTCTTCGTGAAGTCTTGATTGAAAGACCAACAACGCGCTGGGAAGATATTGGTGGATTACAAGAGTTGAAACAACAATTGAAAGAAGCTGTGGAATGGCCACTCAAAAATCCAAAGATGTTTTCACGCCTCGGCATCAAACCGCCACGGGGCATCTTAATCTACGGTCCTCCAGGTACGGGTAAAACTATGTTGGCGAAAGCTGTTGCTCATGAATCTGAAGCAAATTTTATTTCCGTCAAAGGACCTGAAGTGATAAATAAATATGTAGGTGAATCAGAAAAAGCAGTTCGCAAGATTTTTGAAAAAGCAAGACAAGCGGCTCCGACGATTATCTTTTTCGACGAAATTGATTCTATCGCTCCGCGAAGAGGAACAGACATCGGTTCAAATGTGACTGAGCGTATTGTCAATACACTGCTTGTTGAAATGGATGGTCTGGAAGAATTAGCGGATGTTGTAGTTATTGCAGCAACAAATCGTCCCGATCTCATGGATCCAAGTCTTTTGCGTCCAGGAAGATTCGACAGAGTCATCCAAGCACACATGCCTAATAAGGAATCACGTCTAGCAATTTTGAAAGTGCATATTGGTAAAATGCCGTTGGCAAAAGATATTGACCTAGACAAGATAGCAGAGCGAACAGAAGGATATAGCGGTGCAGACATCTATGGTATTGCTCGTGAAGCAGCCATGCATGCGCTTAGAAAAGACAATGAAGCCACTGAAGTCACGAGCGCAGACTTTGAAGAAGCATTGAGTAAAGTTTCTCCATCGCTCAAAGAAGAAGATCTGAAAAGATACAAAGACGTAGAAGAGAAGTACTTGAGAAAAGCAAAAATAGCCAGTGTCATTGCGCAAAGGCCAAGTTATTTAGGATAACGCAGAGGAAATTCAGCGCCTTTGACATGTTTTTCAAAGTAATTAAGATTTCCAGCGCCTGTTAAGATAACAACAGTTCCAGTTGGTTGTATTAAACTTTCTATATTTTTAGTCATCTCTTCATTTCTTGCCTTGTGTTTTTTTAAGTCTATAGATGTATCATAAAACATCAATTTTTTTGAATAACTTTCTTTATTAAAGTCCTTCCAGTTATATTTTTTCACTATCGCTAGTTGTTCTTCAGTTATTCTTTTATCATCTTCTGCGGTATGGCCTTTTTTTAAAGTATCTATGGGAGAGTCAAAACCATTGACTTTTATTTTATGCTTTTTTGCCCATTTATATGCAAAAATCATTTCTGGAGGGTAAGAATTTATTCTATTTTTATCGAGGTCTTCTTGTGTTATTTCAACAAGAAGTTGATCAGGATTATAGTTGTTTAATAATGACTCTAACTCTTTTTCATTCGTAGCGCCACAATGTATAGTCCCAATGAAAATAATTCTTCTCATCGTGTCAGCACACCAGTGCCAACCATAATTGTATGTTCTTCTTGCGTGACCATGCCGCCACTGCGTTCAGGCAATTGACCGTATTGCATAAGGACTCCTTCTTTCTCTAAATAGTTCAATAAGAATTGATAATTAGGAATGTGTTTCACCCATCGCACAGTAAAAGGTAACGTCTTCCATTCTTTTAAAATATGTTGAATCATCTTTCTTGCGCTATCAAGTCGTACAGGTTTTTGATTGACCAATGCATAAATGCCAGAAGGCTTTCCTTCCTTGATCATCCCTTCACCATCAGTCACGAAAGGTTCAATCGCGATTCTCTGCCCAGCGACAAGTTTCGTTGGATCTTTATTATCGTAATTGGGAATAGTAGGTTTCGTATGCACTTCATAGTCGCCAACACCATGACCACATAAATTTTTGATAGGCTTATATCCAGATGAAGCGATCGCTTGTTCAATAGCAGCGCCAATTTGGCCAACAGTCACTCCAGGTTGCGCAACAGCGATCGCGGCTTCAATCGCGGCATGCGCAGCCTCTCGCATTTTTTTGTATTTATCAGTGCCGCCCACTTCAATAGTCACAGCAGTATCCGTCACATGACCATCGATATGAGTTCCCAAATCTAGTTTAACAAGATCTCCTTTTTGTAATGTAATTGGATCATCCACAAATGGACAATAATGTGCGGCCATAGTATTGATAGAAATATCAACAGGAAATGCTGGTTTTCCTCCCAGAGCAATAATCTTCTGTTCAATTTTGTCAGCAATATCAACGATTTTAGCGCCAGGTATACACAGTGTTTTGCCATATTCTCTAGCTTCTGCAGAAATCTTGCCTGAGTGAATCCATGGTTCCATAAATCTTAAAAACCAGACCAGGGTTTAAATAGATAACCCATACATTTATAAATAATTAACTACTATAAAGTAACAGTAAAATGACAGATTCACATCCAAGATTCAAACCATTTTATCACGAAGATTTAGCACAAGCTCTCGAGAATTGTCAAGAAAAACATACAGCCATCTATATGCCGGAATTAGCAGAAGCTCGTGTACAAGGACTAGTACTGTGGAATACAGGGTATTCAACGCCAAGCATCAGAGCAACAGGCAGAACAAAGCAAGGCAGCGCGGTCGTTGTCTACGCGCATATTCCTAATTGGCTAGCGAATCCAGCGAACATCAGAACAGCGAAAGAACAAGGCTTAGTAAACGGCGCAGGTCGTTTTCCTCAAGACGAATTCCAAAGACTCGTTGATGCTGAAGACAAGCAAAAGGTCTGGGTTGTTGATTATGCTGATCTCAAGAGAACTGCTTCAGGCAGAATAAAAATCACAGATGCAATCAAGCATCCACAAACTATTCCATTTTTAGGCGGACAAGAACGCGCAGAACGTTACTTGTCAAAACACGCAAAAGCATACAACACAAAAACCATTGGTGTTTGGCATGTTGATGATCTTACTGATGAATCACCACTCGCGCGTTTGCTCTATCTGGGCGACTACGGCCTCAACGGTCTCGGTGGCGACTATCTGAGCGACTATGGCCAATTCGTCGGGGTACGTCACGCAAGCGCCGAAGGCACAGCGCGAATTTTTTCTTTAGAAGACACATTAGAATCTATTGCACAGAAATATATTCAAGAATTAGAGAAATTAAAGATAAAGAAGAAGTGAAAAAACTAATACTATGCTCAGAAAAATCCTTCAAAAAGTAACTTTAACAGCGCTTCTAGCAGGACCAATCGTGGGTCAAGTAGCTCAGCCTATAGAAAAACCAACCTCACAACCTACAGTAAAGGCTGAAGTAAAAGAAGAAGGTGGGAAAGTCAATGCTCTTGGTGCAACCTACAGCTATAAGACAAAAGCGGAAGCGAAACTCGCTGAAAAATTACTTGAAGTAGTCATAGATATGCAAAACAAACATGGTGCTAAACCCTATGTATGGGGTGGAGACGGTTTTGAATCACTAGAAGAGCAAAATAAATTGTATAAAGATAGTGTTACTTCCAAACAACCAAGCGGAAGCTGGAGAGCGGGTCAACCTACAGTGCCAGGTGTAGATTGTTCAGGCTTAGTATTTCAAATAGAAAAAACACTTGGTTTTTCATATGGTCGTTTGACTGCCCAAGGTTATGCTGAGAAAACAAAGCCAATCATAAAAGCGACAAAAGATGTAAATGTTGTCATAAAGCAATCGCGTCCAGCGGATCTTATTTTCTTTATAGAGGGTGGAAAAGCGGTGCATGTGCAAACCTATCTTGGTAATGGGTTTGTAGTTGAAAGCGTAGGTACTCGCGATGATATCAGCGCGATCTCCCCAGGACTATTGGAAGAATGGAGAAAATATGCGCGTCCAGAAAAATGTGGAAAGAGTGATAGAGATTATGGTGGTCTTCAGATTATAGATTTGAATAAAAAACCTATAGACAAAAAATATACGCTCGCGCTACATCGTTGGAATGAATTCTTGTCAGAAGAAGAAAAAGCTCAGCCTAAAAAGAAATAAATTATCTAATTAACTAAACGCGGTCAGTTCAGTATTCTTCGTGATCAGTTGCTGTGTCGGTTGAAAAACAAAAGCGGTTTTAGCGTCAAAATATCCGCATCTAAAATGATCTAAAGACAATTGCGTTCTCCTGCTCAGCATTAAAGCGTAGAAATACACTTGTGTCGCGGCGAATTTTTCTTTATGAGCGTTCGGCTTGTAGTCCCAGATCCACACTTTATCTCCTTCAACACGCAAGACATCAATATGACCAGTCAAGGGCTGGGTGCTCTCCATAATTCTCTTGTAGCTTTCCAACTCTTCTTTCTCCATCCATAAAGGCACTTCCATCGCGACAGTTTGCTGATCTTGTTCTAGCATATACATCTGCACCTGAGAGTGAGCGTCTTTGAAGCGTTCTTTGTTCAATTCCAGTCCTAGTCGCGCTAACGTAGAGACTTCATGGCCTTGGACTTGCAGAGGATCACAGGGTAATTTGAATTTTAACATGCTGCTTCTAGGTCCTTTCTGAAAATAGCTGTCTGGACGTTCATGAAAGACTTGTTGCAAGAAAGATTTCAGCGAGAGAAAGCCATTCGACGCGCATAATCCATTCAGTTTAGGTTCGTGCACCCTATAGCAGTAAAAGCCTCCGCTATGGTTCATGGTTGTCGCGTGGATCACTCTTTTTTACCTCAAAACAGTTCTCAACAGAGCTTCCTTATAAATATTGAGGTTGTCTATCAGCGAGGTATAAAGAAAATAGAAACATTTATATAACAGTTGTTATAATATTATCACATATGTTACAAAAAAATAACAGATGGTCTGTTCTAAGGGTTTTTTTTAATGATCCAGCTCCTAGCACCGGGTTGCAGCTTAGAGAAATAAGTAAAAAGATTAATCTAGCTCCACCATCGGTAAAGAATTATCTTACAGAATTGATCAAAAAAAATCTAATTATAAAGGCAAAACATAGAATTCATAACTATCCCATCTATATGGCTAATAGGGAAAATGAGTTTTTTAGGCTACTTAAGAAAATAGACACTATGTATCTTATGAAGGATTCTGGACTTTTGGAGCATATAGATAAAGAATGTATGCCGGAAACAATAATTCTTTTTGGTTCAGCGGCAAGAGGAGAAGACATAAAAGAAAGTGACATAGACTTATTTGTGCAAAGTAAAGAGAAAAAAATGGATATTAAGAAATATGAAAATACCTTAAAAAGGCATATAAACATCTTTTTTGAAGAAGAGTTTAACAAGCTAAGTAAAGAATTAAAAAACAATATTATTAATGGGGTAATTTTAAAAGGATATCTCAAGGTATTTTGAAATGGAAGGAATAATAAAAATAACGTCAGACAGGGAAAAGGCAAAATCAATGCTTAAAATGGTGGAGACCAGTATAGAAATGGTCAAAACTATAGACCGAAGAAAATTTCCTTCAAACATTATAAAAGAATACTATGATATCATTAGAGAATTGATAAGCATTATTCTGCTCATGGACGGATACAAAACTTTGGGAGAAGGAGCGCACAAGAAGCTAATTGAATATTTACAAGCAAATTATAAACAATGTAATCAACAAGAAATAATGATTATAGATGACTTGAGAGTTGTGAGAAATAAGATCGCGTATGACGGTTTTTTTGTCACTGAAGATTATGCAGAAAGAAGGGTAAAGGATGTTGTTGAGATAATAGCAAAGTTAAAAGCAATAATCAAAGAAAGGTTGAAATAAAACATGGGTGTTAATCTCCGAGACATTATTCCAAGAAAGGAAATCAAGTTTGAGGCGTTAGAAGGAAAAAAAATAGCCATAGACTTCTCTAACAGTGCTTACCAATTTTTATCCTCTATTAGACAGCCAGATGGTACTCCACTCATGGATAGCAAGGGAAGAACGACCAGCCACCTGATGGGTATCTGGACTCGTTTCACAAATTTAATGCAGAGAAATATCCAATTAGCTATAATCCTAGATGGAAAAGCTCCTATCTTGAAGATCAAAGAACAAGAGCAACGCGCGCACAGAAAAGAATTAGCTGAAGAAAAATTCAAGCAAGCGCAACAAGATGAAGATATCCAATCCATGGCGAAATATGCGAAGCAGACAACTAAATTAAGTAAAGAGATGATCACGGAAGCAAAAGAACTCATGGAAGCGATGGGTCTGCCAGTTATTCAAGCTCCCTCTGAATCAGACGCGCAAATTGCAGTTATGGTCCAAAGAGAAGAAGTCTATGCGGCAGCAACTTCAGACGTTGATGTGTTATTGCATGGCTGTCCCAGATCCATCACAAATCTCACCTTGTCACAACGAAGAAAATTGCCTAATGGCACATACGTCAAAATCACACCAGAATTGATAGAATTGCAAGAAGTCTTGAAAGCATTGGACATCACGCACGACCAATTGATTGCTATCGCTATCCTCGTGGGAACAGATTATCATCCAGGCGTCAATCGAGTAGGTCCAAAAACTGCGTTAAAGCTAGTGAAACAACACAAGTCTTTCGACCAGCTCTTCAATGAGGTAGAGGCGGATTTTGATTGGAAAGAAATTATGGACTTATTTAAAAAAATGCCAACAACAAAAGACTACAAGCTCCAGTGGAACAAGCCAGATCCAGAAAAAATTAAGGAAATTTTAGTAGAGCGTCATGAATTCTCTCCAGAACGTGTCGATGCGACCTTGGAAAAATTACATGAAAGTACAAAGAAAAAAGAGCAAAAAGGATTAGGTGACTTCTTCAAGTGACTTGGGTCTTCTATGCTTTAGCTTCCGCGGTGCTGTATGCTATTTACTTCCTGCTCTTCCATAAAACCATCCATAGAGAACACATTTGGGAATATTTGACTATTATGGCTATCTGTACAGTAGTCTTTTCTTTTCCTCTGGCGAACAATAGCTCTTTCCACCTCTCAACAGGAACATGGCTCTGGTTATATCTCATTTCTCTCCTCTTGACAGTCTTCTTCGTTTTTATTGCGCGGTCATTCAAACATTTAGAATCTTCAGAAGTAACTCCATTAATGAATCTCTCATTGGTCTTGATCGTGCTCTTGAGTGTGCTTGTCCTTAATGAAAATGTTACTTTGAAAAATTGGATAGGTATAATCTTCATGATCGCGGGTTCTTACATTATAGAGCTGGGAGTAAAACTAACACATATCAGAAAAGTCGTCAAGAAATTCAAAACAAAGTATATAGCGTACACTTTCATGGCGCTTCTGGCCGCTAGTGTTATCGTTATCTTCGAGAAAATAGCCTTAAACCCTGAACTTCTTAGAGTGCCCATAGATCCGGTAGCTCCGACAACGCTCTTTTTTATCACGCGAGTAGGCATGGCTCTGAATTTTATAGTGCTCTTGTCCTGCAAAAGAAAAAGTGCTCAGGGATTGCGTCATGCGCTCAAACACAGGTGCTTACCCATTGTGGCTACTGCGCTCTTTAATATTGCTGCCAACGTCATTTATTATCTTGCTCTCCAAGACGGTCCAGTGTCTTTAGTAGTGACACTATCTTCTTTATCTACATTAATCGTAGTCTTTATAGGCGGAGAACTATTTCACGAGCATAAGATGCCACAAAAAATAATTGCATCTCTTTTAATGGTCATTGCCACATATTTAATTGTCTTATAACATGAAACTCGCCGAAACACTGAGAAAAAAATTAAGTAAAAAGGAAGTAGAAGTAGTGCCACGAGCATTCGATATGGTCGGCAGTATAGCTATCTTCAATGAATTTCCTAAAGCGCTGAAGAAAAAAGAAAAAATAATTGCGCAAGCTTTAATGCGGTTGCATCCTCAAATTAAAACAGTCGCGAAAAAAACAGGAAGATACGCGGGAAAATATCGAACACCTAAGATTATAATTATAGCGGGAGAGAAAACAAAAGAAACTCTCCATCGGGAAAATGCTGTTAGCCTACGATTGAATGTAGAAACGTGTTATTTTTCAACAAGAACAGCGACAGAGCGCCTGCGTGTCGCTAAACAAGTAAAGAAAGGAGATAAGGTATTAGTGCTGTTTTCTGGAGTCGCTCCCTTCCCTTGTGTTATAGCAAAAAACAGCAAATCTTCAGTAGTCTATGGTATAGAAGTCAATAAGCAGGCACATAAGTATGCGGTACAAAACGTGAGAATCAATAAACTAAACAATGTTAAGCTGTTGCAGGGAGATGTCAAAAAAATAGTTCCCAAGTTGAAAGAGAAATTTGACAAAATAGTATTGCCTCTCCCAAAAAAAGCTGAAGACTTTCTCGATTTAGCTCTGACTAAACTAAAACCAAAAGGAAAAATATATTTGTATCTGTTCGCGGCGGAAGATGATTTCGCGGCAGTGAAAAAAGCATATCAACGACGCTTCAAGAAAGTAATGCTCGTGGAATGTGGAAAATATAGCCCTGGTGTTTCTAGAATTTGTTTGGAATTGACTGTTTAAGTAGTTCGAGGAATTTCTAAATTATCAAAATCTTTATCAAAACTGATGATTTCGCTGCAATTATAAAGAAGACTAGTAACATAATGAATTAAATCCATAAACTTTAATTGTTGATGTTTCGCGGTTCTTTTGAGCGCTTCAAAAACAAGATTAATATCTAAGTCTACAACTTTTAAATTAGATTTGAGAAGCTCTTTGATAGCGGCCGTAGCGCGTTCAGCACTTGTTTCAAATTGAAGAATATTATAGGTTTCAACTAAATTCGCTGTATTAATTAATCCCCCTTCACGAATAATCTCTTGACACCGTTGCGTATGTTCATTACTATAAAAAGCGTAAGCGAGAACATTGCTATCAAGAAATTTCATCGAAACATTCCCTCGTTCAACTCATCCATTTGTTGAGGGCTAAGATTATGTTTTGGTTTTAAGGTTTTGGCCTCAGTAAATAATTTTTCTAGACCTTCTCCCAAGGGTTTTAAAATAATCTCATCTTTTCTTCTAGTTATCTCTAATTTTGATCCTATTTTCAGGTTTAATTGCTCCCGAATCTCAGCAGGGATAGTAATCTGCCGACCTTTGCTTAATTCGACAATCATTGCATTCTGCATGAAGCATGTACTAGTTATAAACTTTTCCATAGCAGAGTAGATGTTGCAACTTTTAACTACTTTACTGGTAAAATCTCGAAAATAAGGAGAGTTCAGTCGCATAATTTCTGAAAAATTGCTTAAATATTGCGAAAAAAGAAGCGGAAGATCAAGAGTATTAAAATTCTAGAATCTTTTTCTTCGTTTTAATCGCGGCAGGAGCGTCTCCACCATGCCAGCTTCTTTTGGGATGCACGCGCATAGGGTAAATTCTTTCAGAATTATCATCTAATAAAATAGCGGCTCCTTTGTCTCTCGGTAGCGTGTTCAAGTATTCTTGTAAATCAGTTACTAAATAGCTTTGCATCATGCTGTTCAACGCTTCAATGTCTCGCTTGGCAGTCAGTCTATGGCTTAAGACAATATCTGCCTGCGTCATGACATCATGATGGATTTCTCCAGGTTGCTGCGTGACTAAACAGAGAGAGATGCCTGGCTGTCGTCCTTCACGTAATAATTGCACGAGAGCATCAGTCGCGGGTGTCTTGCCAACTCTGGGCAATGCTTCATGGGCTTCATCAATCATAATCCATACCATTGGAGTTCCTTGTGCTTCGTCTTCGGAGAAATAACTTTTATGTTTTTGAATGTCTACAATTTCTTCTATTTTACGCGCCTTCATGCGTTCTTCAAATATTTTTCTTGAAACTAAACCTATAACTAAATTTTTAATGCCCCAGTTACCAGCAGTATTTGTATAAACACTGATATCGATGACATTCACACTACCTGGTTGAAGTAATTGTTCTATTGTTGTTCCATCGCGAGCAAAAAGTCCCCATTTATTTGCTGCTAAAAAACGTATTTCTGCGCCATTTCGATCTTCTTTTTTGCTTTTGGTGTCATTGGAAATAACATTAATAATATCTTGAATATCATATTCCTTTTTTTGTTTTTGCGCAATATCTAAAGTTCTTTCTATAAGAATGCCTAAAGGATCAGTTAATTTAATATCGAAGACATTACACCAGTCGCCAGCATTTAATTCGCTAGTTTTAAGAGCGAATGAAAAATCTACTGGAATACCTTTTTCTTTTTGTTGTTGAAAATAACCTTTAGGTGTATAGAGTATAATATTTATCCCTTCAGCAGTCAATCCCCACTGTATCAATAAGTCTTCTTGTCGAGTATTGGGATATTTCATCGTCCAGAACACACCCATAGTATCAAAAAATAAAACAGTAATATTTTTCTTAATATCATCAGGCAGTCGAGACATTTCTTCTGCGATCACAGAAGCTGAATAACTTTTTCCTCCGCCACGTTTGCCGCTAATTAACATGACATGTGTCCGCACAACATCCAAATAAATCTCGTTGCTCAAAGCAGTCGTCTGCCCCATATTGACAAATAATTTTCCCAGATAAACAGTGCCTGCTTCGCCAAACTCTTTTTTATCTGCTTCATTTCTGCCGATGATAATCTTGTTCCCCATGGAGAATGGAAACCTTTTTAAAGATATAAAGGTTTGCCTCAAGGAATGAAAAAAGGTGCAAAGACAAAATCAGTGCATGCTGGTAAAACTGTAGAAAAGCAGCTATTACATCATGATACTACACACATAAGAAAATCTTCAAAGAAAAAAACAATTATTGTTGTTGCAATCATAGTTATTCTTGCAGCAGGATTGTTATGGCTTTTGGTCGGCAAAGGAGAAAACACTATGGATCAAACAATCAAGGCAAAAGTCAACGGCGAGCCAGTATATGCCAGCGACGTAGCGAAGCTCAACGCCCAAGCCCAACAACAGGGATTCCCACTCACAGAAGATCAAGTGCTTGAACAGCTAATCACAAAGAAGTTGCTGTTACAGGAAGCGAAAAAACAAAAAATGAGTGTTGATGACGCGGCGGTTGACAAATATATTGCTGATTTGGAGCAATTAATCGGGCAGTCTATCGATCCTCTCTTGGAAAAAATGCAGATTACAGAAAAAGAATTCAGAGAGCAGATAAAAGAACAACTTATAATTACAAACCTACTTGCTAAAAACCAAGTGAAAACAGTTATCACTGATGAGCAAATTCAGACCTTCTATGAAGAGAATGAGGCGTCATTGGTAACAGAAGAGCAGGTTAATGCTTCACATATTTTAGTAGCTACCGAAGCGGAGGCAAAAGACGTTCTCAAGCGTCTAAACGACGGTGAAGACTTCGCTAAGCTAGCGAAAGAAAAATCAATTGACCCTTCAGCGAAGACGAACGGCGGAAACTTAGGATTATTTGGTAAAGGAGCTATGGTTCCTGAATTTGAAAAGGCGGCTTTCACGTTAGAAGTCGGTGAATTTTCTGAACCGGTCAAATCGCAGTTCGGTTACCATGTCATCGTTGTGCATGAGAAGAAAAAGGCGGGAAAGTTGTCTTTAACTGAGGCTAAAGAGGATATTCGTAAGTTCTTGCAGGATGAAAAGAACAAGGAAAGCGCGAACAAATACTTGAAAGAGCTTATGGCTACAGCAAAAATAGAGCGCTTTACGAAAGCGACAACAGAAGAAAAAGAAGAATAATTATTTGAGTATCTCTAGTTTGCCAAAGCGTCCTGCGGTGAGTTGTTTTTCTCCCTGAAATTCATTGACATAGCCATTGCTGATTTTTATCTTGTCGCCGACATTGACCATATCTATTTCATCGTTCCATAAAGTAAGTTTCATTTCACCAGAAGCGTCTTTGATAGTAGCATTGCACACGCGTCCCTGCTTGCCAAATTTGTCAAACGTGCGGACTTCTCCTTTCTGTGTGATTTCTGCCTCTAGTTCAACTTTACCTTGTCTTGCTTTAAGCTCGCTAATTTGCATTTGATGTTCCCCCTGATGCTACTTCCCACAAATAATGATTTATAAATGTTGCTCTAATCTTTTATCGCCACACATACGAGCGAAAAATCCAGTATTTGAGGACAAGAAACGTCATAAAGCTCACAAGTGTAGTGGCTATCGCCTGTGCAACTAAATAATACCAGCCAAACACTTCAACAAAAAATGCTAGAAGCCCAACACTGCTTGCATTGCTTAGCAGATAAACACCAAGATATTTCATAAATTGGATCTGGATCTTGCCACTACCATGTTTAAAGGTGTAACAACGATCGGCAATGAAAATAGAGAACATTGTTACCGTATTTGCAAGCGTCGCACCAAAAAGGTAATAGGCTGCCAGATATTCTTTAAAAAAGTACAATAAAACGAGATTCAACACAGTTCCCATAACGCCAACAAGAATAGATCGTCCAAGTTCAGAAACAATTTTCATGCGGTCACTTCGTCAGATAAGATATATCTTCTTTTGCCAGTCCAAAAGTCATTTGTTTGTTCTTTCTCAACATCAATCGTAAATAAGGGAATACCTCTTTCATCAAGTCACGAGAAGATCCATGCAGCTCTCCAGGTAGTTGCTGCATAATGCCTTGTAATTTCAATCGTTTCTGTTTTGCCATCCAGTAGCGTAAGATGCGTGAATTTCTCTTGTAATCAACAATACCAGGAGTTTTTTCTTTTTTGGCAAGACTAATGCCTGCGGTTAAAAAAGCGTTCATATAGACTAAAAAGCGCCAATGTTGCCATCGCATAATTCTGCCGTAAAAGAGTGAAGCTTTGCTTAATGCGTCAAAACCTCTCGCTAAATCTTCTCCAGCATATTCTCTGGGGATATTTTCTTCCACCCATAACAAAGCTTCTGGTAAATCATCGTCCACACGTTCAAAAGCAGTAAGAGTTTCTTCCGGTCTCGTGCTTTTAAAGATAAAGCGTAAAGCATCCGTAAGAGGTTGTTCCCGAAGGCGATCATCAAGGACAGCAACATCTTCAATACTAATGTTTTTCTTGCCTTGTGCTAAAGATTCGAGATCAAGAATAGCTGCGCGTAGATCACCATTGACTTTTCGTGCAATTTTTTTTAACACTTCTTCAGATACTTCGAGTTTTTCCTGTCGCACAATGGTTTGTAAAAGCTGAACAGTAGCTTGAAGAGAGATGGGGATAAATTCTACAACCACGCTGGCTTTTCGTAAAGCTGAAAATTTGGAATCCCAAGGATCGTTCGCGGTCATCACAACAGCTTGCTTCGCGTTACCAATCAATTCTACAAGGGCAGGTACTCCTCCTCTATCACTATTGCCCGCGATGCCATCAACCTCATCGACTAAAATAATTTTTCCTCGACCAAACAAGCTCATCTGATTTAGTGAAGATCCAATGACAGTGTTGATAGCTTCTTTATTGCGGACGTCAGAAGCATTGATCTCGATAATTTCATAATTTAATTCCTGTGCCAAAGCATACACGCTTGAAGTCTTACCAGAACCAACAGGTCCATAGAGAAGTACAGGTTTTTTTGCTGTGACTGCTTGTCGTAAACGTGCTAAAGCTTGCTCTTGTCCATGAATATCTTGAACAGTTGTAGGTTTATATTTCTCTAACCAAGGTGCGGCTATAGTGTTCATTTTTTTGCCAGAACAAAACTCGCTAAAAGGCTTTCTAGTTGGACGAATTCATCACTGCCTTCAACCATGCGAAACTCTGCTTCACCGCATTTTTCAATCAACTGCATCTTTGCTTGATCAGAAATGGAAAGCTTCCACACTGTTTCCTGGATCTGTTTAACGACTTCTTCTCCAGACATGCCATGTTTCAACATTACATCCAATAATCGGTCACGTGCCTGAACAAATGCTCCTTGAACAGCTAACTGAAGAACATCTTGCATTTCTTCAGGGTGTGCCGCGCTCACGATCTCATAGATTAATTTTTCAGTAATAGACTTGCTCATGACACTGCAGCTTTGTAGTATATTTTCTGCGCGTCTAGCGTCTCCTCTCGTTACAGTAATTATAGCTTCCATGGCCTTTGCGTCTACTTTGAGTCCTTCTCGTTGCGCGATATGTTCAATAATAGTTTTTACATCTTCTTTTGCCAAAGGTTTGAAACGGAAAATAGTGCATCGAGACTGAATAGGGTCAATAATCTTGCTCGAGAAGTTGCAGCTTAAAATAAATCGAGCAGTTCTGGTATGAGTCTCCATAGTTCTACGCAATGCTTGCTGCGCTTCTTTGGTCAGAGAGTCACATTCATCTAAATAGATAATCTTAGGTAAGTCTGTCCCCAGTGCTTTAGTGCGCGCGAAATCTTTAATGGTATTTCTAACGACGTCTATTCCCCTGTCGTCACTCGCGTTGAGCTCTAAAAAATTACTGCGCCAGGTATCTCCATAAAGCGTTTTGGCGATAATTAAGGACAAAGTCGTTTTACCTACGCCTGCAGGTCCAGAAAGAAGAATGTGAGGGATATTTTTCTGGTCGACAAATGCTTGTAGTCTTTTGACAATTTCCTTATGACCTTTTACTTCAGCGAAAGTTTGGGGTCTATACTTCTCGATCCAAAGTTGATGCTGTTCTTCATGTTCTGGCATGAAAGAAGAAAAAGAAGTTCAATTTATAAGGTTTATGAGGTTCAAAAAGAAGCTTTTATGAATCTATCATCTAGAATAGATTTAGTAACGCATAGAAAGATATCAAACAGATAGTTTTTTTGTTAGCGTGTCAACTACCAATTTCTTCTTTTCAGGTGATAAAGAAAAAAGCACTTTATACACGAGAGCTGATGAAATGGTAAAAATATAATTGAGTTTAATGATGCTCTCCTGAACAGCGCCTTCTGCTTTTGTCAGGGGAATACCTTCCATGTGTATGTTGCTAGTGATGCCTGCCACAACTACATTTCCATATTCTTCAAAAAGAACCACTGCAGGTCTTATTTTGGTTTCTGGTAGATCAGTAAATTGTACCTCTGCCAGAATGACTGTTCCCAGTTTATGCACGTTCCCACGCTTCGTCTTCTTTGTTATCCCAGAGCTCTTTCATTTTAGGCTGTTGAATTTTATGCAGAAAAAAGTCATATTCTTGTCGCTGTTTCTTATGTTTGAGGAAAACTACTGTCATTTCCTTAACGAGTTCATCATAGGTCTGTCTAGGATATTCCTTTGCTTTCTTGAGCGTTTCTATGGTGTTCTTCTCTAAAAGTATAGTTGATTGTTCAGTCATAGGAATGTCTATATATTAGTTATATAACAACTATATAAGCTTTATGCTAATAGATAAATTTCATGTTCTGCACAAATTATTGAGAAAAAACAAAAAAAGAAAAATGGAAAAGAAGTTGAAAAACTATAAAGAGCAGTATGATGAAAATAAAATGCTCTTTGAAACCGTTGAGAATTCTTTAGTTGGATGGCACGGCTATGCGAAACAGGCAAATACATATAAATATAGAAAAAAAATTGTAGAGAAGATACAAAACGATTTCCAAAATGAACCACAACTAGAAAAAATTAAAGCAATTTTAACAGAAAAGAAATAAATCAGAAAAAATAAAAAAAAGAAAAGAAGACTTTAGAAGTCTTCAGAGTCTTGAGCGTCTTGGTTTTCTTCAGGTGCTTCTTCCGTGTAATTACCATCAGAAGAGTCTGTAGTCTCGTCATTTGCAGATGTCTTGGTAGCTGCTTCACCAGTGACAACTTCCGCAAAACCGACGCTGCGTAAGACGCGTGTGATCTTGACTGTATGTTTTTCTCCCTGTTTAACGCCAGGAATAAAGAGAACAAAACCGCTGATCTTCGCTAGACCGTCGCCTTTCTCTCCAACTGCCTCTATAGTTACTTCAACAACGTCGCCAACTTTAATAGGCGCTGTAGGTTGTCTTCCGTATCCTCTATCTCCGTATCTTTCCATGGTATGTACTCTCCTTAATGGTATTTGCTAATTACACATATCTCAGAAATAGTATGTATTTCTTTGACTGCGTTAAAAACGTGCGGAGAACAGGGTATAAAAGCTTTATGGAAAGACATAAAAACTAATCTAAATGAATAACTAAGAGAGATTGAATATTGAGTTGTGCACTATGGGACATAAAGAACGAGAAGAAATTATCACCGCTTTTTGGGAAAAGAATAAGATTTTCGAGAAGTCTGTAGAGCAGCGTCCAAAAAAGAAGCAGTACATTTTCTATGATGGTCCTCCTTTCGCGACAGGTCTTCCTCACTATGGGCATATTCTTGGTCTCACCAGTAAAGATGTATTTCCACGATTTTGGACAATGAAAGGATTCCGCGTTGAAAGACGTTGGGGTTGGGACTGTCATGGTCTGCCTATTGAAACGATCGCGGAAAAAGAGCTCGGCATCAAGGAAAAGAAGCAGATTGAAGAGATGGGTGTAGCAAAGTTCAACGACTTCTGTCGCTCTAAAGTGCTCTCCTTTGCAAAGGAATGGAAAAAAACAATTCTTCGTATGGGTAAATGGATTGACTTTGATAACGCTTACAAGACTATGGACAATGAATATATGGAAAGTGTTTGGTATCTCTTCAAAAAATTATACGATGATGGATATATCTACGAAGGAAAAAAAATCTTGCTTTATTGTCCGCGCTGTGAGACTCCTTTAGCTGCATCAGAGATCGCCATGGATAATAGTTATCATAATGTAACAGAAAAATCAGCGGTCGCGAAATTTAAGCTCAAGGATGAGAAAGAGACTTATTTGCTAGCTTGGTCAACGACGCCTTGGACGCTGATTGGAAATGTTGCTTTAGCCATTAATCCTGTATTAACTTATGTAAAGATCAAGCAAAACAAAGAACAGTACATTCTTGCTAAAGATCGCTTGTTGGAAATCAAAGAAAAATACGAAATAGTCGAAGAGATAAAAGGAGCAAAACTCATCAAGAAAGAATACGAACCTCTCTATGCGCTTCCCTCTGATAAGAAAGGTCACTACGTTATTGATGGCGGCAATGAAGTCACAGCAACAGAAGGAACGGGCGTTGTACACATGGCATTGTATGGTGAATTCGATTATCGCATGATCAAAAAATATAATCTACCAGTCATTCAACATGTAAGTCACCAAGGAAAAATAAATCTAGGTCCAAAAGAATGGGTTGGATTATGGTTCAAGAAAGCAGATGGCAAAGTGTTGGAAGATTTAGAAAAACGCTCGCTCCTTTACAAGACAGAGCCTTACACACATTCCTATCCTTTCTGTTATCGATGTGAAACTCCTTTGTTCTACAACGCGGTAGATTCATGGTTCGTTGATATTCAAAAAATAAAAGATAAGTTGCTCAAGAAGAATAAAGAAATCAATTGGCATCCAGATCATATCAAAGAAGGTCGTTTTAAGCACATTCTCGAAACTGCCCCCGACTGGTGCATCTCTAGAAACCGTTTCTGGGCCACAGCAATTCCCGTTTGGAAATGTAAAAAATGTATTGCTTTAGAAGTCATAGGAAGTGTCAAGGAGTTGCAAGAAAAATCTGTTGAAAAAGTCGCGAATACGCTCGATCTTCATAAGCATGTCGTCGATACTATCCATCTCAAATGTAAAAAATGTAAAGGAAGCATGTCTAGAATTCCTGAGGTGATGGATTGTTGGTTTGAGTCAGGAAGTATGCCTTATGCCGCGAAACATTATCCTTTCGAGAATAAAGAATGGTTTAAGGAAAATTTTCCAGCGGACTTAGTTTCAGAGTATATCGCGCAAGTTCGTACATGGTTCTACTACATGCATGTCTTGTCAGTAATATTATTTGAAAAAGCGCCATTCAAGCACGTCGCGGTCACAGGAACAGTCTTGGCGGCGGATGGTTCAAAAATGGCCAAGTCCAAGGGAAACTTCCCAGATCCACACATCATCTTTGAGAAATATGGCGCGGACGCGTTGCGTTTCTACTTAATGGGATCATCTTTGATGAAAGCGGAAGATCTTAATTTTAGCGAAGAAGGCGTTAAAGAAACATGCAGAAAAGTGATTATCATCACAGAAAATATCCAGCAGTTTTATAGTCTTTACGGAAAAGAAAACACGATCTTTGATGACACTTCATCAGAGCACATATTGGATCAATGGATTTTAAGCAGATTACACACTCTTATTAAAGAAGTAACCGCTAGCATGGAAGCATATGATACAGTCACAACATGCGGTTCCTTGTTGCAGTTCATTGATGAGCTCTCCACATGGTATGTCCGCGGAAGTAGAGATCGATTTAAATTCGACGATGCAAAGGAACAGAAAAAAGCAATCAGAACTTTAGCATATACTCTCCATACCTTAGCAAAACTCCTAGCGCCAATAACGCCTTTTATTGCCGAGGAAGTCCATCAAGCATTGAGATCAGCAAACAAAAAAATCGCGGAATCAGTTCATTTGGAAGCTTGGCCATCCGTTGATATAAGAGTAATCAACAAAAAGCTCAATGAAGAAATGCGACTCGTTCGTGAGATTGTTAGCAAAGGTCTGGAGGCGAGGGAAATCGCGAAAATTCCACTGCGTCAAGTTTTAAGTAAGCTCGAAATCGAAGGAGCGATGCTCGATAAGAAGTATCTTTCTTTGATCAGTGAAGAAGTAAACGTGAAGGAAGTAATGATGAAAAAAGGAAAGACTCTAAGGGTAAGCTTAGACACAAAGATTACGCGCGCTCTCTTTAAGGAAGGGATGGCTAGAGAATTAATCAGAATAGTCAACGGCTATCGAAAAACCAAAGGATTGAAGATTGAAGACAGGATTACTTTAGCGATCATGATAAGTGAAGACCTCAAGCTATTCGAGGAAGAGATCAAGCAAAAAGTAGGCGCGAAAACTTTAACTTGGAAAAAGAAAGATGAATCACTAGAAGGATACGATACCATTAAAAAAGAGCGAGTGAAGGAATGCGAAGTGCAAATCGCGTTCAAGCAGGTATAGATGAAACAAAAAATGGTGCTTATAGCAGTCATGCTCCTAGTTAGCGCTTTTCTCGTGTATGCGCAAGAAGAACAAACCATCAAAATCACATTAAAACAAGCGGAAGGCAATAAGGAAGTCAAAGATGTTTTAGTCAGCATTGTTATTGTAGAAAAACCATCAGGAGCCGAACGTACTATCTCCTCATTTATTCGTAACAATCCTATTACTTTGCGATTACCTAAAGGAGAATACTTGCTGGCATTCAAGATTGATAATCTCCAGACTCCTGGAAAGGACTTCTATGGCGAGCAGGAAATACTCTTGGAAAAACAAGTAGAACAAGAAGTTATAGTTTTCCCTGTAGGTTCATTGAAGGGAGTAGTTTATGATAATTTGAATAATCTAGTAAGTAAAGCAAAGTTAAACATCGAATGCAGTAAAGCGTATGGTGAAAAAGCGCCAGAAGAAACAGACAAAGTAGGTTCATTCTCTATGGATTATGCGCCGATCGGCGAATGTACAATCACTGCTACAGCGCGCAACGCGGCGGGAAGAGGAAAAATAACAGTCGATAAAGGCGCGTCACAAAACATAGAAATTCGATTGGATCGCGCGGTTATTTCAGAAGAAGGAAATGGATGGATGCTCTTTTTTATAGGAATAGGAGTAGTAATATTGGGAGCGGTAGGATGGTATGGATGGAACTACTGGAAAAAAACCAAACAAGTAAAGCCACACCACAAGCCAGAAGAAAAAGAAGAAGTACAGCGGCAACCAGAGATAGCGATAGTAAGCAAACGCGCGCAAGACATTGTTAATACTTTGAATGAAAAAGAAAATAAAGTCGTTGCGTTCCTTCTGAAGAGTGATCATCAGAGCACACAGGCGAAAATTCGCTATGAAACAGCCATTCCTAAGACTACACTAGTCCGTATTTTCATGAGTTTGCAAAACAAAAAAGTGATTTCTATTGAAACTATAGGCAAATTAAAGAAGATAAAATTAACAGATTGGTTCTTGGGCAAGGAAAATTAAGAATTATTTACAAATCGGGCTGTACGGCGGAAAGATTTAACAAAAAGGACTTAAAATTAGCTTTTGATACGAAGAAAAGACCTCTCAAGATATAAATAAAGGACCGCGCACAGAAAGAATAACTCAACCTAAACCCATGGAGTAGGGGTGTGCTTAACGCATGCTCCTCTCCAAATTATATTCGCTAAGGCAACAAGAGGAATACACAATGGAAACAAAACAACAGAAAAAAGGAGTTCTCTTGCTCTATGGCATAATGACGCTTATTACACTACTTATCCTTTTAAGTTTATGAATCTCGCCATTTAGAAGCGTTTTTTAAGCTTATTTTGTGTATTTTAGCTCATTCTCTTCTTTTCATAGTTTGAACTTTCCCTTTAAATACCTTTATAAACCCTCACTCCTTCACAAAAAAAGGCAATTTCGAGATAGTGGGGGGATTATATATGCCAAGAAGACCTAAGAAAGAAATCAAGATACAGAATATTGTCGCGTCTGCTTCTTTAGAAAAAGACATTCCATTAATCAAGTTAGCGGAGGCTTTACCCAACACAGAATACAATCCAGAGCAGTTTCCAGGATTAGTCATGCGTATCAAAGAGCCAAAGACATCAGCTTTAATCTTCAGTTCAGGAAAAATTGTCTGTACTGGCGCGAAATCAATGGCTAAAGTGAAGGAATCAGTCAAAAAAATCATCCAAAACATCGAGAAGATCAAGATCAAGATCACAGTTGATCCAAAAATCAAGGTGCAGAATATGGTCGCCTCCGGCTCCGTTGGCATGGATTTGAATTTAAACATGCTCGCCATGGAATTGGAAAATACAGAATATGAGCCAGAACAGTTTCCTGGTCTTGTCTACAAGTTGCCTGATACTCGCGCGACTTTCTTGCTGTTCAGTAATGGGAAAATTGTCTGCACAGGCACTCGTTCAGAAGGAAAACTGCGTCAAGCCGTTGACATGTTAATTACTAAGTTATTGAATGTCAAAAAGAAGTAAAAAAGTCTTAATTTCTCAAGTTCCCTAGGAACCTTTTTATACTTCCTCCTATTTTCACGCTGAGGGGGTTGAAAAATTGGTCGATGCTAGAGATCAAATTCAAAGGTTTCAAGAGTTCTTAGAAGCCAGTTATCTAAAAAAAATCCATGAGCTAGTCAGTAGTGGTAAGCGTTCTCTCTATATTGAGTTTCCAGAGCTAGCGCAGCAGGATCCTGAGTTAGCGGAGCAGCTTTTGATGGAACCGGAAGAGACTATTAAAGCGTCAGAAGTTGCGTTGCAGCAGTTTGATTTGCCCAAAGAAGAGTTTCGTATTCGCTTTCTCAATCTCCCAAACTCACAAAAAGTAAAAATACGTGACATCCGTAGCACGCATCTGGATAATCTCATCATGATTGAAGGCATCGTGCGTCAGGCGTCTGATGTCCGTCCACAAGTGATCTCAGCGAAATTTGAATGTCGTTCCTGTGGAAATCTTATTACTGTTCCACAAATAGAAAGTAAGTTCAGAGAACCACAACGATGTTCTTGCGGCGCTCGTGGTCGTTTCCGTGTTTCAGAAAAAATACTAGTGGATGCCCAGCGTCTTGTTATCGAAGAGTCAACAGATGCTTTGCAAGGCGGAGAGCAGCCAAAAAGATTGTCTGTGTTTGTTCGTGAGGACATGGTCGAGCCAAAAATGGAGAAAAAAACTACTCCTGGCTCTAAGGTAAAAGTCATTGGTATTCTCAAGGAAGTGCCGTTAACAGCGAAGTCTGGTGGTCAATTGACAAGGTATGATCTTGCTTTGGAAACAAATTCTATTGAGTCAGTCCAGCAAACCTATGATGATATTGATATTACACAGGAAGATGAGCAGAAAATAAAAGAATTGGCTAATGACGCTAATGTGTATCAAAAGCTAATTAATTCCATTGCTCCTTCTGTCTATGGTCATGAGGAAATTAAAGGCGCCTTGGTATTGCAATTGATGGGGGGAGTTCGCAAAGAGCGTTCTGATGGTACATCAGTCCGTGGTGATATGCACATCCTTCTCGTAGGAGATCCTGGCGCGGCTAAATCTACATTACTAACCTTTATCTCAAAGATGGCTCCTCGTGCCAGATATGTTGCGGGTCGTGGCGCGAGCGCTGCGGGTATTACTGCTTCCGTGGTCAAAGATGAATTTATGAGGGGTTGGGCTCTAGAGGCTGGTGCTATTGTACTGGCTAATAAAGGAATTTTATGTCTTCACCCCGATACAGAGATAGTTGGGGATAATAAAATTGTCAAGATAAAAGAACTCTTTGACGAAGAGAAAAAACAGCTAGGAATGCAGGCTGGCGAGGAAATAGAATATCACAATTTAAATATTAAGGTCCCAACATTTGACACAAAGGCTTTCCAAATGAAAAATGGAAGAGCGACAAAAATTAGAAGAAAAAAATATAAAAATAAGATAATGACTTTGCATTTTCGATCAGGATTCTCATTAACATTAACGCCAGAGCATAAACTACTAAATGGAAGTGATGTAATTTGGAAGCCAGCGCAAGAATTTAGAATAGGGGATAAAGTAATTGCGCCATTAAAACTACCAGAAAAAAAAGAGCAGATAGTTTTATTTGACATTTTGCCGGATCTGTGGAAGGTAAGTCTTAATAAAGAAGAAAAAGATGATATAAAAAAAAGTTTAAGGGAAAAATTTACAACACTCGCGTCATGTAATAAATATTTTAATCTTGATCGTTCTTATCTGTCTGGTAATCGACAATTCACTTTAAAACAACTGAAAACAATACTTTCTTTTTTAGACAAACAGCAGGAATGGAAGCATAAAACGCTGAATTATTCGAGAAAACATAGGGGTGAACGATTAGAAATAACGACCATCACTCCAAGTCTGGGATATATTTTAGGATTTCTGTATGGTGACGGCACCGTACAAATTTCACAAAGAAGAACACAAATAAGAATGATACAATCGTTGATTCACCAATCATACAGTAATCAGTTTACTTATCACTGGAAAAAGGTATTTGGCAAGGATATCTCTTATATTAAATATTTGTCCAAATCAATTATCAGAGGAAAAGAAGTAAACTCGCAGTGTAAAATTTTCTACCATGGAAGTAATTTATTGGGAAATATTTATACCTTCGTTACAGGAAACAATCTAGCGAATCTTCTCCTCCTTGACGATGAAACACTTAAGGCCTTTATTGCTGGTGTTATGGACTCTGACGGTTGCATAAGCACGAAAACAAGTGAGAAAACAAAAAAGAAATATCAAGTCCAGCACATTGACTTCATGTTTGATACAGTAAATAAAGAGGCTAATATGAATTTTATTCTTGCTCTACGTAGACTTGATTGTTACGGAAAACTGATAAGACAAAATAATTATTTCTTAGTAGAACTAACAGGAAGAACAGATGTAGCGGCACTCAAAAAAGAGATTGAAAAATACTCGGTAAAAGCAAAAAACAAAGATATTTTAGCAACAAGAAAAAACATTTCAAGTATCAGTCAAAAAATTCCAGGCGTTCCAATCGCGGCCATCGCAAAAAAGATAATTGATGAAAGTAATACCTCGCATTTAGTAAAGGAGGGAATTTGGAGTACTCTGTATCGATATAAGCGCAGATTGATTGAGCCTTCAAGAGATCAGATGATAAAAATTATGCAAAAACTCATACTCTCTTCAGAGATGAAGCGACAAATAGCTACAATCATAGCAAGAGATTATTTTATAGATGAAATTGTAAACATAGAAGAACAAGTTCATGAAGGATATGTTTATGATATTTATGTGCCAGAAACACATAATTTTGTCGCCAATGGGGTCATAGTACATAATTGTCTTGATGAGATGGACAAGATGTCGATGGAAGACACATCAGCGTTACATGAAGCTATGGCGCAACAGCAAGTTACTATTAGTAAAGCGAATATTCAAGCGACTCTAAGCGCGCAAACTACAGTCTTGGCCGCGGCAAACCCAAAGTTAGGTCGCTTTGATCCTTTCCAACCAATCGCGGCGCAAATCAATTTACCGCCAGCGTTAATCAACCGTTTCGACTTGATCTTTCCAGTACGTGATATTCCTAATAAAGAGACAGATGCGAAAATAGCTTCACATATTTTAGAAGGGCACGCCACAGGAATTAAGGAGCAAGAAATTTCTACAGACATATTAAGAAAGTATATAGCATATGTGCATCAACATGTTTTTCCAAAATTATCTCCAGGAGCTATAGAAGAAATCAAGGAGTTTTATGTAGGTCTTCGTAACTCAGCTAACTCTAGCGATCAGGGAGGAATAAAACCAATCCCTATCTCTGCTCGTCAATTGGAAGCTTTAGTTCGTTTAGCGGAAGGATCTGCTCGTGTTCGCTTGTCCAACCAAGTCACAAAAAAAGATGCGCGTAATGCTATCAAGATTCTTAAATTCTGCATGATGCAGGTCGGCTTCGACTACGAGACTGGCCAGTTTGATATGGATAGAATAGCGACAGGAGTCCCAGCGTCCACAAGAAACAAAATATTAGTCATCAAAGAGATTATCCATGAATTGGAAGCTCGTGGCAAGAAAACAATCCCTATTGAAGATATTTTTGCAGAAGCAGGAGAAAAAAATTTAACAGAACCACAGGTTGAAGAGATCCTAGAGAAGCTAAAAAAAGAAGGTGAGATTTATGAACCAAAACGTGGCTGGATCTCGAAGTTATGACCATGCAAGGCCGTCAGACTGCCTACAAACTCTGGATAGCGGAAATAGTTGACGCTGACTATATTCGTGAAGAGGGTGAATGGGAGCCTAATTACTTGGATGTAAAGGGAGTGAAGGTAGCTCGCGTCAATATTCTTGGAACAATTACCGAAGTATTTACCAACGCGACAGTTGATTACGCGACAATAACTATTGAAGATGGTAGTGCGCAGATCGCGATTCGCGCGTTCAAGGAAGATGTCAAAGTAGTAGCTGGATTAAATATAGGAGATTCCATTTTAGTTATTGGCAGACCAAAACAATATCAAAATGAAATTTACCTTGTGCCGGAAATTGTAAAAAAATTAGGGAATGCTGCGTGGATGAAAGTCAGGAAAGCGGAGCTGGTGCAGATGAGGGGAAATGTCTTGCCAAAAAAACAAATTCCTCAAATAATAGTAGAGCCAAATAATCGTGAGACGCGTGAAGAGCTTATCGCGACACATGCTCCATTGTCAGGAAATGAGATCGCGAGACAAAAAATACTTAATGTACTGGAAAGTCAAGGAGAGCTGGGCATGGATATTGATATGCTTATTCAAACTTCAGAAACAGAAGAGGAAGCGGCTGAGAAAATAATCGAGGAGCTCATTAAAGAAGGTGAAATCTATATGTCACGTCCAGGAGTGCTCAAAATCATTTAAGCAAGAGAAGGTTTAAATAGGTCTAATCCGCGGTTTCCTCTATGGAATTCAACTACATAGAACTACTTAAAAAAGCGAAAGAACACCTGCCAGAAGTAAAAACAAGCGCGGAACGTTTTGAAATACCTAAGGTGACAGGGCATATCCAAGGTGTGAAAACAGTCATAACTAATTTTAGTCAAATTTGTTCAGTCATTCGTCGTGATCCGAGCGAGCTTTTAAAATATATCCAGCGCGAACTAGCGACACCAGCTGTCCTCGATGGTCCACGCCTCGTATTAGGGAGAAAGTTAGCTTCACAATTGATCAACGCGAAGATAACACAGTTCTGCAAGGATCTTGTGCTTTGTAGGGAATGTGGTAAGCCAGATACTCAGCTGCTAAAAGAGGACCGCGTAACATTCATGAAATGTACGGCGTGTGGAGCAAAACAACCAGTAAAAGGAAGATAACATGTACGTCAAGCTGCACAAATCACAAAATGGTGATGTTCTTGCGATCTGTGATGAAAATCTTCTTGGAAAAACATTGAAAGATGAAAAATATCAAGTAAAAATCTCAGAGCATTTCTATAAGGGAGAAAAAATGAATAGTACAAAAATAAAACCACTGCTGAAACAGGCAACAAATGTGAATATGATGGGGGGAGAGGCAGTCAATTTGGGAATTAAATTGGGTATTATTACCAAAGAGAATATTAAACTGATAGCGGGTGTGCCACATGCGCAAGCCTACACATAATAACTATTACGAGGCGATTATTCAGTTGCGCCCCTTCAAGCAGGAAGTATTGCAATTCATAGTGGCTGAAGTAGGAAAAAGAAAAGATGTATTCCTCACTAGAACAGAGGAGTTGAAAACAGGAGTGGATTTTTTTCTCTCATCGCAGCGTTTCGCGAGAGCCTTGGGTAAGAAACTGAATGATAGATTTGACGGAAAGCTTACTATCTCAAAAAAAATAAATAAGCTAGATAGGCAGACGGGCGTTGTTCTGTATCGCGCGACAGTCCTTTTCCGCTTAAAACAGTAAATTATATAAAGAATTGAAACTTTGAGAAATGAGAAAAGAGGTATGATGAAAAAAGTAATTCTGACTCCAGTAATGTTTTTGCTCTTAGGTATTGCTCTTGTTGCCGCGGGCTCATTCGACTTCAAAGGAGCAACAGATAAGATGGGTGTTGGTGAAGCGATGGGAGATGTTCTTGAAGCCGTAACAACAGCGCAGCTCGGCGATATAAAAGCAGGATCAGTCAGCACAAAGGAAGGAGTAACAAAATACGCGCAATTCTTGCGATTTAGAGATGTAACTACAGCATTAAATACATCATCTATAAGATTTACCAGATCAACAGATACGGATGAAGTAGGGGAATTTTTAGTGTTCAATCCAGGAACTGCAGTAACTGATGCGTTCTTTGAATGGCATATTACTTTTGATGAAGGCTTAAAGAGTAAAATAACAGCAACACGTCTCGATGGATTGGATGATGTTAAGATATCTTTCCTGAATGATGAGTATACTATCATTGATTCTTTGGTGGAAAATCGTGAAATTCATCTAGTGCTCGCAAAAGGGGCGATTAATGACTTGTTGCGTCAGCAAGAAAAGAAAGTGTATACACTCGGGGAAAAAGCCTATGAAATCGAGATCACAAGCATAGAGCTAGCGACAAAAAGTGTCAAGTTTAAAGTAGATGGTAAGGAGATACAGCAATTGAAGAAAGGAGAAATAGCGAATATGGACGCAGGAATCTTTATAGGAGTTAGTGACGTAATCCCTAACAGTAATGATCCTAAGGGAAGTGGTGTCAAGTTCTTTATCGGTGCCAGCGTCCTAGAAATAACAGATGAAAATTATGAAGATGATACATTTACAAGAGATGTTAGTCTCAACAAGGTGAAGATTGAGAATGGGTTTGTTAAAGTCGCGGCATCACTGGTCGGAGATGTGTTTAAGATAGCCTCAATAAAATATCGCTTGACTAATCCAATCGCAGTATATGTAAAAGCTGGAGAAGGAGTAAAAAAATCTTTGAAGGAATCACAAGGGATGATTGCGGATTGGGATATTCGTTTTACAGGTCTTGAATCAACATCTGTAAGCAAAATAAAGCTTGTCCCTGCAAATGCAGATGACGAGTATAGGTTAGAATTTACTTCAAGTGAAGATAAACAGATTAGCATTCCTTTTATTTCAAATAAAGGTTCTACTTTTAAGTTAGGAGAGAGTACTAGAGATCTTTTCATCGTTGAAGGAGCAAGCGCAACAGATTTCGGCATAGAGAGAAATGATTACTTCGTCTTAACCACAGCAAACGCTAAAAATGGAAAAACCTATGTCCTAACCTACGATTCAGTAAATAACGAGACAAATACTATCATCTTTACTGAAGTCGGTGGTTCTCAAAAAACATTTAGTTACAGTAATTCATCAAATGCCGGTACTTTGGGAGAAGGAACACTATCTATAGGATCTATAACCACAAAATTTTATATTGAAGAGGCATCACCAAACCGCTTAGCGATCGATCTCAACGGTGATGGCGATGTCTCAAACACAGATGCTATGGATATTATCACTAAAGGAGGAGGCATTCTTGATCCAGGAGCGACAAACAGTCCAGTGGCGCCATATGATCTTACATTAACAACTGATGGCAGTCAATTCGATGAATCGACAACTTCTGAGACGCTCACGTTCACCATACAGACATCACAAACAACGCTTGTAGGTCTTTCGGAAACTGTCGGAAGTTTGACTACAGTAAAGTCCGGAGCTAGTCATATACTAGGGTTGTCAAATTATGGAGTTCGTGTTGATTTGCTTTCAAGCGCAGACAAGGCAGATACATTAACTATAGATTATCCACAGTCTCAGCTTTTTGGGAAAGTAGTTCTTGATGTGGGCACAGGAGTAAAAATCCAAACGAAAGTAGAAGAGTCAAAAGAAACGCAATGTACAAACGGAAAACAAGACAGCGATGAGACAGGCATTGATTGTGGTGGTTCATGTGGTGCGTGTCCAACTTGTAACGACGGTATAAAAAATCAAGGAGAAGAAGGCGCTGATTGTGGAGGTCCTTGCCCAAAGATTTGTGCTCCTCAAGAAAAGCAGGAAGAGTCTTGTAATGGGTGCTGGCAAACTTTGGAAAAAGGAAAGAAAAATTGTCTTACCTTTGGCACACTCGTAGGTACATTATATTGTGGTAAATCAGGGCTTCTAGTTCCCTTGAAAAAAAATGGGGAAACATGCGCGGATGCTTATGAATGTAAAGTAGGCAGATGCGAGGAAGGAAAATGTGGAAGAACAATGACAGCGGGACTTTTAGCAATAAACATAGGGTTAGTTCTCTTGATGCTGATTATCCTCTATTACGTATTTACGCTCTTGAAATAGCGAAAGAGCAATACCTTTATAAATTGCCTATCTCGTTCTTAAAATATCTATGTCACGAAAGAAAGAAGAATTAGAAAGGCAACAGCAAATTGCTGAAGAAATCAGGCGTGTTCGTCTGCCAAGGGATAAAGAAACTTTGGGCATTCTCGATCAGCGTCTAGGTGCTTCTCGCATGCGGGTTCGTTGCTTGGATGGAAAAACAAGAATCTGTAGAATTCCTGGTCGCTTAAAGAGAAAAATATGGGTGCAGGAAGGAGACACGCTGCTGGTAGAGCCTTGGGAATTAGGTGGCGATGAAAAAGGTGACATTATATTCAAATATAAGCAAACACAAGTCGGTTGGTTGCAGAGAAATGGATATCTAAAGCAATTGGAAGAGTTCCAAGAATTCTAACATGTTCGAAGAAGAAATAAAGATACCAAAAGAGCGTATGGCTGTCTTAATTGGGAAAAAGGGAGAGACTAAGCGTGCGATTCAGCAGAAAACAAAGACAAAGATACGGGTCACTAAAGAAGGGGAAGTATACATAACTGCGGAAGATAGCTTTAATACTTTTATCGCGACACCCATTGTTCGGGCGATAGCTCGGGGCTTCAATCCTGAAATCGCTATGTTATTGGCGAAAGATAATTTCCATTTGGAGATTATAGACTTGCGTGATTTCTCCAAAGATTCCAAAGCGAGAATGCAGCGCATTCGCGCAAGAGTCATAGGTACAGGAGGGAAAGCGAGAATGATGTTGGAAAAATTGACTAACACTTATATCGCGGTGCTTGGAAGAACCGCGGCGGTAATTGGCACAGTAGAGGAAGTGCATATCGCGCGACAAGCTGTTGAAAAGTTATTAAATGGCTCGCCGCATGGTAATGTTTATCATTTTATTGAATCGCAAATGAGAAATTTGAAAAATTAATTCTCAGGTAAAATTTATAAAGCCATGAAAAGAGAACCCATTCGTGGCTCAAGCAAAAGAAAAAAGAGAAACAACTAAAATTAAGGCGCAAGAGTTAGCAAAAGAGCAAAAGCAAGTCAGCGTCTCGGAATTTTTTCTCAAGAACAGACATTTGCTTGGCTTTGATAATCCACTCAAGGCTTTATCAACGACAGTCAAGGAATTAGTGGACAATGCTCTTGATGCCTGCGAGGAAATGCGTGTCTTGCCAGAAATTCTAGTAGAAATTCGTCAGACCGCGGAAAATAAATTCTTGATCATTGTCGAGGATAATGGTCCAGGAATCACCAAAGAGCAGCTCCCCAACGTCTTTGCCCGTTTGCTTTATGGAAGCAAGTTCCATGCCATGAAGCAAGGTCGCGGACAGCAAGGCATAGGAGTTTCAGCATCCATCCTCTATGGTCAATTAACCACAGGAAAGCCAGCTCATATCACTTCCCGTATAGACGCAAAGCACCCAGCAAACTTCTTGCAATTGCGTATCGACACTGCGAAAAACGAGCCAGATGTGCTTGTGGAAAAGGAAATCGAGTGGCTCAACAAGCAGCACGGTACGCGTGTTGAAATTGACTTGGAAGGAAAATACCAGAAAGGAAAATTAAGTGTCGACGAATATATGAAACAAAGCGCTATTTCTAATCCACACGCGGAATTTATGTACATCAACCCTCTCAAAGAAAAAATAGGATACAAGCGCGCGACAAATCAAATGCCCGCGCAGGCGAAGAAAATCCAGCCGCATCCTCATGGTGTAGAGCTCGGTGCCTTAATGCAGATGATGAAGGGAACAAAAGCGAAAACTATCTTGCAATTCTTCACGAATGAATTCTCTCGTGTTTCCTCAAACGTCGCGCATGAGATCTTGAACAAAGCGCAAGTGCCTCAAGAAATAAAACCTGATGATATTACACATGAACAAGCGGAGAAGTTATTCAAATCTATTCAAGAAACAAAAATTATGGCTCCTCCTACAGATTGTCTCAGTCCAATTGGAGAAGAAATTTTAACAGCGTCACTAAAGAAAGAATTTCCAGCGGAATTTTACGCTTCAACGACTCGCTCTCCATCAGTCTATCGTGGTATCCCATTTCAAATAGAAGCTGCGATAGCTTATGGAGGTTCTCTACCTAAAGAAGAGTTAGTTAGGCTAGTTCGTTTCGCTAATAAAGTTCCCTTGCAGTATCAGCAATCAGCCTGCGCGATGACTCGTTCCATTATTAATACAGTATGGAGAAATTATGGTCTTGATCAAAGTAAGGGTGGAATCCCTTCTGGTCCCGCGGTCATTGTAGTGCATATTGTCTCTGTCTGGGTGCCATTTACCTCAGAGTCTAAAGAAGCTATCGCACATTATCCAGAGATTATTAAAGAAATAAAATTAGCAGTCCAAGAAGTAGGAAGAAAGCTCTACGCCTTTGTCAGAAAGACCGTTCGTATGCGAGAGCAAAAAGAGCGTGCGTCCTTATTCGATAATTATATCCCTGAATTGGCATCTTCGTTATCTGCTATCACAGGTGCTAAAAAAACAGAGTTAGAAGAAAAGCTTAAAGAACGTTTGAAGAAAGACCTTCCATTGATTTTGGAGCAACAGCAATGAGCGAAAAGAAAAGACCTGCAGCAGAAGTATTGAAAGAATTTGGTGAAAAATTAGTTCGTGATATCAAAGCGGGAAAAAATCCAGAAATTAATCTATTAGTGCGTGGTTTATCCAATGTTGAGTTTGATAAGAAATCAAAGACGCTGGTATTAGGTAAGAAGATGGCAAAACGTACTTTCTTTAATGTTGCCCACGCGAAGAAATTCCTGCAAACTGTGGAGGTAGCTTCCAAGATTATAGAGCTCGCAAAAGAGGGCAAGCATGCTTCTCTAAGAGATGTCTTCTACATGGCTAAAAGAACTATCCCCAATACAAAAATTAACTTAGTCGATGAACAAACAGAATCTGATGACGTTATTGAAGATTTAGAGGTTATCACAACATTATCGAGAGAAAATTTACATGTCAACGCAAACAAAAATGGCTCAGTTGCTGGTAATGTAATTATCGAAGATCGTGGAGATACTATTAATTGGTCCAAAATGGGTTCTGGTGGTTGGAGTATTCCTTCGAACACTGAAGAATTAAAATTCAAGAAAGTAGATGTAAAATACATTCTTTATATGGAGAAAGCTGCTGTATGGGAACGTTTGCATGAAGACAAGTTCTGGGAAAAGCAAAATTGTATCATCATGAGTTCACAAGGGCAGACTACTCGTGGTATTCGTAGATTATTGCAGCGATTGTATGAAGAACACAAATTACCAATTTATGTCTTGACAGATTTAGATCCGTGGGGTCACTATATTTATTCCGTTATCAAGTACGGCTCTATTAATTTAGCTCACATCTCAGAGCGCATGGCTATTCCGGGCGTTAGATATTTAGGTATCCGTGTTGGTGACATTGACAAGTATGGCTTGCGAAAGAATTTGATCCAGTTGAACGAGAATGATACCAAACGTCTCAAGCAGATTATGGAATACGATTGGTTCAAAGACAACAAAGAATGGCAGAAAGAATTCGAAGCATTCAAGAAGCTCAATGCCAAAGCGGAAATTCAAGCGCTGTCTGCTCAAGGTATTAGTTTTATCTCAAACAAGTATCTCCCCGAGAAAATTAAGAATCAGGACTTCTTAGATTAGTCATAAGGTTTTTAAACGTCATAAATCGCTGTGTAGCTAATGCCACTGTAGCTCAGCCTGGTAGAGCTCCTGTCTTGTATCTCGTCAAGAGAACAGGGGGCCGTGGGTTCAAATCCCTCCGGTGGCTTTTTATTTTCACATGCCTCCCATAACAAAATCAATTTGTCCAACCAGTCGAGAAGATTGGAGAAATTGGCTCAAGAAGAATCATCAAAAAGAGAAGTTCATCTGGCTGATACATCATAAAAGACATACAGGTAACCCATTTATTTCTCATCGAGAATCATTAGAAGAAGCAATCTGTTTCGGATGGATCGATACTACTATCAAAAGCATTGACGAGAATAAATATGCAAGATGTTTTAGAAGAAGAACAGAAAAAGGAAAATGGAGTACTGCGACGTTAAGTTATGCTAAACAATTGCTCAAGCAAAAAAAGATGGCTCCAGCAGGAATCAAAGCATATCGACTGGGATTAAAACAAAAACCTATAGATCATGGTATAGAAAAGAATCCAGAACCACAACAAGACTTGCTAGAAGCTTTAAAGAAGCAGGGAAAAGCCTTAGAGTATTTCAACACACTTGCCCCATCCTACAAAAGATATTATGTGCGTTGGATCGAACGAGCAAAAAGACCAGAAACAAGACAAAAGAGAATTGCTATGGTTGTGCAACGAGTAGCAGAAAAGAAGAAGCCAGGTATCAATTAATGAACCAAAAGGTAACTTTAAAAACACACTCTCAATGATTTTACTCCAAGGGCCCGTAGTCTAGCGGTTATGACGTCTCCATGACATGGAGGAGGTCACAGGTTCAAATCCTGTCGGGCCCACTATAATTACTACTAACTAGCAATGAGATAGATTCTTATTACCTATGAAGTATGCTCCTAATATGAAATCAAATTCTTTAGGTAAAAAGACAACAGCAGCTACCCTTACACTTCTTCTGAGCGGATGCGCTTCATCAACGGAGGCTCATCGAGCATTTTCAGTAGTAGGACCTATGATAGGCGGTGTAGGTTTAGCGTTATCACAAACTGATGGACATAAAGAAGATCCCAACAAGAGTGTAGAAGGTTTTTGGGAGATAGGCCCAGTATATAGACATTCGTTAGTAAGTGAAGTAAGAAATGTACCTTTAGAAATAAGAACCTTACCACATCATTTTTCCTTGGGAACGTCACGTATCACGGATGATGAAGTTACAGTGGGACCAAGAACTGGTATGTTTATGAGATATGGAGAGAAACTGAGATTGGTGAAGGACAGTCTATTTTTGAGGGCAGGTGTTGAAATGGAGCTTAGTGGTATGCCTGCTGCCGACAATCCTGACAGCGGTTTCACTACTGTCGATCCAAGTTATTATTCTTTATACACAAAAGCTGGACCTAATTGGAATTCATTTCTGATTCCAAAAGTATTTACAGGATTAGAAACAAAGATTTCTGACACATTCACGCTTGGTGCGGGTTATAAACTTTGGAGAGAAGATCTGGTTGCGGAAAGAGGATATTTAACAGGTTCTGCGTATGGTGACCTTAGTAGAGAAAAGGAGTTCAATCTTGTGGATATGACTGTTGGCTCAGTAGTAGGATCGTTGAAATATCGCCCTAGTGGTAAGGGATACCTATTTCTTGAACTCGGCACGCAGAATATTCTCAATAAAAAAGATCATCCTCTTGGTAGAGAGGCGGATATTGATTTTGCTGGTAATTCATTCACAGTCACTTTTGGTGGTCAGTTGAGTTTCTAACAAGTTCCAACTACATACCATTGATATTTTTTTCAAGCAAACCCTTTATAAACCCCTTAAAACTCCTTTTTGTCATGGAAGAACGTATGACATTCGAGAAGTTAGTCTCAGATCCATTCATCAGGAAATCTTTGAAAGAAATAGGTATTCTAGAACCTACACCCATCCAGGAACGCGCTATCCCGCTGGTACAGGCAGGACATGACGTCGTTGGTCAATCGAGCACTGGCTCTGGAAAGACTTTCGCTTTCGCTATTCCTATCATTGAGAAGATAAAAACCTCAGAAGGATTACAGGCGGTAGTGCTTGTTCCAACTAGAGAACTCTGTGAGCAGGTCGCTGAGGAATGTAGCAAATTAACTCGGTACAAATCCATTAACGTCCTGAAAGTCTATGGTGGTGTTTCTATTGATGGACAAATCAGAAAAATTCCCGACGCGAATATTATTGTAGGCACGCCCGGTCGTATGAAAGATGTCTTGCAGCGAAGAGTGCTCCGCTTGGATGCCATAAAATTTTTGGTCTTGGATGAGGCGGATAAGATGTTGGATATGGGATTCATCGAAGACGTCGAGTTTATCATTAAAACTACGCCAACCAAACGACAAACGTTAATGTTCAGCGCTACCATGCCCAAAGAAGTTATGCACATCATACAAAAGCATATGCGTGATCCGCAGATAATAAGAACCAAAGAGCAAGTGGACAAAGGTCTGCTCAAGCAGTATTACTATGACGTTCCTATTCGTGATCGTTTCCACCTTCTAGTTCATCTGCTAAAGAATGAAAAAGCTCCTTATGCTATTGTCTTTTGCGGCACAAGAAGAGCGGTAGATTTAGTGGAATACAATCTCAACAAAAATGGCTTGCAGGCGAAAGCTATCCATGGTGGTCTAACACAATCCAGAAGAAAACAAGTGATGGAGTCATTCCAAGGCAAGAATACAGAAATCTTAGTTGCCAGCGACATTGCTGCTCGTGGTCTGGATATCAAGATGTTGACACATGTCTATAACTTTGACGTGCCAAAAACTCCAAAAGAATATGTGCATCGTATTGGTCGCACTGCTCGCGCTGGTGAAGAAGGTATTGCGGTTACGCTTGTTTCTGAAAAAGATTATGACAATTTTAGACGTGTTTTGGATGATCGTTCTTTGAAAATAGAGAAATTGCCCTTGCCGAAATATGAGATTGTCCAGTTCCAGCCTTTCATGCAGAGAAGCTTCGCTCCAAGATTTAAAGGGAATAGTTTTGGCGCGAAGCGCAGATTTAACGATCGCAGACCACAGAGACGCTAATTCTGAAAAAACAGTAATCTTTATATAGTTCTTAGAGTTCTAGCTACTAAGCTCTTTAAAGAGTTTATATGGAAAAAAAGAGGTTGAAAAAGGCTTGAAAAGAAAAAAAGAGGCTTTTAAGGGTTTTCTTTAATGATACCAACGGAAAAAGAGCTGGTGGACTTCTTGAAAAAGCATGATCTAGTGAATCTAAGCGCTATAGCGAAGCGATTCGACATTAAAAACGCGACTGTCCCAGACATCCTTAAGCCATTGGAAAAGAAAAAACTAGTCGAAGTGCGCAAATTCGGCGGCTCAAAAGTGGTCATGCTCCGGAGGTCAGATTAATGAAAGGACAAGTCACGGCGTTCATTATTCTGGGTATTGTAATCCTCGCGTTAGGTGTGACAGTCTTTACTTTCCGTCAGGAAATTTTCTCAGCGTTTACAGGACAAGAACTGCAAAAATCTCTTACAGTCCCGCCACAGGCGGAGCGCGCGAAAATCTACGTAGACACGTGCTTGGAAACTTTAGCGACGCAAGGCATCGCGATCATGAGCGCACAAGGAGGATATATGGAATTGCCGCAAGAACAAGTACCATCACTCATTAGTCCTTTTGGAGATGCGCTTGATATTTTTAATACAGGATCAGGTCAGGTAGCCTATTGGTTGACGGAGACGGAAAATAGTTTGCGGAAAAATCAAGTTCCTACCAAAGCGCAGATGGAAACCGGACTCGCGGCGTATATCGATGAAAACATAAAGCAATGTCTCAATGATCTCAAGCCATTAAAAGATCAGGGGTATGGATTCAGTGAAGAGCAGCCACGCTCCAAAATCATCATCAATGAAGAAACGATGATAATAGAAACAAAGTATCCTTTGACTTTGACCAAAGATGATTTTTCCTTTACATTTACCACTTTCAAGAAGACCATCAAGTCCAGGATGGGAAAACTTTACCAAACTGCTGTTGAACTGATGCAAGCAGAAAGCACAGACTATTACTTAGAGAACCGAGCGATAGACATGATGACAGTCTATGATACTATTCCCTTCTCTGGTATTGACACGCAATGCGCTCCGCGCGCTTGGCTAAAAACAAACGTTCAAAAGGAGCTCAAGAAAATATTTGCTCTGAATTTCCCAACGCTTCGCATTGAAGGATCGCGATATGGGGAAAACGCGAAAGACGCTAAATCCTTTGTTATTGACGCGTTGTCAAAAAAGACAGACGCGAGTATTCTCTTTAGTTATCAAGAGCAATGGCCGCTCCTCATGGACGTGGTAGGAGAAAATGAAGAAATCCTCCGTGGAAAACCATTCACTGCTGAAAATGCCGCCAGTCGTTTCCTCCTGCCACTGTTCTGTATGAATGACAACCATTTTGTCTACAATCTTAAGTTTCCCATGCTCATTTCTTTGCAGGATGGTGACTCGATGTTTCAGTTCGCGACACTCGTTGTCATCGACCATAACCAACCCCGGGAAAATCGGGTCACCCCTGTAAGTTTTGATGCTCAAGCGGAGATTTGCCAGTATCCAGGTAAAGAATTAACTATAGTCGCGGCGGCGTATCGTGCTGATGATAGTCTCCAAGAGTTGCCAAACGCGAGAATCTCATATAAGTGTCTAGATCAAGTCTGTGATCGTGGAGTAACCCTTGCGGATGCTCGTGGAGCGGCGCTCACAACTATGTTTCCACAATGCTCTGATGGGGTGATGATCGCGGAGAAAGAAGGATACCATCGGGGTGAATTGCCAGTCTCAACAAATACTGCGTCAGGAGAAGTAGTAGTCTATCTCGAACCTATTAAAGAAGTGACTCTCGATATAAAAGTAATCGATAATCAGCAAGAGCGTTCTCCTTATCAGACAGAAAAAATCATGATTACTTTAGACAATCAAGAGAAAAAATATGCTACAACAATCCTCTATCCAGATCAAAAAACCATCAAGCTGATTCCAGGAGATACGCTAGTTACCACACGAATTATTGTCGAGAATGCTGGTGGATTTAATTTCCCAGAAAAAGAAATAGAGATTTGTAATGATGTTCCACAGAAAGGTGTTTTAGGTATTGCGGGGCTAACAACGCGACAATGTGCTAAGCAAAAATTCGAAGCTACAAAATTAGAGCAGATCATTGGCGGTGGTTCCTCAACAAGCTGGACCATATCAAGAGCGGCAGTTGCTAATGCGCGAAAGGTAACCTTTTATTCGCTCCGTGGTCCAACACCCAAGTCTATCGAAGAGGTAAGTAAGGTTTATGAAGCTGTGCAAAAACAAAATAATGAGGTGAAGAAGCCAGCGCTTGAGTAAAATGTTTTTAGAAAAAAAAAGGTGGACGACGTATTTCTTGCTTTTGCTAGTCATGATGCTACCCTTAGAGCAGGCTTATGCAGCCAACCCAACATCTTCAGCGGGACAACAAACCATTGATCGTTCTAAAGATATTCCAAATGATTTCACACGACAAGGAGAAGCTATACGCGATGAAACACTGGATGATTTACAGGGCATTATAGATAGTCCAGAAGATCTGATTGGTGAAGATATTATTGTCCAGGTAGACGATTATCAACCACGTATTATTCGTAGTTCTTTATTGGAAGATTCTGGTATTTTTGTGCATGCTTTAATCAGCGGCACACCAACTAACCCTACTATCACCGTGCCAAAAATTCGGAACATTGTTATTCGAAGTCAAAAAGTCACAACGGTTCCGCAAGGATTGCCAGTATCTGTTGGTCGTATCACTCATATTGTTCCTCAAAATCGCGAATTGACTTATGATAATCTAGGTACATTAGTTATTCCTATTCGTCAGATTCCACAGGAAGGAAAAGTGCCTGATGAAATTATTCTCGATATTGACGCACGTATATTCTTCGATGTATCAGAAGGATTATTCTTTGGTCCTGTCCAAGATATTTTAACAGCACAAAATTTAGAAGAATGGAAGCTAACAAAAGAAGATCACAGTTTCTATGCAGGATATCTCCAAGCCACAGAAGTTAAAGGAAATCAAGCCTCTTTCATGGTTTATGATAATCAACTCAATGCATTGACACAAACCCCTATTACACTGGCTGTAGGTCAAACTTCCCGTTCATTAAGCGCTAATCGTGGTGGATATATTACCTACGGAAGATTATTTGACAGATACACCCTGCGTCTCAATAGTGTTAAGAGTATCAGCGATAAAGTACGTCTCTTAGTGAATAGAAATGGCAATGCACAAGCAGCATATCTTTCAGAAGGAGATGATCTCTATAAAGGGTCTTCATGGTATGTCGAAAGTATTGCTAGCGACGTCAAAGGAACTTCTTTAGAAGTTACACTCAAAAACAAAGTAACCAGAGAAGCAAAAACACTCAAAGCAACAAAAGCAGATGTGCCAAGACCAGATCAAATACAGTCTTCTTCTACAACGCAGGTAACACAAAACCCCAAGGAAAAAGAAAAACAAGATCTTTTGAAAGCTAGTATTACGGAGTATTATGCGCTTGCAGATAAGAAAGAAAAAACAGAAGAAACAAAAGATTTTTCCAATATTGTAGAAAAAATAAAAACAAATTTTATAGATAATACAGATGGCGTAACAATAACAACGAAGAATCAGGCATTTAACCTTCTCAAGCTCATTCGCAATTATTATGCGCAAAAAAGAGTAGAATTGGAAGCAGCAATCAATCTAGAAACAAACAATGCTCAGAAAAGTCTATTGATAAAAGCAAGAGACGATGTCAGTAATCGTTTAACTCCTCTAGAAAATATACTCAAACAACAAGAAAACATTTCCCAAGAACCTTCAAATATAGTCGCAACCGACAGTCCTGTAACGCTCTACAGACTTGCTATAGCTGAATATGAACATCTCATTAACGCTTATCCTGTAGTGAAGGATAAAGTTGTAGCAGCGCACTGGAAAATAGCTAATCTTGCCTTATTACCTGGAATCAATGATCGTGCAGGTGCTATCAATCACTTAGAAATTATGCTCCGTAACTACAAACCAGAAGAATACCAATCTATCGCAACAAAAGAAACAATTCAGAAATTATTAGACTTATTGAACAGTTTACAATCAGACTTCCAAAGTGCAATCGCTGAAGTCAAAGATCCAAGTACCAATGATATTTTCTATGTAACATTAATTGGAGGGTCTAGTGTTCCTGATAGTCAGAAATCAAAAGCGACTATTGAAGTGGAAGGATATCCAGCAAAAGAATATCGTGAAGGTGAACAACTCTTACAAGATGATAAAGACCAACTAAAATGGTTCGTGAAGGAAATTCGTGACAGTGAAATTATTTTGATAGAAGATAAAACAAAACAGCAAGAATCACTGACAAAAAATCAAGCTAAATCAATCAACACAGGAACAAATACAAAAAGAAATATAAAACTTACAAAAGCTGACATGAAAAAAGAAGTCTCCATCACGATAAGTCCAAATACCGAAGCTGCATTTTCAGAAGCAATATTCTCATTGCACATTCCCATAGAGAAACGTGCTCTCGATCTTCCTTTGTTCTCCGACTCATACGAAGATGAAATCGCTAAGACTGAAGATTTGTTGGCGAAATTGGATAAGATTATTGACAATGTAGGAAAAATAACAGAATATTGGAAGAAGTTCTGTTTCGTCACATTTGCAGTTGTCTGGGTAAAAAACTTCTTTTCAGGTGTCTTTGGAGGCTCAGGGGCAGTTGCTAGAGAAAGAACGAATGAAGCTTTCGAGAAGAAATACGATGAGTATAGAAATCTCGGCACAGAAGATCCGAAAAACTGTAGAGCTCTTAGTTATGATGAGTGTGTCTTCAAGAATCAGGCAGAATATGATCATATGATCTCTCAGTCACAAACTGCAATAAACGCAGCGAACAAAGGAGATTACAATCAGGAAGCATTCAAGGATTTAGGAAAAGAATATGATGATTCTAAGAAAAATCTAGGATACTATGGAAATCTAGTCAGCCAAGATCCAAGTAATCAACAATATCGTGACAAATATTATGAACTAGATGCGAGATTGACAAGAGCTAGTGAAGAAAAGAAATTCACTGACAAATTCTTTACAGAAGGAAGAATAAAAACTTATGATGAGGTAAAAGCATCTGGAGTTGATGCAGATAAAATTGTAGGAACATACAAGAAAGATATTGTGGAGAAATTTAATCCTCCTAAAGATAAACAAGAAGATAATGCATTTTTATGGAGAACCTATAGCACTCGCTTTTTACCTTTACAACGGGAAACAGATATAAATACTAACATGAAGACACATCTAGAAGATGTGCAAAAAAAAGGAACAAGCCTGGGAGCTCCAACAGAAAAGGATAATGACTATATAGGAAAACTCAAAGAGTCTTATGGTGTAATCACAACAACACAATTAGGGGAATTCAAGCACAATCCCAATGTTGCAGTTTTAGATCAAGGTCGTCAAAAAGGATACACAGAATTTATCAGTATCGACGCTTTCAACTATCTGCAAGTTTCGTACAACACTGCTGGTCGTCCAACCAAATATGATCTCTATAAACGATCCCAACCGAATGGTCGTATGGGCAGTCCTAGTGATGTCTATTTAGGCGTCGTTGACGGACAGTTAATGGATCGCTATCAGAAAATAAAAAGCGAGAAAGACAATCCCGATAAAGGTATCTATGACAACATCAAAAAAGGACAAGATTGTGTAGGTGTCATCAACAAGAAAAATGCAGGTGGAAAATATTCCCGTGGTGAAGTCATTCCTTTGCAATCCGTAGATTGTGGAGGATTAGGTGCATATACTATAGACACAGCAGCAGCTAGTATTGGTGCAAGTTGCACAGAATTCATGAGTCCAGGAGATTGTAAATTATTATTCAACGCATGTGATCCAGTTATTTGTCCCCCATCACGTTGTAACTTAGGTGGAGAATGGCAAGTCGATAATGTTATTCAGACAGGAATCATTGGAAGTGCACTCTTATGTTTGCCAAACTTTGGTATTGAACCTCTCGGTATCGGTAAACCAGGTGGAGTAGTCATGCCGATTTGCTTATCAGGTATCTATGCGGGTCTGCAAAATATTCGTTCAGTCATCGAAGGCTATAGACAATGTTTAATCACATCAAAAGTTTCAGGAAGATCTGTAGGTATCTGTGATCGTCTACGCTCTTATGGTATTTGTGAAATTTTATGGAAAGAAGGATTAGCTCTCTTCAGTGCAAAGAAAGGTATTTTCAGAAATATTGTCAATTTCTTCTTAGGTAAATCAGGAAGTGGTGGTGGAGAATATTCATCATTTGAAAAAGCAGTCGATAGCTCAGTAGGTAGTCTGCAATATTTCACACAATCGTATGCTAAGAACACGTTCGCTATGTATAATGGAGGAGCATTGCCAGAATTAGGTACAGAAATTTGTAAAGCAGCTATATTTGGTAAAGCTCCGGGATTAGGCAATATGTTTGATCAGATCTCAAAACCAGAAAGTCCTCCGCAGTTCACAGCGTTCTTTGATGAAGCTCCTTATTCAGACTTAGGTAACCAGCCTTTAAGCCAGTACAAAGTGACATATCATATCTATGCAGGAGATAATGAAGATATAATTTACTCAGTCTACATGCAAGCTCTTGATCCTTACACAGGTCAATTTATTATTCAACCACACGTCTTGAAAGACAGTAAAGGTATCACGCAAAATAGACGTTTACCCAGAGGTTCGTTCGCAGATGAAAGTCCAGATGTTATCTTGCCATCAGGCATGAAAGAAATTTGTGTAGAAATTAACAGCAAGATTTATGGTCGAAAGGTAGAATGTGGATTTGGAAAAGTATCGACGAGCTTTGCAATCGATTATATATCAGATCAATTTGCGCAGAATGAAGCAAAAAAACAGATTAGTACTTCAGCACAATGTGTTCCTACAAGTCCTCCAACTATTACAGAACTAGGAGCGGTAGAAGGCACAGCAGGTACGGTTTCAAGTGGTTTCATTCAATCTGGCATCATTAGAAAATGTTCCAAATATAATCCTGGTGTTGGTGGTGATGAAGTAAAATGGTCTCCTGTTGGTACATGTGGTGAAGATGATCGAGAAAGAGATTTAGGAACGTGTTGGTTATATGTGCCTGCAGCAAAGAATGCAATCAAGGAAGTAAGCGCACGTCTTGACCTAAATACATCATTAGCGAAAACTGCGCAAGAAGTAGTAAATGAAGCAGAAAAACAAGGAGAAACGATTCCAGGATATTATATTTTGAAGAAAGAGGATATTGCTCTCAAGGAAAAAGAAGCAGATGCCATTATCAAAAACGCAAATACGCCAAATGCTTTTGAAAGTGGTCGTGCGATCTATCAACAAGTGATAGGTAGTGCTCTCCTAGATGATCCTGATGGAGCAAGAATGCAGTTTAAGTTAGCTGAATCCTATGAACTTGAAGCGCGAATAAGTCTCAAAAAACAAACATCTGTAACAACTACAACAGTTAGAGTACCAGCATTAACAAGTTTAAGTCAAACAGAAATAAATAATGATAAAGAAACAAAAATTATTCTCAAGGGAAGCAAATTTGATGAGATATTTGGTATTGAAGCAAGCGGTACTATTCTCGATCCTAAGGATTTTCCTATGAAGCGTCTTAATGAAAATGAAATTGAGTTGACAATAGCATCTGGTGCTGCTCCAAATGTTTATAACTTAAAGGTAATAAATGTAAATGGACAAAAAAGTAGTGCTTTAACGCTCACTATAAAATCTGGAACAAGTACACAAACAATAGAAACTACAAAAGAAGTCTGCAGTATTATAGAGACCTATTGGAGCGATGGTAAAAACGTAATTGTAGAAGTTCTACAGGGAAGAAATGTTTATCTTTCGCTAGAGTGGAGGGGAGATTGTAAAGATGAATTAGTAATGGCAACAGTGATGAAAGTAAGAAAGACACTAAGAATGGATTGGCTTGCTAGAGATGAGATCATAACTACGCTTGGCATCCCTTTCAACGAGCCTAATAAACAAACTTGGAAAGCTCTATTGACAAACGACGAAGAGGATGAAGAATATTATTTTATTGCGTTATCAAGAAACGGTCAAGAGAAAACATCAGAAACAATAAAAGTCAAGAGAGCAATACCAAATAAGAATGTTATTTCAATGCCAACAAGGAAAAAACAAACATCTACTGAAAAAAGTTTACCAGATAATAATTTCCAGTCGACAAATCCTAGTACTATAACTTCTACAGGAACAACCAGTGGTAGTGATTTTAATAAAATATTAAACAAGAATCCCAGTCAGCAAGAAAATAGCATCTTCACGACAAACACACAACTCAAAGACACTTCAGAAGAGATACAAACTGAATTGCTTAGTTGTAATCCTAATGGTAATAATGCAGAACATCCACTAGGAATGACAATTAGTCTATTTATCGATAGAGATTACGCAGAATGTGCTAATACTGTGCTCAAAGCAAAAGAAAAAGGAGCAACCGCAGTAAACATCATTCCAACGCTAAAAGGATATATAGATAAAAACGACCGCGTAAAAAGATATATGTGGCCAAAGACTTATCCAAATGCAGAAAATAAAATAGTGGACAATGAGAACATTGAATATATAAAAGAGAAGCTAACGGCATGCTTTTCAGCAGTTTTAGATAATGATATGGATTTGTCTATAAGACCTCATTTAGATTATGGAGGCGATGGTGAAGGAACAACGTGGCGGAATGGATATATTTTTAACCCAGTGGAAAACTTAGCTGGTTATTCTTATAAAGATGTTCTTCTAGAACCGATTGCGATAGCTCTTCATGATGCATTAGCGCAAACCAGAAGTACAAATATTGTAGATTTCACTATGCAAGGAGAGATGGGAAGAACGTTGTTCGAGTATACATCTAATTGGTTATCTTTAGTTAAAGAATACCGAGCAAAAATGCCAAAAAATGTTAGAATAGGAATAAACACCAATTTTAATAATCTGAACGGAAAAAGAGATGATGCTAATTTGTTTAGTTCTGATGAGGAAAAAATAGAATTCCAAAAATTAATCGACGTAGTAGATATATTAGGATTGAGTGCATATTATTCAGTTAGTTATTATCCTCAACAAAGAGATTTTAAAGCGATGAAAGAGTATTATCTCAAAACATTTAAAAATAACGATATTAAAATTCCTGTAAAAATATCGCTACAGTTTTCTGAGATCGGTATAGGTGGAGGAAGTGGTGACATGGTTGACGCAATAAGAAATCCTTGGAAGGGTGTGAGCAACTGTAATGATCAAAGCAGTCCTTGGAAAACACAATCAATGATCGACTTGAGAAGAGCTTATTATGCACAGCTACTAAGCGCTTTAAATGAGGGATTCATAGATAGAGCATTTACATGGAATGCGGATTCATGGGATGTTCAAGAGTTATATCGTACCGCCCAATGTGGCGATGAAACCATAGCAAAAATGATTGAGAATTATAATCAAGGATGTTTACGTTAAACATGTTCCTCAAAAAATCCCTCAGACTCTTGAAAGAGAAAATCTACGTGCTTTTATTAGCGGAGTTGGCGTTCTTTTTCTTGACGTTCTTCTTCACAGTCTTCGCAAGAAATAAGCTGGCAGCTTACATAGCACAACTGCAAGGATTCGCTAATAACGCGGCGGGAATACCGCAAGGAGCGAGTCAAGCGCAAGTAGCGCAATTCTTAGATCAGTTTCAAAGTCTTACCAACGAAGCGATGTTCTTCATCTATGTCATCATCCCTCTAGTGTTGTTCATCATCTGGTGCGCGACGCAAAGCATCGTCTGGAAAACCGTCAAAGAGAAGACAATAAAGTCTTTCAAATCGTTTTTCTGGAAGTTTTGTGTGATAAGTGCTATAGCTTTAGTGTTTATCTTGCTCATCTTAATGATCCCAATAACATTTAGTATCTTCGACGAAATAGACACGCTTATTTTAAAAGGAGTATTGCTCTTCGTGCTTTTCTTTGTAACGCATGCGGCGCTCACGCGTCTAGGCAATGAATCCTTCCTGACAACGCTCAAGCACACGGGAAAAATGCTAAAAAGACCACACAGAATTATTCTTCCTTTTATTATCTACTTAGTCGTGTTATGTTTAGTATTATATTTGCTCTCTTCACTCTTCGTCACTTACACAAAAGGAATTGATTTTCTCTTGCCTTTAACTCCCTTAACACTCTATTTGATCGTAGGTATAGTCTTGCTCATTTGGACGAAAATAGTTTTCCAGATAAAAGTCGATGAAGTTGCTAGAAAATAAATTTTAGCCGGTATTGTTTGTTAGATATTCTAAGCTTTAGAAGTATCAGTCAATGAACATTTTTTAGGACTCTCAATTTGTTTTTTCTTAGATGTATCTAAGTGGAGAAAATTATCTGGTGAAACAAGAGGTCTGCCTATTTTTTGTTCAAGTTCTTTTCTCGTATGCTGGGCTATGGTTCCGCCTTCAAGCGCCGAGTCTTTGCGTTCGTCCAAGCCTTGAGAATCTCTGGTAACAGTAATATCTGTTGTTGCCTTTTCCCCTATCATAGTAAGAATAAGTTCCCAGTTGGTCATGTGGTCACGTAAATTTTTATTTTTTCTTTCGAGTCCTTTAAATTCTTTATATTCTTGAACAGTTTTATCAAAAGTTGCTTTACTTATTTCATTCGTGAGAATCGCGAAGTCTTTTTCTTCAGTTATATTTCTATTTTTCCATTCATCAGTTAATTCTTGTCTTATAACTATGCCTCGTAACCGTTTGTCAATCCAGTCCTTAGGATAACCTTTAAGTTCATAATACTGTTTCACTCTGTCCTGAGCTAATTCTGGATTTTCTATTTCTTGTATGCGTTCATGTCCTACTTGTGCAAGCCATTGTTTGAAAGGTTCTGCTTTAGGAGAAGGAATAGATTGAATAAGTCTAAAGGCGTTTTTAGTGTTTATACAATCAGTTTCTCTTAATTTTCCATCTTCTGCAATTAATTTCAACAGTACCCAAATTGGGGACAGTTCAAGCTTGATAAACTCCCTATCCTTAATTTTACCCCAATACTGTCGAGGCGTAGGACTATCAGTAAGCACTTCAATAATATCAACAACCGAATAAAACCACTCATTTTTATGCCAAATACGTCTAATCTTCTTATCTTGAAAAACAACCAAGGCTTTCTCTTTGTCCATAAAAAGAAACTAATTTAGAACTTTATAAACTCTATGAGGCACTTTGAGAAGTCAACTATCTTTCTGATGTATATTTAGAAGTTTTCCGACATTTCCGTAAATTTTTCGGATAACACAGTTAGAGAAAGAAAAAGCTATTAAAATCCTAAATCTTGTTATGTATATTTTTTCTTAGCTAGCCATTTAAGCAATTTGTTTAACAACTTCTTTCGTAGAGTGCTCTCGACGTGTTAACTCCTCAAGAATTAAATAATCATACAGTTTTATCAGTTGTTGCGCGACAAAACTCTCTTGATTAATCTTGTAAAGCGTCGCTCTTCCGATTTTACGAGTCTTAATGATAATCCCTTTCTTAGCTAAAAGAGGAACTAAACTATTCAAAGTCCCCCAGCTGACACCAGCATTAAGCAAATCAGTGAGGATATAGTCAAATTCACGCCCTTCTATGAAATATTGTAGGACTCGCATGCGCGGAGTATCGCCTACATAGTCCAAGAAGAGAAATAGTTCTTTAGTCATAGGAATAGCTATATTTTCTTCATATTTAAATCTTTCATTAATATACATCGATATACAATTGCATTGAAAGAATGGAAGAAGAAAACATCATAAAAAAGCATATCTTGCGGAAGTTGGTACGTGCCAATATTTTGGGAGGTAAGCACACGCCTCTTGATTTTGTCAAAAAAGGAATACCAGACCATTATCAGAACACACACAAAGGAAGAAAAATCGTTGAAAAGGTCGTGAAAGAGCTTGTAAATGATGAATGGATTATTGTCGTAGCAAAGAAAACAGGAAAAGGATCTGATCATCATGTTGCTTTAAATTCAAGAAAGGTAAGCGAGATAAAGCAATATGTAATGCAAGAGGAAGTTGTTTGATTTCTGAGAAATAAGAAAATAAAATGCAGGGGCTAGGATTCGAACCTAGGTAGGCACTAAGCCTCCAGGTGACTTAGTCAAACTCCTAAGCTTCGCCTCTCGACTTTTTAACTTGTAGTCAAGATCTGGCGCGTTTGACCGCTCCGCCACCCCTGCGTGCGAAATAAGTGCAAAATAGCCTATAAAAAGATTGCTTTTAGAGATTTCGGAAAAAGAATAGTTTTTATAGAATTAAATCTCATTTCTCTTATGATGCCAGAAGTTATCTTTGAATATTCTTCAGTATATGATGGACATTGGAGATCAGTCACAGAAAAGAGCGCTCTTCGTAGACATCTGCAAAGAAGTTACCCATCTCCAAAGAAAACCATTCAATATATAAAAAATATTGCACCAGTATGGAAAAAAAGAGAAAAAGAAGTTCTACAAACGCTTACAGAGATTACAGGGCTTAAATGGAAAAGAAAAAAGATTCCATGTTATGTTGTTGGATTTTGTAGACCATTTTCTAGTCCATTAACTATAAGACCTTACAAAAATAAAAATGATTTTATTGATACTTTAATTCACGAACTAATCCATAATTTGATTGCTGTAGATAATACTGCTAATTCTTGTTTTAAATATTTCGAAAAAAAATACAAAAAAAATACACGATTTACCATCAATCATATCCCAGTCAATGCAATTTTAGCTATTCTCTACATGCAAATGTTTGGAAAAAATCGTCTAAATAATATCATAGAATTTGACAGTAAATCTCCAGAATATAAGCATGCCTGGGAAATTGCAAAAAAAGAAGGATTTGAAAAGATTATAAATAAAATTTAAACACGTCTTCTACATTTAGTACAACGACTAGAACAATTTCTTCTACAGTTTGTAGCGGAAGAATAAGGAGTGCTATAAGTTTGTTCCCAAAGTTTGGCAGTTTCAGCAAATACTCGTTCTAATTCTGGTTTTTCTTCTGGAGCTTCACCAAATCCACCATCATGGTCAAGAATGTCTCCAAAGAGGCGTTGGCAATCTTCGTAATATTGTCGTGGATGTAACATATGAACATGCCACATTAAATCAATGTCGCGTGTAGGTGCAATATTAGCTCCTGGGTGATTTTGAATCAATCCTAAATATTGAATATAACGCTCATAAGCCTGATCAACATTTATTCCTTGGAATAATTTTCTATTTTCTTCAGATTTTTGTGCAGCTTGAATTAGATCTACTGAAATTTCCAAAGGTAAAGTTTGCATAGAAGTGATTTATAGGTTATTCTTATAAGACTATGGGATATACAATAAAGACTATGGGATATACAATATATAGGAAAAATTAACTATTGGCTTCCAGGGAACTTGTGAATTCTTTTGCGTCCAGGATACCACTTGCTGACTTTCTTCTTCAGCCACTTGTAAGTGCGAAGCGTTGGAGTCTTGCCAAAACCACAATGGCTGCAGATTCTCTTGATCTTGTGGAAAGAAGGTTGACCACAGCGTCTGCAACGAATATGCAGTCGTCCATGGATGCGAACCTTTCCCTTTGCCGC
>CAYMIM010000015.1:0-5546 GCA_964390715.1 Candidatus Woesearchaeota archaeon | reverse complement strand
GACCTATGATGTTTGCAAAGGATTGATTGGCTTTAGCTGCTGCACTGAAGGCGCGAAAGGAATTCCAGGAAGTCAATGCATCGATGGTGGTGTCTCTGTTAATTATTGCAGATTGTCTACTGGTGGAGCAGTCCAAGAATGCATCCCTGTAGAAACAAGAACTGATCCTCCGCCTGGCGCTCCAGTCAATTTCACTGTCGCGACTGTGAATAACACTTTGCTTTCTAATCTCACACAGAATGTCGCTAACAGCAATATCAGCAGCAGAGTGTATAATGCAACGACCTATGACTGTGATGACTTCGCTGATGATTTAGAGCAATGGTTACAGGGTTTAGGATATGACGCGACGTACACTTATTTGATCAAATACAAAGACGCCGCTGGTACAGTGGATTATAGCCACGCGGTCACGGATGTTCATTTACCTGATGGCTCTCTCATCTTCATTGAACCGCAGACTGGGAAGATTATCAGTTTGGACTTTGATGGCGATGGTAAAGTAGGCGCTAATTACAACCTGAATCCGTATAAACATGGCTATCATCCAACCGATGACAACGCCAAGATAAGCGTGTATGACAGCGCCGCGGCCGCAACTGCCGCTGGAGCTCCAAGGGACTAATTGTCTCTTTTTTTCTTTTTTTCTTCTTTTCGGAATCTTTATAACCTTCTAAACTGTTGTTTTTTATGTAAAGAGACATTAGACAATCATTATTCAATGAGATTTGAAGATGACTACGACGACAGCTTTACCATCAGCGACTTTTGACCAGCTAGCGCAAACGGTCCAATCTTTTTATTCTGTTTTATTAGGTAGGGGCACTTCATTCCACTTATCTCCAGAACAATGCGAAGATTTTATCCAAGAGACTTACTTACGCGCACATCGAGATTTGCGCAAAGGCAAGATCATTCCCGAGCAAGACCTTCGTCATTATGTGTTTAGAATTTTCCAGAATATTTGCATTGATGCTTATAGAAAAAGAGATTCTCCTTCTGTTGTTTCTCTAGACGGATTTAGTTATAGCCCCGCGGCGCGCACTCCGACTCCTCTTCAGACACTTATGGAGGACGAAGCGTTGGATAAACTTTTGCAACGTATGCAAGATATTCCTCAACCTATGGGGAGAACGCTTTTTCTTTCTACTCTAGTAGATCTTGACCCGCAAACGATTAGCGCTACTGAACAGGTTCCTATAACTACCGTACGCACTCGCTTATTTCGCGCAAGAAAATCTTTGTTAGACAAACTTCCTCCTTTAGCACGCGCTTATAGAACGAGAGATTAATTTTTTAGTTTTTTATTATGGTTTGCTTTCTTTCTGGACCAACACCTATAATACCTACAGGAATGCCCATGTATCTTTCCACATCTTCACTTGCTTCTTGTAATCTTCTCGGAAGTTTTTCAAAAGATCGTACGTCTTGAATATCCCCATACCCTTCATAAGTTTGATAGACGGGCTGCACCTGTGTTAAAGTCGCACAATCTCGAGTAAAACCTATGGGTGCGCCAGCACGATCATAACCCGTACATATCTTGAATTCTTTCGCTCCCGCAAGACAATCAGCCTTCGCGAGTACAAGTATAGTAGATCTATTGATGTTCGCGGCATATTTTCCACTAACAAGATCAGTCCAACCCATTCTTCTAGGACGTCCAGTTGTTGAACCAAATTCTCCTCCAGCTAAACGAATACCAACTCCTTGTAAGAAAGGATCCTCGCTATTCATCAATGCTCTAATTTTTGGATCTGTAGGATCATAATCAATCTTTTTCCCTACTTCTGTGAAAGGAATTTGATGTGTTTCTAGCTCAGTTTTCATTGTGCAAGTTGCTGGAGCGCAATATTCTTCTGATCTTTCGCCACCTAATTCTGTTGGGAATGGTCCAGCGCCCACACGACTCATAAAAGGGAATTTCATTAATCCAAAACTGATGTCTATATCTGACGCGCTTAATCCTACACCAGAAGCTGTACCATTCAAGGAACAGTCTGATGAAGTCGCATAACGACCTGTACCATGCTCAATACTTAATAATAATCCTTGGGCACCTTCAAGTAAAATCTTTCTGCCCGCTCGTAATGATTCCTGAATTTCCGCTACTGTATTGTGAACCAATGGTTGAATCTCTGCCGCGTAAAGTTGTAAATTATGCATAACTTCATCTATACTTGGTAGAGGATGTGTAGTTGGACTTTGTAATTCTTGTAATTTTTGATATCTTGCACGTAAGAGTTCTAATTTATTTACCAACGTCTCTTTACTGTAGAGATCGCCAATAGTAACTCCGCGACGACCAATCTTATCTTCATAACAAGGACCAACGCCTCTGCCTGTAGATCCTATACCACCTTTTGCTTGTGATTTATTTTCCGCTTGATCCAAAGCAATGTGCCATGGCAAAATAACATGAGCGTCACGACTAATACGTAGATGATTATAGGTATGTCTTTCTTGTCGTAGAGCGGCCATCTCTTTTAGTAACACTTCTAAATTGATAACCATACCATTGCCCAATACATTGACTACTCCTCTAGCATCATGAAGAATACCACTAGGTATCAAATGGAAAATATGCTTTTTACCATTAATTACTACAGTATGACCCGCATTATTACCACCAGTGCCACGATAGATCTCGTCTGCCCATGTTTCTGCAAGTAAGTCAACTATTTTTCCTTTAGAAGTATCTCCTAATTGAAGGCAAAGCACTGCCGCAGTTTGTGCATCTTGAAGTAGTCTTTCTAATTTCATGTGTGTTGTTCCTATCTTCGGTAATTTGGCGCATCTTTTACTATTCTTACATCATGCGGATGCGACTCTTGCTTTCCTGCATCTGTTAATCGTATAAAATCTGCTTTAGCACGCAATTCTTCTATAGTCGCAGCACCCAAATACCCCATCCCTTTTCGCAATCCACCGACATTCATCAGGATAACTTTTTCTAACGGACCTTTATAGGGAGTTAATCCTTCCACACCTTCTGGCACCAGTGTTGATTTTCCTGTCCTATATCTCTCTCGTGATCCAGCGTGTTCCTGCATAGCCGCTAACGAACCCATGCCTCGATAACTTTTCCATTGGTTTCCGTCAAGATACACCACTTCCCCTGGCGCTTCATCTGTTCCCGCTAGCATGCTCCCCATCATAACGGAATGAGCGCCCGCTCCAATCGCTATAGGGATATCTCCAGAATTTTTCAATCCTCCGTCAGCACAGACAGGCACTTGATATTCATCAGCAACTCTTCCGCACCAATAAACTGCGCTCACTTGTGGAGTACCAATACCCGCAACTATTCTTGTTGTACAAATAGACCCTGGACCTTGTCCCACCTTAATACCATCGGCTCCAGCATCCAGCAATCGTTTTGCTGATCTCCCGTTAGAAATATTACCAACAACGACATCGAGCGATGGAAAGCTTTTTTTGAGCGTAGTGAGTGTTTCTATTACTGGTTTTGTATCCGCATGCGCGGTGTCAATGACAACTACATCCACTCTCTTGGCGAGCAATCTTTCTACTCTGTCATAATCACCTACTCCTATAGCCGCACCAACCACTAATTGTCCATTCTTATCGACATTATATCCAGAATTACTTTCCGTCACAATGCGTCGGACATCGCTGAAAATATAGAGACCTGTAAGACGCCCCGCAGCGTCAACTAAAGGCAATACTTTTTTCTTTTCCGCTGTCATTCGCTGATATGCTTCTCGCACTGTTGTCTCTGGATGGCTAGTGACTAGACTAGTACTCATGATCTCTCTAGCTAAACGTGATGGCTCTGTACAAAAATCAAAATCATTTTCTGAGATAACGCCTACTAATTTTCCTTGTGTGTCCACTACCGGGAAAGTATGAAATGAATATCCTTTCTCTCTTCTCAAATCTAAAATAGACTGCATGGTGTCAGTTTCATGCGCACAGATCGGCTCTCTAATCTGCCCATGCAAATGAAATTTTACCCGAGCGACTTCTTTTGCCTGCGCCTCTGGCGTTAAATTTCTGTGAATAATTCCAAGACCACCCGCTTTAGCCATAGCAATAGCCATTTTATGTTCTGTTACTGTATCCATGGCGGCGCTTACCAAAGGTATTTTCAAAGGAGTATTTCTTGAGAACAATGTGGTTGTGTCTACAGCTTCAGGCATGACTTCCGCGTATCCTGTTTCGAGACGCACATCATCATACGTCAGCGCAGTCAATCCTGCTTGGAGGAAGAATTCGTCTTTCGGTAACTGTTGCCTAGGCATAGCTAGTTCGTAGACTAATCCTGTATAAATGTTTCGTTTTATTTTTATCACTTTGTTGGGACAGAAAATTATAGCAAGGTTTATATTGCATAAAGCGATGCCAAACCTATCATGATTATTTTTCAGAAGGGGGATGTATTCTATGACTGTTAGTGAACGTTTCAAAGCTCTTGTTGAACAGAACGTAGGATGCTCAGTTGTTTTCGCGGGCTCAGATAGCGATCGACCACATCTTGAGAAAATTTGCGGCTCTTTAAAAGCTTTTGAAATCCCCCATGAAGTGCGCATTATTTCCGCGCATAAGCAACCCCTGCTTGTTGTTCAAGCCATACAAGATTATGATCAACTTAAAGGTCCTTTAATTTATGTCGCTGTCGCTGGAGGCACAGACGCCCTCTCTGGAATGCTCTCTTACCTTTCGAACAGACCAACTATTAGCTGCCCTCCTGATGGCATGAATATGAGCTGTCTTACCAATCCTCCTGGTAGCTCCAATGTCTTTGTTGCTCGACCTGAAAACGTTGGAAGATATATCGCGCAATCCTATTCTCATATGAGCTCAATCTATCGTGGTATCCTCAACCAGCAACGCTCGAAAAAACTAGATGCTTTAACTAGCGCTGACGGCAAGCTCGCTTTGGACTTAAGCTGGTATGGTGCATAAGCATGACGATTCGAGAAAACAAATTTCCCGTAAAAGATTTGATTGTTCCACAACATGTACTGGTGAGTGTTTTTGATAAGAGTGGTCTCACTACTTTACTTGAAGACTTGCATACTTGCAATCCTAAAGTTGTTTTTTATTCTACCGGCGGCACTGGCAAGGTTATCAGAGAATTTTTAGGCCAGAGCACTGCTACAAATTATGTTTCTGTTGAGGATTTTACTGGAGCACGAGAAATGGAAGGCGGCTTAGTCAAAACATTACACCCTAAAGTACACGCTGGACTTTTAGCAGAACGAGGTAATCCCGCACATCAACAATATTTAGCCGCTATGTGTGGTGTTTATTTTGATATGTTTGTAGGTAATCTCTATCCCTTTAGCGATGTAGTCGCGAAACCAGATTCCACCGCAGAACAAGCTCGCATCAATATCGACATTGGTGGACCCGCGATGATTATGGCCGCAGCAAAGAACTGGCATAGTGTCGCTGTTGTCAGTAGACCAGGTCAATATGGAAGAATAGGTTATGTTTTAGGGCGTAGATCTGGAGTTTCCTTAACACTGCGATTTGCATTGGCACAAGAAGCCATGCAGCTCATAGCTGACTATAGATCT
>CAYMIM010000014.1:0-17481 GCA_964390715.1 Candidatus Woesearchaeota archaeon | reverse complement strand
TGATAGTTCGAAATATTGCTGGCGACCTTCTAACGCGTATAATCCCTCATCCAATTGTTTTTTGAGCTTCTTGATCTTGACCATGAGCTTTTTTTCTTTCTCAAAGTCTATGACTTCTGTTTCTATTTTTTTCTCCATGCGTTCAATAGTTTGCTGGATGCCGCTGATATTTATGCTAGGGCCTTTTTCCTTGACTGGCTTTTCGTCTTGCAGAGGCTTGATTTGCGCGATGAGCTCTTTAGTCTGCTGATTATATTTGTCGCGCTCCATTTTCCATTGGTTTTGCACGGGATGCACAGCATCTCCTTGTTTCTTGAGCTCTTTAATTTCGTTAATCGCTTTGAGAATTTCTTGCTTGAGCGCGTCTTTCTTCTGGAACCAGAACTCTTTCTCTTCGTGCTTTTTTACCAATGTCTCTTGTATACCTGAGACTTCCCGCTTCACTTCATTATTTTCTGTCATTTTAAAATATGCTTGTGTTTTTTGTGATTTATTGTAGCAAGAGTAGGAAAGAAGAAAAAGGAAAATAAAAAAAGAAAAATTATTCAGCCGAACAAACTTGACAAGCCGCTGGCCATACTTTCTTCGGCTTTCTTAGCTTCGTCCGCTTCTTTCTTCTTATCAGCCGCTGCTGGAGCGTTTCCCGCTGCTGGAGCCGCTGCTACCGCGACTGTTGCCGCTTCTTTGATAGCCTTGTCAATGTCAACACCGTTTAAGGCCGCGACTAAAGCTTTGACTTCAGCGTCAGTCTTTTGAATACCGACCGCGTGGATAACTTTCTTGATATTTTCCTCGTTAATATCTTTTTTTGCGCGGTGCAATAACATCGCTGCGTAAATGAGTTCCATTGTTTGTTTCCTCCGTGAGTATTATTTTTTTCCTGGATTTTGTTTATCTTTGAGCTTGTTGATGATCTTGTTCAGATCTTTTTCCTGCTGTTTGATCACAGGATCCACTTGCCTGGTAGGATGCGGCTGTGATTTCATTTTCTCGTCCTGCAACCTTTTTAAAACTTCCTGTGCAACTTGTTCATCGCTTTTCTGTGGTGCTTCATTAGTCATAGGTTTAACCTCTGGTTTTGGAGTGTGATGCACTTCTTTCTTTGGTGCTTCCTGTTTTGGCGCTGGAGCAGGAGGAGCTTTTGGTGCTTCTTTAGGCTTTTCTTGGACTACTTCCTTTGGCACTTCAGGAACAGGAGCTGGCACTTCTTCTTTTGGTTGTTCTTTTACAGGCTCTTCTTTTGTCTCTTCAGCTGGCTTTGTTTCCTCTAGCTTTATCGTGTCTGCCAATCCTTTTCCTTCTCTAGCAGCTTTTTGAATCAAGAGATCAATAGTTTCCTTTGACGCATAAGCAGCGAAGACAGCTAAGTTCAAAGCTTCACGATGCGCAACCTGGATGAATTCGATATATTGCTCTTCTGAAACACCTAAGATGTCTTTGCCCATGATTTCTCCCTTGTGATAAGTGCAAATAACATTGAGACCAATCTTCATAGGCTCGATACCAAACTTCGTCAATAATTCAGCCACTTTCGCGGAGATTATTTGCCCTTGCTTGACAATGACTTTGTCTTCCTTGATAGCTATTTTTCCTTCCTTGACTTCTGTCTTGAGACCGAGTTGACCAAGCTCACCAATCATTGGACCCGCCATGAAAGATGTTGGACCCGCTGGAATGGTAATATCTTCTGGTGATTCTTGTCCCGCGCGCGCCGCCGCGGGTGAAATGTTTTTTTGGACAATCTTGTAGAGCTGGAAAGGATCTTCTTTGGAAAATAATATCGCGACCATACCTTTGACTTTGGATAATAATTCTTCCGCGTTTGGCAATTTGTCTTTGATTTCCTCAATAGCGAGGAGGACACGACGTCGCTTGGTGATGATGAATTCCGCTTTGCCCCGTAACTTCTTCTTGATGCGCTGCAAGTTCGCCGCAGGCAAGTGCTCCAAGTCAGCGATAGCTATTACTGGATATTCTTGGAAGAGTTTTTTCAATCGATCAACTTCTTTCTTCTTTCTCTTGTTGACGTGGGGTTTGTGATCGCTCATTTTTTAGCCTCTTTCTTGGCTTTGGGCGCCTTCTTTCGCTTGTCTTCTTTCTTTGGTTTTACTTTTGGCTGAGCCACCGCTTTTGGAGCGTCAGCATCTGGTTTCTTTGACGTGTCTTTTCTTATTTTTACGATGGGGATTTTTACATGAGCGCCTTCTTCAGTGATAACAATAGGCTTGCCCATAGTTGATTTGATCAGGACGCTTTTGATATTGTGTTTTTCTTGCGGCAATAGATGCAAGACAGTGTTGAAGATCGCGAAAGCGTTTTCCATCAATTCCTCATCTTTCATAGATTCAAGACCAATGACCGCCTTGACTACAGGCTCATTTTTTGTTTCTAGCTTGACTGTTTTTTGCAAACGATCAACCGCTGACTTGAGTTCCGCGGTTGGAAGAATTACACATCCGGCTTTTGGATTCGGCATTAAACTTCTAGGACCTAATATTTTACCGAAGGTCTGCGCTACTTGCGGCATTATGGTGGATTGCGCTAAGAAGAATGTTGTTGTTTCCGCTAGTTTCTTTATCTTGCTTTTTTCCAGCGTCTTGAATTGCTCTACCTGGATGACTTCATTACAAACGGCTTTCGCTTTCGTGGAGAGTTCATGACCCACTAAGGCTGTAGTAGTGATTGTTTTTCCGCGTGAAAAAGGAAGCGTGAGAAATGTGCTGATTTTATGATCCTCTCTCTTGGGATCCAGACCTTTGAAATTGATTATGACCTCGATGGACTGCACGAATTCTTTCTTTTCCGCATTAGCTCTTAATACTTGGACTCCTTGCGTAAAGTGTTTTTTATCCATGTTATCCATGTGTTTGCTCTCCTACGACTCTGAAGGTACGTAGTAAACGAGTGACTTAGAACTTGGATTGAGGGTTTATAAAACTAATGGTAATCTTATGCTGTATGTTTTTTATAAGCTACAGACCTATATCTATGGTAGAATGCAATTTTCTCTAACCAATTATAATTTTTACGTTCTTCGTCTATTCTTCTACTTGTTTCTCGTCTTGTTTTATCAATTTCTACTACTTGAGCTTCGCTTAGTGGTAGCGTCAATGGTAAAAAAACCTCCATCTAGCATCAGAGCAACTATATCCTGGGCTGCTCTAACTTTCCCTTGATCTCTAGCATGTTTATAGTTTTGTTTTATTTTTTCAATTAAACTCATAGCATTTGTCTCTTTACTTTATTTATAATTTTATCTCACTACTCTTTGAAGACATTTTATTTCCGACTTATCAAATCATTCCTTTAATGTGCGGCATTTTTTCTTCAATAAATGCTACTATCTCTTTTTTATATTCTGTGTTTAATGCAATGCCTGTGTAGCTGGGTTTTTTATATATTAGAATCCATCCTATGGCTGATAGTTCTTTTACTATCTCTTGCAACTGTTGAAATCTCTTAAAATGCTCTAACCTATCGTATTTATGCCCCCAATTATTCTTTCTTGCTAGCTTGAATAGTACTTGAGATTTCTCTAGTTCTCTATCCTCTTTTGGCATGCATTTTCCAAACATTCTTTATTTTTAAATGTTGCTATTTTTGAAACATTCTTTCATTTATAGGAAGATTTATAAGGATATTAATATTGATAGATATATCTATTAATACATGAGCAACTACCATGAAAACCAAAGAAAACAAATCTATCTTTTTAGACTATTTGGGAGACACTCCAGAGTTACGAGTACTTGACTTTTTCATAGACAATCATTTTTTTGATTTCCCTATAACAGAAATAGCAAGAGAAAGCAATGTCAGTTATAACTCTTTAACTTCTTTCTTTCCTAGCTGGGTAGAGAAGAAGATTATTATCAAAACCAGAAGAATAGGTAAATCTGATTACTACAAACTTAATCCGCATAACTCTTTTGTCAAAAATATTATCAAGCTTGACTGGAGCCTGACCAAGAAAACCGCTCTTCCAGGTCTAAAAGAAGAAGAACTTTTAATTTGATTTTATACCTAACTCCTGGCGGTTTTTTTATTTTGTCTACCTCTTTGACATAGCTTATCCTAACTTCTTTCCTGGCGAGATCTCTCAAAAAAAGGCGCATATCCCATTCTAAAGGCTAGATTTTGTAAAATTCCATACGTCTTCGCTTTAGTTTCAATGTCTCTAATTCTTCCTTTAAGCTCATTTACGGTTCGCTCCCTCGCTTCAGCACCATCTTCCCAAAGAGGAGCGTCTCTTTCTAACCCTCCTAAAACAAATTCATAACCAGCCTTATAACGACCTTGCTCTTTGGCATCACTCATATTTTGTTGTGTCGCTTTGATTATACTTATGAGCCCCATGTGTTATTCCTCCACTAGTTTATTTTTTTCCTGTCGAATGAAAGCCGCCTTCACCACGTTTGGATGGACTAAGCTCTTCTACTTGCTCAAAAGATGCTTTGACGATAGGAACAGGAACGACCTGCACAATTCTATCGCCTTTCTCTACCTTGTAACTCGTTTTTGTGGTGTTGTGTAAAACGACTTTGAATTCACCGCGATAATCAGAATCTCCTAAACCCGCTAGACAAGTGATACCTTTCGCTCCCATGCCTGATCGATCCCAGAACTGCCAGCAATATCCTTTTTCTATCTCCAGAGCTACTCCTGTCCTTACGAGCAAGGTTTCTCCTGGATTGATAGTTTTTTCTTCCAGAGCGTAGAGATCAAATCCCGCCGCTTCTTCAGATCCGTAGAAAGGCATCTTCGCTTCAGGATGCAGTAATTTTACTTTGACGTTGATGTGTCGCATACTTTTTTCACTTACTATAGTCTATATAAATTTAATTCACTACTTCTTGAGAAAAAGTTTAGCCCGGCTTTAACAACAAGAGTCACGGCAAGCCAAGAGGCTTTATCCTCCCATGTACACTACCGGGCAGAGCATTGTAGATTCTTGTGTCTATAAAAAGGTTGAGGTCATCATGTGAAACATCAGCTTTAAAAATGAGTGACACTTTTAAAATATCATGCGAAGAACCACCGCGCCTAAAAATGAAGATGATATAACTTCTAATAACTTCGCTGCCTGTTTGATGGGGCTCTTCAGCCAATATGGAAAAGTCAATAGTCATTGTGATGTACTTAAGGAGCGTTATACTTCATGGAAAACACTAGGAGCCTCTTATCTAGAAGCATTGACTTCGACTCCAGAAAATGGCCATAAAAAAACCTCCACTGGTTCAAGTGAAACAAAACGTCTTAGCGCTGAAGCACAAGGATTAGCAATATTAGTGAACCATTCTCTTAGGATAGATCAAGAGATTGGCAATCTTCAAAGAATTCTATCAAGATTACAGATCGCACGTGCTCTTTCAAGACATTCTCTAGGATGCTGGTCTTTTGATGATTTTTTTTATGGTGTCAGGGGACTGATAGAAAATTTAACAAGTGAATATAGTGAAATAAGAGAAGAACTGATGGATGCCGGGGCACGAAGTTTTAGAACTCAGGAATAACTTCACCGCTCAATTTAGCAACTATCAAATTCTCAAAGAAAACTTTTTTCTCTTCTAACACTGTTAGCATGAATTTATATTTCTTAGCTAGTTTATCCACATTACCGGTCAATGAAGAATAGACAATGAGTATCACTCCTTGGGGATTGAGATGCTGTTTCGCGTCCTTGAGGAATCGCTCCAATACCTCATATCCTTGGCGACCGCCTGTAGTGATCTGCTGACTTTCTTCATCTTCGTCTGGAGCACGCGGCAAGTAAGGCGGATTGAAAATGATAATGTCGAAAGTTTCCTTGATATTGGAGAACAAATCTGACTGAATAGCATTGATACCTAGAGACTGCATGCGCTTGACCGCTTCTGGATTTATGTCCGCAGCGAGAATATCCTTTGTTTTTTTCTTTGCCGCCAAAGCCTGGATACCAGAACCTGTGCCCATGTCCAACACTTTCCCATGAGCGATCCTCTTGACATATTTTTCTAGAAGCAGAGAATCTTCACGAGGCTCGTAGATCATAAGAGTTTAGAATATTCCTTGACGCGCTTGAGAATATTTTGGAGCAAGAATTTTTCAATTTTCTCATCAACCAAAGAGGAAATATCTTCGAATTCCGTGATACGGTAATCATTTTTTATTTTTTCCACAAGATGCAGGTCACGGAGACGTTTCAATTGACGACGAACATTAGAAGAGGCGACGCCTTTCAAGGCGAGCTTCGCTTTTTTTCTATGATTGACTGTCTCTTGCTTGATGTCCTCAGAATTCATCATTATTCTTTTGTCTTTCGCGTCGAGCATGACCTGGAAAATATCCACAATAACATCCCTAGAATCACCTGGTTGTAAAAGACCCAAGGACAAGCAGAATTTGCGGACGAGATCGCGCTTGTTGTTGGACGATGGCTTCTCATACCGGCGCAAAGTCAACTCGCTGATGGGAAAATCCCGCGAAATCGTTTTAGGCATAGACAAAATAACTTAATCAGTATTTAAAAACTTTTGGTTCGACTTATATCTTTTAAGAATTACCAAGCTTCTTTATGCAGGGACTCTGGAAGAAAACCAAGCTCAGGAAGTTCTTCAATAATATCCTTCACCATGGGTGGAGGGCCACAAATATAACAGTCTACCAGCTTTGGAGCCTTAATATACTTTACGATGATACTTTGGATGCGTTCGGTCTCGTGTCTCCACTCTGGTTTAGGATTAGAAACTGACGGGATCAAATGAAAATTCTTCAAAGATTTAACAAGCCGCTCCAGCTCTTCTCTAAATAAGTATTCTTCTTCAGTTTTGAAACGATACAAACACCAGATGTTCACTTTTGTTTTTTGCCGGATCAACTCGTGGAGCATACTTCGCAAGGGAGCGATTCCTGTGCCACCAGCAATCAAGACAATATCTTTGGTTACTGGTTTGAGTCGGAATACACCAAATGGTCCTTTGAGAAAAATTTTAGTATTCAGGGGAGCTTGCTGTAATTTTTCTGAGAGCACACTATTTGGATTTATCTTCATGCAGAACTCGAGCACATTCTTTTTTTCCGGACCAGAGCAAATGGAAAAGGCGCGAGCAAGACCACGATCCTTTGTCATCGATAACATCATGAATTGGCCAGCTACGAAAGAAAAATCATCATTGTCCACACGCATGGTAAATAAACTAATGTCTGCGGATATCTTCTTCTTCGCGATCAGTGTTCCTGTATATTCTTGCGGTGGTTGCATCCTCAGCGAGCAGAAAGGCGTTTATATATAGCTTTTGGTGTTTCTTAAAGCAAATCTTTTTAAAACATCTTTTCCCCTTTACTCCTATGGATCTTCAAAATAAAGTAGCTGTAGTGCTTGGCGCTTCCTCAGGGATAGGAGAAGGCATTTCAAGAGCGCTTGCAGAACAAAAACCATTGGGATTAGTGTTGGCCGCAAGACGAAAAGAAAACCTAGACACATTGGCAGAGACATTACGCCAAACTTATGGAGTAGACACTTTAGTGGTGCCTACTGATGTCACTTCGAAACAACAATTACAGTCTTTAGTAGAAAAAACTCTGTCTCGTTATAAACGACTTGATATTTTTATTAATTCCGCTGGATTGATTCAGCAAGAAACTCCTATAGAAAAACAAGAAGTTGAAAAAATGGACGCTATTATTGATACTAATCTTAAACCGACTCTTCATGTAGCACATTATCTGGTCCCTCATTTTCAACAACAAAAAAGTGGTGTCCTTATCACTATTTCTTCTATGGCTGGAAAAAATGCTTATAGTGGTGAAGTCGCATATTGCGCGTCTAAGGGTGGATTAGATCAGGGAATCAGAGCGTTGGATGAAGAATTTAAATTACATCGACAGCATGGTTCTTCTCTCTATGTCTTTGCCTTAGGTCCTGGATTTATCGATACACCAGAAGCAAGAAAGAATTTCCCTCATGTGGAAGAAGACGTGTGGAAAAAAGCGTGGACTACGGACGCCTTTGGGAAAAAAGTAGTATCTTATGCTCTTGATCCTGCTAAAGCCTACGCCAAAGAAGGCGCGGTTGTTCATATAGAAACCATCAGTGTTTAATTTCTGAAGACATAAAACATATAAACAAAGCTTTTCTTGTTGTTTCTTAAGAGAGGTGTATTACTGTGTTTGACTTGTTGTATAATCCTATTCATGCAGAACAAAAACCTTGGGACTTATATTTTTTCGCCATAATTTTCTCAGTTGTCGCTATCTTCCTGAGCGCTCTTTTTTTTCAAGCTTATTTAGGATTTATCAGCGTTGTTTTCCTTACATTCACTTTTTTTCCGTTGTTGTTCAAAGCATTCCGCCATGAAGAAGTGGTTGATGTTCATCTTCGCACTGAGGGAGAGAGATTGTATGCGCATCGCAAGATAATCACTCTTTTTATCTTTCTCTTCCTAGGATCACTGACTGGCTATTTTTTCACCTATTTCTTGGCAGGCGACGCTCTTCAACTGTCTCTTTTCGCTGATCAACTCAATACTCTTAGGAATCCTTCTCTGGCGACAGGCAACGCCATAAGTTCTGATGCCGCTTTTTTGGATATCCTGATGAGCAATTTCTTTTTGCTAGGACTCTGCTTTGTCCTGAGCTTCTTTTTTGGCTTTGGTGGATTATTCCTTTTATTCTGGAACAGCTCTGTGTTTGGCATAGCCATAGCGTCTTTCCTGCAGCAAGGATTTACCTCTTCCAGCATGATCGTGCCGTTGAGTTTTCTTCGCTACCTGTTGCATGGATTGCCAGAAGTTATCTCTTTTTTCTTAGCGAGCCTTGGAGGCAGCATTCTTTCTTTCGCGTTTTTTCGTCATGACCTAAAAGGAGAACATGGAAAAAGAATATTTCAGGATGGACTTTCTTTGATTGTCGCATCCATCCTGTTGCTTATCCTCAGCGCGTGCATCGAAGTTTTCTTAACACCGTATTTATTTTAACGGTATTTTTTTGAAGATCGATAAACACCGTAGATGACCAAGCCTAATAATAACAAAGTTAATAACGCTCCAAAAGGATTTTTAGTAGCGAGATCAGCGATCGCTCGTCCTGTCAATCTTAGGAAACCTGTATTTTCAGGTACAACCGTCTCTAAATTATTCTGCTGAGGCGTTATACTTTCCTGTTGTCGCTGGTTTTCTGATTGGAAACCAGAATTTGCTTGTGTCTGGAAACTAGGATATACTCCTTTGAAACCGCCATTAGGAATAAAAGGTGGAGACGTAGGTCCTCCTGGATTGTTAATTATTGGTTGTGTTGGATCAGTTGGCTGTATAGGTATCGCTGGAGGAATTTGTTTATATCTCACTCCATCATCTGGTTTTCTCTGCGGAACCATTTGTAGATCGTCAACTAACCAAATCGCTTTTCCTTCACGAGCATAAGCTTCTACTCGTACATTGAGCTGTTCTTTGTCTTTTGCTACTCCACTTAAATCACAGGCACTTGTGCTTCCTTGGCTTGTAGATTTCAAATTGTGACAGGCGCCTTTCCAGACATTGTCTTCTAAATAGAATACACTAATGTCTTGTTGTGTTGGAAATTCTACGCTGTGCTTGATCTGCAAGAGTGTTTTATCTTGTTCAACAGGCAATGTTGTCTCAATGTAAGCATATTTTTTTCCTGTACCAGTGTAGAGCGGGACAGCTTTACTATCTTCCTTGGTGAATACTTGCTGGCAATCAAACGTTGTTGACTGGAGATAATCTGTTGCTGCTGAAACGCAAGTACTTTCCTTCGGCTTAACTACTTCTGTTTCCTTGAATTCTTCCTTTACTTCTTCCTTTACTTCTTCTTTAGGAAGCTCATGTTTGACAAGAATATTTTCTTCAGTTTCTTTTGGTAATGTTTCTAGCTTGATATTGATTCCCTCTGATTCTATTTTAGATTCTGTTCGTGTTTCTTCTATATTAGGTGACGCTATAATCACTGGCAGAGCAATAGGTTCTACCGCAATACCTTCTTCTCCTGAACTTGTGTCACTTGTTCTATCTACCGCAATTACATCACTTACCTCTTCATTGGTTACAACAGCATCACTTATTTCCTCATTTGCCGCATAAGAACCCTGCATCACTAAAGAGCATATCACTAGAAAGCAAAAAAGAGCGCTTATTCTTCTGTTTTTTGTCTGATTCATGTCAACCAACCCCCCGATTTATAATCCCTCCAAGATTCACCCTTATTTAAATGTTTTTGTCACTGATTGATTACTTTTTTGCCCTACATTTCTTAAACGACCCCGTAATGTTTAAATAGCTTCGACAGAGTGAGATGATTTATGACAGAATTAATAGCTTGTTTAAGCACGGGAAAAGGGACTTGGGGGCATGTCAACCGCCTGATTGATGATATCCAATGGGACAAAGTCATTCTCTTTACGAACGCTTATGGCAAAGAGAATTTTACCGCCAATCCAAAAACTGAATTAGTGATTGTTGATCCTGAGCAAGGCTTGAAAGAGCTTAGAGATATCATGCTCAAAGAAATGCAAGCTCGAGTCAAAAGCATAGAAATCGCTGTCAATTTTATCTCTGGCACTGGACGAGAGCACATGGCCTTGATGAGCGCCGCACTCAAATTAGGCGTTGGCGTACGACTTATGGCATTGACGAAAGAAGGCGCTGAAGAGATTTAATCTTACTTTCATGTATAGTCAACAATAAAAGAAACATTTATATATTTGCACATATCATAATTAAATACACATAATATGGGAGGCAATCCAAAATGACAACTCTGACGCTAGCTGTGCCGGATGAAATGAAAAAGAAGATGGACTCGTTTCCAGAAATGAACTGGTCTGAAGTAGCTAGGCAAGCATTCATGCAAAAAATAGAAGATATGGAATTTCTTAGAAAATTCAAAGAGAAAAGTAAACTCACTGAATCTGACGCAATGCTATTGGGAAAAGATATTAGTAAGGCAGTAAGCGATAGATTACGGAAAACGGCGAGGTAATATGGACCTTGTAGTTGACGCAAACATACTGTTCGCCGCCCTTATTAAAAATAGTTTTAGTTACTCTTTTTTATTTAGTGGAAAGTTTCACTTGTTTACGCCAGAATATATTTTTACAGAATTTGAAAAACATAAAGAAGAAATTCTTGAGAAAACAGAACGAACAACAGAAGATTTCTTTAGGTTGCTTGAAATATTAAAAAGAAGAATCATTCTTGTTCCACATGAAGAATTAGTCCTTTATGTTGAAGAAGCAGAAAAGATTACTCCAGATCCTAATGATATGGTTTATTTCGCGCTTGCGTTAAAATTGAATTGCGCGATTTGGAGCAATGACAAAAAGTTGACAGAGCAAGATAAGATTAAAGTCTATCATACACACGAATTAAGCAAAATAATGGGGTATCCCTAAAATTTACATATAGGAACAAAATCAAACTTCTGAATATCTTAAATTGCTCAAATAAGGGTTCTTTCTTCTTATCCACCACCATAATCTTTATATCCGCTAGTCTTTCTAACCTCTCTATGGGTTTATTTGATAACGTCCTGAAAGATTCTGAATCTTTGTTTCTAGATACGCTGCCCCTGGATATTGACTTTATACCTCCTATCTTAGAAGGCAGAGAGAATGAGCAACAATATATCGCCACTTGCATTCAGCCTTTATTTCAAAAACGCAATGGAAAAAACCTATTGATTATGGGAGCTCCAGGCATTGGCAAGACTGTCGCCACCAAATATGTCCTAAGTGAAGTGCATAAGAAAACAGATGATATTCATACTATCTACATCAACTGCTGGAAAAAAGACACGCCGCATAAAATCACTCTAGAGATTTGCGACCAGATTGGCTTTAAATTTACGCATAATCGAGACACGAATGATCTATTCAAGGAAATCGCTAGAATTCTCAACAAGAAAAGCGCCGTGATTGTTCTTGATGAAGTAGACAAAATTACCGATGAGCAAATCTTTTACCATCTTTTGGAAGAGATTAACAGAAGAACTTTAGTGTTAATTACCAATAACGAGCAATGGCTGACTACCTTAGACGCTAGAGTACGATCGCGATTGACACCTGATATGTTGGTGTTTAAACCCTATACCTTTGAGGAAACGAAGATGATCTTAAAAAGACGCGTGGAGTTCGCTTTCGCGCCGGGTGTAGTGGATTCAACAGCATTTGATAATATTGTCACAAGGGCGTTTGAAGCCAAAGATATTCGCGCTGGACTATATCTGTTGAAAGAAGCTGGAGAAATAGCAGAGCAAAACGCCCAAAGAAAAATTACTGTGAATCACGCGGACAAAGCTATCGCTAAATTACGCGACTTCAAGCTGAAGAGCACTACCAGCTTAGACAGTCAAGAGCAGATGATCTTAGAGTTGGTTAAAGTTAAGAGCGGTCTGACAATCAAAGAGATTTATGATATGTACCAGAAAAAAGGCGGAGAACAAAGCTACTCGAATTTCCATAAAAAAATAAAATCACTGGAACAAGGCAAGTTTGTCTCGCTTGAAGATAAAAGCGATGGCCCTACCAGAGCAACAGTCGTAAAATACGGCATGAAGACGTTGCAGGATTTCACGTAACTATGTGGCAAGTTGATGGTCCTGATATTCAAAACTATACAGCTAATCGACTTGTGGAGATTTATAGAAAAGCGTTTGTTCGTGCCGCTCAAGGAAATCTCGAAGCGAAGGCTGATGTGGAAGCGCTCGCAGCAGAATTTATCCATCGGGAGATTCATACTATGGTTCATCTTGGCAAATATCTCGAAGGCTTTGTGACAAGAGCAGTCGCTGAAGAAGATTATGAAAAAGCAGCTATTTATCGTGATATGCTCTTACACTATAGACTTCGTCTCTAATGATTATGTTGGAGTATCTATGGACTTCTCAAAGTGCCTCATGAGGTATATAAAGAAAGGTCCCTTGTACTCTTTTATCAACAAGAGAGGTGGTCTACATGGATTTGTCGATGCCAACGATTGAGGAATTAACCGGAGTGCAACTGCGGAAACTGTCTTTAGAGCGCAAAAGCGACTCCCATGATGGAGAAAGCGATGATTTTTACGCGGAGGATTGCATTATTGACCTCGAAGACAATGATGAGTTGAGCATAGAAGAAGGCGCGTTTATGATGGGTTATCTAGAAGCTCTAGACTAATTTACTCTTCTTTTTTCTTTTTGTTGAGATACTCTACAGCTTCATCGATGGTTGCTATTGGAACAACAGTTATCCTGCTTTCTCTCTTTTTTATTTCGTCTGTGTAGTCTTTTAATGGGATAAAGAGGAGATCTACCTGCGCTCGTTCTGCTGCAATTATTTTTTGCTTGACAGCGCCCACAGGAAACACTTTTCCCTCTCTATCGATATTGCCTACTGCTCCAATTTTCAACCCTTGTGTCATGTCTTCTTCTTGTAGTTGATTTATCGCTTCCAGCGCGAACGCTACAGCAACAGATGGACCTTCTGCAGAGACATTGATCGTGAAATTTAACTCATCGACAGTCTTGTTGACTCGTGCTGCAACAACGTATTTGAGATTACTCACTGAGATGTTCGTCGCCGCAAGCATCGCAGCTTCATACTGCTCTGAGGTTGTTCCCTTCGGTAAAAAATCACTAAGCTTTTCTGCTTCAATTGAAGGACTAAGACCTGCATAGATCAGATAAAACAGATTGGTGTTCAATTTGTTAAACAACGTCGTATTTATCATAGCAAAATATTTATTTTCATAGACAGCTACTGATGGAGCGTAGAGATGATTCTTCTCTTGTACTGTTGGCACAAGCACTATATCTTTCAGATTAAAGACTTCTCCTGGCGCAATTAAGTAGTAATTCAGAGGAATAAAAAAGAAGATTACAATAACTAGAAACCCTATCAACAGCACCTTTCCTTGCTTGTTCATTCCTATACCAGCTCCGCGTCTCTTTCTTCCTGATATTCCTTCACGATCGTTGAGAGGATGTCTTTCTTTTTTCTTTCCTTCTCTATTGCTTCTTTTTCTATAATTGCCAGTGTCTCTGTCTCTTTCATGGAGATTTTTCCAGCGCTGATAAACGAGAATCCCCGCTTCAATAATTCTTGAGATGGCTGCTTTTTGTAGATAATAATATTGACTTTTTTCTTCAGCAACTCCAAAGATCGATCGCTAAAGCTATTGACATCATCAACGACCAGCACATCACCGTCTTCAACAGTTTTACTGACTTCTTCCCAACCAAGTGTTTTTAATTTCTTCGCGATGATTTTGTCTTGGGCTTCCAACAAAAGAGCAGTGGTTGTTTTTGTTTCTTGACGAAGCTGCGCCGCTTCTTTTTTGTGCCTCTCTATTTCCTGGTTGAGAAACTCTATCTTTTTATTCTTGAATTTGACGATATCTCCCGCTTTCTCCTCTGACAACGATCCTAGTTTTTTCAGCATCTGGCGGATTTTGCTATCAAGATACTCTACCTTTATTTCGAGCGTTTTATTTTCTTTTTTCAGACGCAGATTTTCCTCTACTAATCGCGATGGTTTCTTGAACGCTGTCTTCATTCGACGTTTCTTGATGATTAACTCATCTTCTTTCTCTTCCAAGGACGCAAGAGCATTAGCAATGGTAGATCCCTTGAGCACACGAACTTTGACCTCCGCAGATAAGTGTTCTTTACCTAATCTCTTCAATGTCTCGTCCACTTTCTGGAGCATGGGCTGGACTTCTTTGAACGCATGCAGAGCGGCCGCTAAAGCGTCACGTTGATGATCATCATGGGGATTATAGGATTGTGTGATACGCTCTTTGAAGCCGACTTTCATATCTTCGTCTGGCATGATGACTTTAGCGCTGACACGAGCAGAAAACTTCTCAATGAGCCCTGGGATATGCTTAACATCTGTGCCGATGACCAACACCTTGCCTTCCGCGGTAATCTCTGAGACCAACACATTGATATTGAGCTCTTTAGAACTTTTGAGCTTGACTACCTTGCCCTGCACATCCAAGAGCGCATAGGCTGAAGTAATGCCTGGATCAATGCCGACAATAAGGAGTTCTTGGCGCAAAGTTAATCCTCAGACCAGAGAATAAAGTATAAAAACCTTGTTTTTCTCTGTCTTCCCATGAAAATTCTCGCTTTTACTGATGTGCACCGAGCTGATCCCCATGTCATTAGAAAAGTTCTTTTTGGTTTAGTGAAGAAAGCGAAGCAAGCAGACCTCATGTTGTGTTGCGGAGATATCTCGCTCTTTGGCCAAGGATTCAAACAAGCGCTTAAGATTTTAACCAAAGCAGAAAAGCCGTTGCTCATTATCCATGGCAACCATGAGGAAGAGGGTGCTGTAGCTAACTTAGCAATGAAGCATGTCATTCCCTTTCATCGGAAACCTTATCGCGTTGGCAATTATTTGTTCTTAGGTCATGGTGGCGGTGGCTTTTCCATGGTCGACCGCAAACTGGAGAAACGATTATCACAGTTCAAAGAAAAAATTCAACCTGGAGACAAAGTTATTTTTGTGACGCATGGTCCGCCCCATCATACCGAACTTGATTATCTTCCTCTGTATGGACATGTAGGCTGCAGAAGCATCACCAAAGCGATCAAGGAATTAAAACCACACCTCTACTTATGCGGGCATTTGCATGAAAATTTCAATGTTCGCCAGAAAATTGAGAAAACGCTGCTCTTAAACCCTGGTCCGATGGGAACAATTATTGAGATTTGACACTTTTTCTTTTATGCTTGATGAGTTCTACTATGAAGGGAATAAAAGAGAGCACAATAATACCTACTAGAGTCAGTGAGAAATTCTCCTTAACCCAAGCGACATTACCGAAATAATATCCTCCCAATAAAAATAGCGCGATCCAAGCAAATCCTCCCATGATATTATAGAATAAAAAACGAGGATATTTCATTTTTCCAACTCCAGCGACGAAAGGAGCGAATGTCCTAATAACAGGGATGAAACGAGCCAAGACAATTGTTTTATTACCATGCATCTCATAGAATTTTTCCGTTCTGATGAGATATTCTCGCTTGATAAAAAGAATTTTTTTATGGAATATTTTTGGACCAATATAAGCTCCAATCCAATAATTGACTGTGTCTCCTAGAATGGCCGCTACGAGCAACGAGAAGTACAACACCAGTATGTTCATGGAGCCTACGGCCGCTAGAGCCCCAACAGCGAATAACAATGAATCTCCAGGGAGAAATGGCGTAAACACTAATCCTGTTTCTAAAAAAATAATGAGAAATAATATAACATAAATCCATAGGCTGTATCGCTCTAAAATAGTCGTTAGATACTTGTCTATGTGCAAAATGATCTCTAGATATGACATTAAAAATTCTAGCATGCATCTGCGGCTGTTCTGACTCTCTTAAAACTTTCGTTGTGGGAGAGTAGTGAGTAAGAGTATTAAACTCTCTTTTCTTAGAAATGATATGACTGAAGAAGATGAAATAAGAAAACACCTAGCAGGTATTCGACAACATGGTTCTCTCCTCTATCACGCGGTTCAACAAGAACGTGAAGAGCATAGAAAAAAGCTCGAAGAGAAAGATCTAGAGAATAAGAAACTCAGGGAAGAAAATCAGAGTCTTAGAAAAGAAAACGAAGAAGTCAGAGAAATGGCTAGCTATGCTATGACTTATGATCTTGTTACTCATCCTACTTTACTTGTACGTCCTGATAACACTATTCAATTAGCTAACGAAAAAATACAAATTCTTTCACAATATGACCTCACTGCTATGTTAAATAGATCACTAACAGATTACGTTCGGGGAGTAGAATTTTTAGATCAAATTCGTTTAGACCCTGTGCTTATGCAAGTTGAGGATTTGCATGCACTCGCTCATGTCCCCGTAGCTTTAGTAACCAAAGAAGGAGTGGAACTACCTCTATCTGCAGAAATTAATTTTCTACCTCCTCCGAGAGTTTATAATGGAGTCAGACTTGCCTTAAAACCTAAAGAAGGAAGAACACTTTTGCTGAGAACAAGACAACATGTACCTCGTTATTTGGGAGGAGTAACGAACTATGATGCATTTGATGCTGAAGAGTATGCTCAGAATCATCGCTTGGTTGTTCGAGACACGCCAGTTGAAAAATCAGCTTCTCTTGATGGAACACATCTGCTTACAGAGATTACCAAAAAGGTATTAGAGATTGATAAACCGAAACACACTAGTCGTAGAGTTATAGTCAATCTCCGAACTGTAGAAGAGTGCGACTCTAGATTCTATCAAACATTGAGAGCTATTTCTCAAATGAATGGATTGCCGCTTACTTGTATTGTCTATGAGGATTCTCAAGTATATCAAGCACTTATTAAGGAAGGTTTTCCAGAAACCCATATTGTAAAAGAAAGAAGAAAGAAAAAATAAAAAAGAAAAATAGGATGAGAAGACTTATCGTCTTCTTCGTGCTGATGAGCGTTTTGCAGATGATCTTCTTTTTGAAGCTGCTGCGCGTCTTTTTGCTGCCATTGTTCTGTTCACCTCTTT
>CAYMIM010000013.1:0-91450 GCA_964390715.1 Candidatus Woesearchaeota archaeon | reverse complement strand
CCAGGCTTTCCAGGCCTGTGCAATACCGGGTTATGCGATCGCGGCACTGGAAAGAAATCCAAGACTATCCTATATAAACATTATTATGACGGCCTATTTATGCCCTTATTCTCTTCAACATTGAGCCATGACTATTTCATGCACTCCTTTATTCCATTGCTCAAATACTATTGTTCCGTTATAAGCTCCAATATTTTTCTGTATACTGTAGTTTTCCAATCGCATATCGATGATTTTGCCGTTTTTTAGTCCTTCAATATTTGACAAGCCATATTTGTCGGATAGCCACCATAACGTCTTACTTCGCATTCCATCAATCACTGGAGCCCATTCATTTAGATTATTTCCCGCTGTTATAGGGGTAATTATTCCTGTGTTTAAACTTTTTACCATGATGTTTGTTTCCTCATGCTCCCTGCTTGAAAATATTACCTTATATCCAAAACTATTCCACCCTATTCTTGGAGATAATTGATCTCCTTGTTCTTCAACCAGTGGCTTTTTTCTCTTGCTCTCCCTATTATATATCCAAATGTCCCAGTCTTGTTTAGTTTTAGCTTCCCAGACTAGTAGATCATGCAAGATCTGAGGATTTCTATCTTCATACTCATTTTCTGTAATTTGTATTTTCTTATCGTCCGCTAAGCAACCCCCTTTTCTTTCATTTTTTCTCTGATCACAGAGCATAATTTCAAAATCGTGTCCATCGAATTCTTCCCAGACTACAGTTGAACCAGATATAGCTGGATTACGCTTTAACGAGACAGTATTTGTCATTTTTACTTTTTTGTCGCCGCTTAAACAGCCACTGTCTTTTCCATTCTTTCTTATGCTACATCCGTATATCTGAGCCTCTTCATTAAATCCTACCCAAACTATTTTCTCTTCAACAAGCACCGCATCAGCAACAGCATACTCGTTTAGAGTAACATTCACTATTTCTTTTTTTATCGCGTCATAAATTACGATCTGGTTATCAGCATTCCAAAGAACATAATCACCGAATACACTTGGCTTATAGTCATACATGCTTACGTCTGAAGAAAAAAGCGTGCTATTAGTACAAAGATCTAATGTGACCGCTGAACTAGCCCCAAGCGCGAGCGAGCACCATACCATAATTATCATGATTTTTTTTGCTTTCATACCTAATTAGATTTCTTTCGCTTTAATATATTTTTACTAGAAAATATCGGAAATATCAGTCTGCAAAGAGAAAAGTTTCCGCTTTATACCGAAAGTATTTCGCCTTTTTCCCATGACTCTTTAAAAAGCACTGGTGTTAATTTAAATATGTCTAGAACTCTTATTTTATTCAAACATCTCTATTTCAATGTTGACGTCTTCTGGAATAGGCACTCTCATGACTAAACGCAGAGCACGCTCATCAATACCTAGTTCAATCAAACGTTTGTGAATACGCATCTCGAAGTTGTCGAAAGAAGCTTTTCCATTACCGCAAGGTGTTTTACGAGTAGTATGTTTTAATCGCTTTGTTGGCAATGTCACTGGACCAGACATTTTTGTTTTGGTCTTTTCAGCGATATCCTTGATGCTGGTGCAGACCTGATTAATCTTGTCCACATCGATGCTGGACAAACTGATGCGCGCTTTTGCCATAAAAAAGAAAAGAAAGAAGGCGGTTTATAAAGGTTTCTGCACTTTTATTCTTCAGGTTCCTCAGCCATATCCGCCTGCATAGGGATTTCACTTAATGCACCTTCTAGATCGGCTCTCTTTATAATTCGCAAATGCCCTCTATCCATGCTTCTTAGCTCTTTCACTTCCACATGCGCGATATTTACTAATCTTTTTCTTAATCCTTGCACTAATGCAATATCTAATCTTCTCTCTGAAAATGCTCTTCCTATATTTCCATGCGGCTCATAACTGCTCATGTTTCCTTTATAGGGATCATTATTTATGGTCAGTCGTGCTACACCATTCGCATATCTAAAATCATCATCTCTTCTGCCTGTTACGCTTCCATCATGCGCATCACGAAACGCCATCTCGTCATTGAATCTTATAATTATTTCATATCTGTATTTTGCGTTGACCATCTGTTTTCACCTTTCACTTGTAGTTTTCTGATAAGGCGCTCAAACAAGAAAAGAAAAAAATGAGAAAAGAAGAAGGAAAAACCTTCTTATAATACTTTAGCCACTAAGTCGATGCACATACCCGCGGCGACTGTTGAACCAGCGTCACGAACCGCGAAACGAGCCATGTGTGGGATATCTTTCTGACGTTCGATGACTAAAGGTTTTGTTGGTCTGACTTTGATAATGGCCGCATCACCGTTCTTGATGAAGTCTGGGTGCTCCTGCAATACTTGACCAGTCGCTGGGTCCAATTTCTTCACGATTTCCACGATCTGACACGCTACTTGCGCAGTGTGAATGTGGAAGACTGGCGTGTACCCTTTCGTGATAACGGTTGGGTGATTCAAAACCACGATCTGCGCAGTGAATTCTGTACAGATAGTAGGCGGATTAGATTCATGACCTAAAACGTCACCGCGAGCAATATCTTTCTTGGTGATACCACGAACGTTGAAACCAATGTTGTCACCCGCAATACCTTCAGGAACGACTTCATGGTGCATCTCGATGGATTTTACTTCACCTTTGATACCTTTACCGTCTCTAGCAGGAACGACAATGATCTTATCATTTGTCTTCATTTTTCCCGTTTCAATTCTACCGACTGGAACTACACCGATACCTGGGATGTTATAGACATCCTGAATAGGCATACGCAATGGCAAGGTAACTGGCTTTTCAGGCTCTTTGAACAAGTCTAATTGCTCTCTGATAGTTGGACCTGTGTACCAAGTCATGTTGGTTGATCTCTTGACGACATTGTCTCCATTATAGGAGCTTGTTGGAATAAATTGGATTTGATCAGCTTTGAATCCGACCATCTGCGCTAATTTCTTTAAGTCAGTAACAACAGCGTCGAATTTAGCCTGATCATATTTGACTACATCCATCTTGTTAACTACGACTGAAATTTGCTGTACACCTAAGGTCTTGAGCAACCAGATGTGTTCTTTGGTCTGGGCCATAATACCATCAGGAGCAGCGCATACTAAGAACGCGCAATCCGCCTGGGAAGCGCCTGTAATCATGTTTTTGACGAAGTCCTTGTGTCCAGGAGCGTCGATGATAGTCACTTCAAATTTGTCTGTCAAGAACTTTTGATAGGACAAGTCAATGGTTACACCACGTTCTTGCTCTTCTTTTAGATTATCCATAATGAACGCGAATTCGAAACCAGCCTTACCTAATTGCTGCGCTTTTTCCTTGAGCTTTCTCATAGCTTGCTCATCAATGTTACCAGAATCGTACATGAGACGTCCAACTGTAGTGGACTTTCCGTGGTCAACGTGACCTACGAAAATAACGTTAATGTGTGGTTTTTGCTTTGCCATTTTTAGAGTATCTCCTTTATGGTATTAGTGCTTAAATGCACAATCAACGATTTATAAAGGTTACGGTAGGAATTGAGCTATTTTTCTATAATATGGACGTCTCATTTCTTCTTGTAGCCAAAAATTTTATCATACTGCGGATGATCACAAATTTCGAAAACTACACTAATCACTTTAACCTCATCTCCAGTTACATAATATAACAATCTCCAAAATTGAGAAAGCTCTATCCTGAATAGGTTTGGTAATTGTTGAAATTCTTTAGGCCAGAGATGATGAGAAACTGGATTGCCTGTGAAGGGGTTTCCTTTGAGAAGGTCTAACGCATGTCCAATACTTTTGAGAAGTTGCTTAATCTGTTTTGGCGGGAGTTTTTCCTTGCGCTTCTATACTATTAATATTTTCTTCTAGCTTTGTAAGAGCAGCTTCAGCAGCACCAATAACCTTGACAATCTTCTCTTTCTGTTTTAAGCCCATGTTCTTCCTTTGCTGAGGATTGCCGCTATGTCTTCTTTGGGTAGGAAAATCCAAACTACGCCGTCTGGTGTAAATTCTATTTTGCCACTTTTTTGTAAATAGGTAAGAATGATTTTTAGAGTATTGTGATTTACTTTTCTTGGGAGTCTTCTTTTCAGCTCCGCGATACTGAGTACTTCTTTGGCTTCTTTGATTGTTTCCTCTACCATCTGGACAGTTTCTAAAGTTGGACTGTGCGCTATTTTTGGTGCTATGAGTACTTGTTCCATAGTTATCAAGTTGTATTTAATAGATACATACTTATAAACTTTGTGGTTTTCACGCTTCTTTATCATTTTTATGAGAAATAATTATAAATCTAGTCGCCTTATAGTGATGTATGCACACCCCCACTCCTCTTCATTTCTCTCATTTAGAGTTGTTAGAGGAATCTGCTATGGCACATTTTATTGAACAAGTATGTACCTCTGACTCATCTCGACTTTTAGGACAAGGATTTGATGGTCTAGCCTATAGAATTTCTGAAACTTTAGTTGCAAAATTTCCATTATATGCTCAAAATCCAGAAGTTTATACCTTAAGAGAACGTCATAAACATGATCAAAAAATAAAAAATGACCATGGGATAGCTACACAACTTTTTAGAGAAGGTATACGAGTACCTAGACCTATAGCAATTAAAAAATTATCATTACAAGGAGTTGATGATGGAAAAGGGATTCAAAGGATCCAAGGATTTGGGAGATGTATCTGTGAACTTTTTATAATGGAATATATTTCAGGAGTTACTCTAGATAAATTAAATTTTGAATCAAGAGAGTACCAAGAGGCTATTGCTTCAAGAGATGAAGAAATTCGTAAAGCAACACAAAGAGGATTCTCTGGTCTTGACTTAAAATTAGCAAATTGTATTTGGTCTCCAGAAAAAGGTGGCGCAGTTTTAATAGACTTCGCTAAATGGAAAAGACAACTCTAACTTCTTAACATATAAATAATTACAGATTAGGCTCTTATTCTGTAGCTACAGGCTCTTCAGCTTTCAAGCCTTTTCTTTCTCTAATTCTCTGAGCGACTCTTGGCTGTAAATCTGATGGTAGTTTTTCGTACATTTGATCCACTAAGAAGTAAGATCCACGACCCGCTGTCGCGGAACGAAGATCAGAAGCGAGACCAAAAGACTCAGCGACTGGCAATTTCGCTCTGATGCTCATAGAGGTGCCTTCTTGCTTGACGCTTAAGAGTTGACCACGCTTGTTCTGGACTAATTTACTAATCTCTCCCATGTAATCCGCAGGAGCGTCAATCTGTAATACTTGCAATGGCTCATAAATAATCGCGTTACCTGAGTTCATAGAACCACGAATAGCTTCACGGATCGCTGGAACCACTTGCGCAGGACCACGGTGAATAGCGTCTTCATGCAGTTTACAATCTTTGACAATGACCTTTAACTTAACAACTGGTTCACGAGCGATTGGACCTTGCTTCATGACCTGCTCATATCCATCATTAATTAATTCCTGCACTTCACCAATGTAGACAATACCACGAGTGTCATCAATTAACAAATTACCATTGTAAACATCACGCACTTTCTTCGCTTCTTTCGCGGACCAGCCTAATTTTTCCAGGACTTCATACAGACGAGTATCTTTTTTGGAGACGCGACCTTCAGGAATGTCTCCCTTTTTGATAGCAGCATGCACATTCTCTTCCAAAGGCTCGCAGACAATATAGAATTTGTTGTGCTTATTGGGAGATTTTCCTTCCATTTCCTGACCAGGCTTTTGCATTGATTCACGATAGACTACAATAGGAGGAGACGTTTTAATGTCCAATCCTTTTTCTGTCTTGATACGATTCTCAATAATCTCTAGGTGCAATTCACCCATACCATGGATCAAATTTTCACCCGTTTCCTGGTTGATATCAATCTTGATAGAGGGATCTTCTTTCAATACTTTCTTCAAAACTTCCACGAGCTTTGGCAAGTCTTGTGGCTTAAGTGGTTCGATAGATTTGGTGATGACCGGCTCGAAAATGTGCTTTAATTCCTCGAATGGCTGCTCTGGTCCCTCAGTAATAGTTTCACCAGCCATACCAGAAATACCGCCTAAGGCCAGGACATTTCCCGCGGAAACAGAGTCTAAAGATTCAGGCTTGATACCTTTATACATAAAGACTTGAGCGATTCTTTGCGTTGATTTCGCGTTGTTCAACCAGACTGTTTGCCCAGCTCTGACTGTGCCAGAAAATAAACGACCCGCGCATAATTCACGACCAAATCTTGGATCGATAGTGATACGCGTGATGACGAACGCTATTTTTCCATTAGGATTTCCCACTAATAAATCTTTACCGAATTGCGTCTCTAAATCTCCATGCCAAATGTGCGGAATACGATATTTTTGCGCTTCCAAAGGGTTGGGCAAGTGCTTGATGACCATGTCGAGAATGACTTCAAAGACGGGAGCCTTTTCCCAGATCCATTTTTGGCGATTCTCCTCAGTCACGTCCTCTTTGTAGAGATTGACAATATCCTTGAAAGAAACATTTTTATTCTTCATGTAAGGAATAGATAAAGCCCAGTTCTCACGAGCAGAACCAAAAGCGACACTGCCATTAAGAATGTCTACTTTCCATTTTTGTTTGTACTCATCTTCAGCGGTGTTCTCGATTAAGGTGTTGAACTCCGTGATTAATTTCAAGAAACGCTCCTGCATTTGCTCAGGCGTGAATTTTAATTCGTTGATCAAGCGATCGACTTTGTTGATGAAGAGGACTGGCTTGACGCGTTCACGAATGGCTTGACGAACGACAGTTTCTGTCTGCGGCATGATCCCTTCTACCGCGCAAATTAACACAATAGTTCCGTCAATGGCTCTCATGGCACGAGTGACGTTACCTCCGAAGTCAACGTGTCCTGGCGTGTCGATCAAGTTGATAAGATATTTAGTATTCTCAAACGTGTGGATCATGGATACATTAGCCGCATCGACAGTCATCAAACGCTCTTGCTCATCAGCGTGCTGCCAAGTCGCCATACCTTTGTCCAAGTCGCCTGCCGCCTTAGAGCTTATGTGACCGGAAGCCGCAAGGAGGTTGTCTGTGAGCGCCGTATTATGCATGACAATGCCTTCGGCTATAAAGGTATGATTGTCTGGAACTGTGAAATCATAAACTGTTTCTTCATACCCTTCTTCAATGCCTGTGACTTGAATGTATACTAAATCATCGTTGAAGAATTTATTTTGCACTTGTTCTTTGAGACCCAATTGTACTAATTTTTGTGTATTGTGTTTACTTACTCTTGTTTCTGTTGTGAGATTAATCCAGTCAGTTACATAGCTACCTATAGCATTTGTTGCTAATGCTTTTGCTCGTTGTTCTTTGTGTTTGACATTGAATCCAATTTGTTTATTATATTGCTCTACTGAAAATCCACTAATGTATATGTTATCGTTATTGACAATAGGAACAATCCCAAAGCGTAACAAAAGTAACGGCAGATCTTTCATCATTTGTTTGCTAGCTGAATAAATTGAAATAGCACCTCTAGATAACTCTACCGTGCCATCAGTGTCAAAGTAACCTTTAAGGAATTTTCCAATAAGCTCTTTTGGACTTTTCCAGACAAAAGTTGAAATTTTAACATTATGACTCTTTTGTTTTAATGGATAGTCAAAGATTGTATTAAGCATATGAAGCAGAGTTTTATTGGTTTCAAGAGCAGGTGTTTTTCCTTTGTCGTTCTTTTCTGTAGCATTACAGCCTATCTCTTGACATATACTGATAAATTCTTTTCTTAGTTCTTCTTTGCCTACAATAAACCGCTTAGAAGAGCCATCACCAGTAAATAATCCAGCTAAATAGAAGAAATTTGCAAAATTCTGCGGCAATTTTATAGGTAATGAGTTATGGCCTCGTTGTTTTCCTGTTCTATAGACGATGGTTTCTATTTTATCGTAAATTTCAGTTATATCGAATATTTTACATGCATTAAGTAGATCGTTTAACAATATTCTTTTTTGCCAAATACCATGGTAGAATGATTTAGGCTTGATTGGCGAGTTTATTTCTTTTACTAATTTTTCTGTGCCATATGCAAATATCTTTTGTTTTAATTGTGCAACAAAGTCTTCTTTTAGACAAACATAGAAGTTTTTATTTCTTAATAGCTCAAGCATTTCCTTTTTTAGATCTATATTTGCATCAACATTCGTTTTTCTTGCGCAGACTATATTGTCACCTAATCGCAATTCTCCAGCAATTTTCTCTACAAACTGCATATTTTTAAACACTATATACTTGTGTTCTGGAGTGCTTGTGATATCAAAACCATTTCTTAGTTTTATTTTGATAACCTGACCACCTTTCAATTTCCATGCCAAGCTTACATTTTTCTTTTCTAATTGACCTGTAGCTTGATTTAAGGAAAAAATAGTGATGTTTTCTTTTGAAATGTCGTAGATAGTATGTTCTTCTTTCTCTTCAAACTTCTGCCCTTTTTGTTCCGCTAGTTGATAGATTTGCTCGGCAGTTTTAATCTCACCATTTGCTAGAATAAGTCTACTTTTACCATCAATGCATTTTCCGTGATGAATGTGCGCAGAAGTACAAATATTTCTAATGTGGGCTGGTACTTTAGCAAGCTCCATGATTTCATTTGCTGCGTCAGATGGTGGCATAGTTGAAACTCTTTTTTAGAATGATTAACGAGCAGCGTCAGCCTGACGTTCTAATTCTAATTTTTTCGCGACCGCGTTACTCGCGTTGGTGCAAGCCGCCGCCTTCATGATCTCGTCAGCCAATGCCTCTTCGACTTTTATTTTTTCTCCGAAAGCTTTGTGCGCCGCACCTTGGACCATCATCCTAAGTGAATAATCAACACGTCTCTGGGGAGCACAGTCGACCGCTTGCGGATATTTCGCGCCGCCATATTCGATAGTTGTAATTTCTTCACGAGGCGCAGCGTTTTCTATAGCGCGCACTAATATTTCAACAGGATTTTTCTTTGTTCTTTCTTCGATCATCTTCAATGTGCCTTCTATAATATTAAAAGCAGTGTGACTTTTTCCACCATAAGCTCCGGATGAAATAAAATGTTTCTTTCCCTTGTGACCAGAAATCATCAAGTGATTCATCAAACGCTCAACAATATTACATCTGTTTTTGTAGAATTGTTGCTTCGCGTTGCGACCACCAGAACGAGGCACTAATATGGGGGAGAGATTGACATAATTTTTTAGACCAGGATCCTTTACTTCGATTTGCGTTAAGTCCCATCGGTCGAATAGTTTTAGGTTCATCGTCTACCCTTCTCGATCTTGCCGCGTACTAACGCGTCCAAGCTTTGATCGTTGACTTTGATTACTTTCCAACGCACACCAGGAAGATCTCCGGGAGAACGTCCTTGCGCACCACCAATACATTCAATAATGACTTCATCGTGCTCATCAATCTTCTTGATAGCTCCATCACGAGGACAGAACGCGGTGACTTGTTTTCCCTTTTTGATTAATTGGACTAGGACACATTTTCTTAAAGCGCTATTAGGCTGTTTAGCTTCTAACTGACGCTTCTCAATAACGATACCACGAGCTTGTGAAGAACCACGGAGAGGATCAGATTTCTGCTTTAATTTTAACACACGACGCGTAAAATTAGCATCAGCCCATTGGAAGCGCTTTCGCTTGTTTTTGAGCTTCTTCGCCGCGTTTAAACCATTTGATTTATTGGCCATTTTGTAGCAGGAGGACTCAGGGACGCTTTATAAAGATTTCGTGTCTTTTGTTTTTTCTGATGGTTTTATGCGACCAGGACCTCAATTTTGAAGAATTTTCGCACGACAGCGTTGAGTTCTTTGATATTCTGCCTTTCGCGACCAATGAGCAACCCTTTGATCTTGGTGTCTTGACTGGACAACGTAATTTTATCCTCTTTGTACTCTACACTTTCCACTCGCAAGGGAGCAATATAATTCTTGATGAACTCTTTTGGATCTTGATTGAACTCGACAACACGAATTCGCTTCTTAAACAGGTGTTGTAGTTTTCTGATGTGCATACCTGATTTTCCTATGGCTTTGCCTGCCTGTCCCTCATTAACAATAAAAACTAACTGACCTCGCTTGTCTGTAAAAAATCTTTTGACCTGCGCATGTGTTATCTTCTCGAAAACAGTAATGAAACCCATTGCCTGCAGATCGTATTTTTCCATTGCTAGCAACTAAGAACACTGACGGGATAATTTTTCTTGCAGATCAACGCGATTTCAGAGCTTGGAACGGACAATTCTATAATTTCAATCTTCTTCAACGCCGCGAAGCGCTTGATGGTGTCACGAACCGCTTGTGGACAGGTGTTTGCCATGAAGACTTTCTTTACTTGTCCAAGTCGGAGTTTTCTTACTACCGCTTTGGAGCCTATAGTTATTTTTTCACTCTTCAAGACGCTTCTTAATTCTTCGACGCTCATTTCTTTCCTTCCTTTCCAGAGATTGTGTCTTTTTTAATTCTTGTGACCAAGTCTGGAAGACCTGTACCTAATGGCACTGGCTGATTGAGCATGACATTTTCGATAACAGAGTTTAAGTCATCTTCTTCACCAATGACTGACGCGTTGATCAAATGCTTCAAAGGAGTCTCGAAGCTCGCGCGAGCCAAAACGGATTTTTTCTCCCCAGTGATACCTGAACGCGTGATACCTTTAATGGTGCCTGAGGTAGTCATGGCATCCGCGATGAACATAATGTGACGAACATCCACATCAAGACCTTGATCTTCAATGACTTTTTGCGCTTCTTTGATGATATTTTGACGACCAGCTTCGACACCAAACACTTTTAGAACTTCGAATAAGCTGTTGGTGGTTGTCCGTGTTTCATCTACTTCCTCGACTTCAATGACATCTTTTAAGTTGGAACCCGCTGTGATGATAACATACTCTTCACCATTCTTTACTGGCAACACCTGCTTGATTCCTTTAACACCTTTGATGAAGACTTCCTTCGCCTTTTCCTTGATCTTGTAGGTTTCCATCAACTCATTTTCTTCCGCTTTTGTTTTTATAACGATTTTTTCACCACTGACGCTCGCTTTTACGCCCTTCATATTCGCGTTGAGCGCTTCAGCAACTTGATCTGGCTTCAATTTGAGATCTTTCAGGCGATGCTGGTTTAACTGGACTTCCACTTGTAACTTGTTCAAGTCAATAGAAAATTCTGTCGCGATTTCATTCAGCTTTGTCTCTTTGATCAGAGCAGCGACACGCTTTACTTCCAGCATGTCTTTGTTGATACTTTTCTTGAGGAAGATTTCCATGGATGGCGTGGAGATTTCCTTGCGAGCGTCTAAGATTTCAATAAGACGAGGTAATCCTTGGGTAACGGATACTTCAGCTACACCAGCGAAGTGGAACACGTTTAATGTATTATGCACTACTATGCCTTCCGCGGTTGTGAATGTCTCTAGCCCCGGAACAGAGAGGTCATACACATACTCTTCGCTATCTGTCTGTTCTATGCTTTCAATCTCGTCCCAAATAACGTCCGCATGGAACATTCTTCGCATTATCGTGAGCTCTTCGCTAAGATCTACTCGCAGTTCTTTCGCCTTTTCCTCGAATTTCTTGATGTATCTGAAAAGCGCTGTTCTTCCTATTTTTTGTCGTTTGGTACAGCTATTCACATATCGTGTTGGAAGATTAATTTTTTTCGCAGCCTTTACAAATAAGTCGTCGAAGCCACTTATCATGTCGGTATAATCCTGACTACGCACATTCCAAAATCTCTTCGCTTTCTCCGCCAACGTTTGTAAATCTTTTTCTTTATAGTCGATGTCAGAACCAATATACTCCAAATAAAGAGGAGCATATTTGTACGGGATCAACAGCCAATGCTGACCTTTTTTATCTGTTGTTTTATAGGAAAATATATTTTTTCGCGCTAAGAGCAACGCTATATTATCCGACAACTGCTTGGAGTTTGAAGAACTTCTTATCATTTTTCTCTCCACCTGGAAGTTACCATCGCCGTCAAAGTATCCTCGCAGTAGACCATGGATAAATTCATCGGGAGCGTTATAAGCAAATTCAGGCACTTTCTTTCCGCTTGCTCCTTGACCACACGATCTTCCGATAAATCTCGCAAGCAAACTTGAGGATATCTTAAGATCTCGAGAATTACTAAATCCTCTGTGATGTAGATCTTCTTTGTAATCTAACCCTATGCTTGTTGTGAAACTAGCCGCATTCGCTATATAGTTGTTATTCATATTCGAAATCATGACTTGACCCGTAGACGCCGCGCCTTCCGCGAGGTACGCTCCTATGAACCATCCTAATTCCTCTGTAAGCTCAAGATACCTTGGGATTGGCTTCGCATGGTACGCTGTCTCCAACAATCCCTGACTGTTCTCTGTGATGTACTCCTCTTCTAAAAATTCTTTCAGATCGATCTTTGTTATTCTCTCTCGCTCTAGTGGCATGTGATTGATCACAGGAATGCGCATGCCACATATTAACTGGCTTCCTAGAATCGGGACGACAGTATTGTTTCTTCTTGTAACAAATGAATGATTATCTGTCGCAGTAATGGTTCTGCCTGACGCTGTTGTGATCTTGAGCAATTTTTTTTCACAGAGATGTCGACTACACTCTACTACCTTTTTCCATTCTATTTTTTCTTCTGGAGTAATACTTATCACACTTATATCAAGATCGTGCATAGGTGTTACTTCTGAATGTTCATGGAGTTTTAACGACCCCTTTGTCCTCATAATACGATCAATGAGACTGCCAATTTCTACAATTTTGATATTGTTCTTTATCTTGACTAGAATCTTTTCTTCTTTCGCTATGGACATCTGCGTACCTGGCTCACCGAATGATTCCGCTGTGAGAATACCAATAGCTTCACCAGGGTTTATTTTCGCGGCGTCATATTCTTCTTTCAAGTACTCGAGCACTTTCTTGAGCTGGTCTTTGCTAAGATTTCGTTCTTTCGCTTCTAGCCTTATCTCTTCGATAACTTTCTTCGGCAGCTTTCCTTCGTAGTCCTTGTAGATTTGGTCTTCCATGTTATTGTCCTAAGACGTCAGCGATAGCTTTCTTGACGCTGATCTTTCCTCCCTCACTTTTTGAGACATCAACACCATCGTCACCATACTTGTACTGGACGATGCCTTTACGAGCGTTTCTGACTGTACCATCATATTCAATCTTTAAATCTTGTAATGCATTAGCGAGACGCCTGTACAAGTAACCAGATTTTGGCGTACGGAGAGCAGTGTCCATCAGAGCGTCACGACCAGTCATAGCGTGGAAGAAAAATTCCATAGGAGTCAATCCTTTCTTGAAGGAACTCTTGACGAAACCATGCGCGATAGGACCTAAGTCTCCCTGCTTGAATAAAGATAATGTGCGATTTCTGTAACCACGCTGGATTCTCTGACCACCTAAGGCTTGCTGACCGACACAAGCAGACATCTGCGTGAAGTTCAGAATATTTCCTTTAGCGCCAGAGCGAGCCATGATAATTGTAGGATTACTTTCATCAGCATACTGTGAAGCGAGATTACCCACTTTGTTACGCACCTTGTTTAAGATTTCCAAGCTTTTCACTTCCAAAGTTTCTCTTCGTGTCTTTCCCGGTAATTCTTCCAACTTACCAGAATCATATTCTTTGATTAACTCTTCTACTCCTTTGTACGCGATCGCGATCAATTCATCGATTTTCTCGATCGCTTCTTCTGGAATGTCTGTATCTCCAATGGTTGTACTAAATCCATATTTTGCCAATACTTTAATACCTAATTTGAACAAGCTACCGAGCAAGACAAGTGTTCTGTCCTGTCCATATTTTCTATAGAACTCTCTGACGAGCTCACCATTGTTTTCTCCAATACTGTTGTCGTCAATGTATCCTGAGATAATCTTTCCTTTCTTGATAGTAAGGAAGGCTTCAGCACCACTTTCATCTTTCTGCTTCGCTGTTCCGTAGAAATAGAAGTCTTCAGGGAATAATTTACTAATTAGCTCAACTCCCCTTACCATTTCCTTGTCGAACTTAACGTCGAAAATACCAATAGAAGTCATTAAGTCTATCGCATCTTCTCTTGAGATGATGAGCTTCTTGGTGAGCAAATAGTTTCCTGTAACAGAGTCCTCAACACATCCGATGACGTTGTATCCATTCTTTGGTGACATGATTTGTGTCTGCACCTGCATCAAGATTTCCGCTTCAGCGCGAGCTTCTTCGGTTTGTGGAATATGCAAGTTCATTTCATCACCATCGAAGTCAGCGTTGTAAGGATTACATACACTTGGATTTAATCTAAATGAGCGTCCAGGCAACACTTTTACTTTGTGACACATGATACTCATTCTGTGCAATGAAGGCTGACGATTAAAGAGCGCGATTTCTCCATCTAACAAGTGTCTTTCTACAATATAACCCTCTTTTATTTCTACAATCAATTGCTCTTGCGTTTCTTTGGTGATCTTACGTTTTTTGCCGTCGGGAGCGATTACATAATTAGCGCCAGGATATTCTTTTGGACCATTTTTCACTAAAGAGAGCAGCCACTCCTTGTTCCATTCAGTCACCCGCTCTGGAATAGTTAATTCCATGGCGACAGATTTTGGAATACCTACTTCATTGAATTCGATCATTGGATCTGGAGAGATGACTGTACGAGCGGCGAAGTTGACTCTTTTACCAGCCAAGTTGTGACGGAAGCGACCTTCTTTACTCTTGATACGCTCTGTCAATGTCTTCAACGCCTGACCTGATCTGTGACGAGCAGGAGGAATTTGCGTGATGGTGTTGTCGAAATAAGTTGTGACGTGGTACTGCAATAAGTCCCAGAGATCTTCAACAATAATTTCTGGCGCACCAGCGTTAATGTTCTCAAATAATCTCTGATTAATGCGAACGATATCTCCTAACTTGTGTGTTAAATCATCTTCTGAACGTTCTCCTGTCTCTAATGTGATAGAAGGACGCATGGTTACTGGAGGAATAGGTAATAAGGTCAAGATCATCCATTCTGGGCGAGCTTGCGAAGGATCCATTCCCATTAATTCCAAGTCTTTTTCCTGTATCTTTCCCAAACGCGCACGAACTTCAATAGGTGATAAGCGCTTGTCTCCTTCGATGAAGGTTGTTGGCTTTTCTACCTTGATGGCTGTCTGCTTCGCGTTACAGTGAGGACATTTCTTCGCGAGCTTCGCTTTTCCGATGGCTAACTTCGCTAATTTTCTTAAGTATTCAAAGTTTTTTTCTTTCCTAAACTTTTGATAAAGCGTCCTGTACTTTGTTGCTGTTTCCTCTTCAAGCAATAAACGATTGCATTCACGGCAAATGGCTTTCAATAGCTCGTAGACTTTTCCAGCGTAAGAGACATGGACTACTGGGCGAGCCAATTCAATATTACCAAAGTGACCAATACACTCTTTTAATTTAGAACCACATGTTTTACAGCGGAGACCAGGATCAATAACACCGAGGCGAATGTCCATAAGGCCACCATCAACAGGATATCCTTCCTTGTCATACAATTCAGCAGTCACTACTTTTACAGCAGAGCTTTTTTCTATCTCCTGCGGACTAATCATCCCGAAGACTATTTTGTCTATTTCCTTGAATTTGTAGTCGTTTGCCGCCATGTTAGTACTTGTTCCTCAATTTTAAGCGTGGAGCGATGCCCAGCGCCTTTAATTCATCCAAAAGTAATTTGAACGCGTAGGAAATTTCTACGACATTGATCGTGACATTGCTGCCACATCGGTGACAGAACCTGTTATTGCGGAAATCATCGTAGACCGCGAGCATACCACATTCTTCACAGACATAGATGGTTGTCTTGTCTGAATCGAAGCGTTCCTTCAATAAGAGCGACGCTCCGTGAGCAACCAAACAATCTTTCTCCATCTCTCCCAATCTGAGACCTCCGCCTTTAGCGCGACCCTCAATTGGCTGGCGAGTTAAGAGCTGGATACGACCGGATGCGCGCGCATGCAACTTATTCGCAACCATGTGCTTTAATCTTAAGTAGTACATATTACCAATATAGATTTTTGCCTTGAGGCGTTCTCCACTAATTCCAGAGTACATGGTCTCTGTTCCATTTTCTCTGAAGCCCATTTCTAACAAACTTTTACGCAAGTCTTTTTCTGATTCTGACGCGAACGCTGTACCATCAATTGTTCTGCCTAATAAAGCACCAACTTTTCCGGCGACAATCTCGATCAAGTGAGAGATCGTCATACGCGATGGGATGGAGTGCGGAGAGAAAATTAAATCCGGCACAATACCTGATGTTGTGAAAGGCATGTCCGCTTCTGGAACAATAAGACCTACAACTCCCTTTTGACCATGACGAGAAGCGAACTTATCTCCGATTTCTGGAATACGCAGGTGACGCACACGCACTTGGATTAATTTATTTCCTTCTTCGTTGTCTGTGATAACAATAGCATCTATTTTTCCCTCTTCATTATTCTTTGTTGTGACTGAACTTTCTCTTCTCTTGTTTGCCGCGATGCTGAACTCATCTAATTCACCCAAGAAACGTGGAGGAGAGGTTTTTCCAATGATAACATCATCTTCACCGATGGTCGCTTCTGGATAGACAATACCGTCTTCTTCTAGCAATCGATAATCATGTTCCGCGCGGTAAGCCTTGACTTCCTTATTAGGAATACCGATTTCATCGACTAGACCACCAGAGTATCGTAATTCTTCCGCTTTGTATGGACGGAAATAAGTGGAACGGGCGAGACTGCGTTGAATAGATCCCTGATTAAGTACAATGGAGTCCTGCATATTATAGCCTTCGTAACTCATCAAGGCAATGACTATGTTTTGACCAGCAGGATGCTTATGCTGTTCTGAGATTTCATAGGTGAAGGAACGAACTATAGGATTTTGCGGATAATGGAGCATATTGACATCAGTGTCCATGCGTTGCAAATAGTTCGCGGAGTAAAAACCTAAGGCTTGTTTCTGCGCTTTGGATCCTCTGTTTAAACGTGAAGACTGACCATAGTTTGAGAATGGCACTAAAGATGTTGTTAAACCGAGAATAGTGCTAGGAGAAATTTCTACATGCGTATGATCTGGAGTAATTTCAGTTTCCGCTAACGCGACATACGCGCCTTCTTCTTCAGCCGCGTCAAGATACTCAATAATTCCTTCCTTGATCAAATCTTTCCATGCCATTTCTCCCTTTTCTATTTTTTTCATATGCTCTAGCGTGAGTCTGCTCTTGCCGTTTTCAACAATAAGCAATGGTCTTCGTACACGACCCTTGGAAGTCTCTACATGAATTTCATTGAGCTCTTTTTTATAGGATATATTCATAGTTCCTGAGATCTTACCTTTCTGACGCTCATCGCGAGCTTTCTTGATAAAACTCTCTGGATGATCCGCTGTGCCCGCATACTTTTGGTCTATGAATATGTCAGTCATACCGCTTTCATTCCTAGTTCTTCTAATGATTTCTTGAGCTTTGCATCAGGAACTTCTTCTTGTGTGATTTCCGCCAATAACGCCAAATTCTTTCTCAATCCAATGGATGTACCTTCTGGCGTTTCGATCGCGCAGAGACGACCCCAATGAGTCGCGTGCAGCGCACGAGCAGCGAAGTTTTCCTGCGTCGCTGACAGTAAGGAAACTACTCTTTGCAAATGCGATGTCGCCGCCAGGAAATTTGTTCGGTCCATATTCTGGCTTAGTCCTTTACGACCACCGACCCAGACACCAGTCGCCATAGCGCTGTTGATTCTGGATGTCAATAATTTATCACGAATGATAATCTTGATAGAGTGGAATTTTCCCCGCTTGACTAAACGCTGGAAGTTGTACATAATGTCATTGACCAAAGCACGAAGTTGTACACGGAATAAATCAGACAACAAGTCACCACTTAATTTGAGACGCTTGTTCATGTAATGATCTTTGTCTTGGTTCTTGATCTCTTCTTTGGAAACAATGAGGAATCTGCGCAATAACTTACAGAGATTGATGGCTTTGTACTTACGATCCTTTGGCTCAATACCTAAATGTGGCAATAAATACTTGTCGAGATTATCCTGTGTTTTTTCCAGACGCTGCTCTTGCAAGGGAGACATACCTATTTTTTTTGAGATGAAATCTAGAGCATCAGCCTCATTCTTCAAGTCCGCGGAGTTGAACAAATTAATGAAAATATCATCGAATTCACGGTCTTGGGAGATAGCTTGCACGATTTCACTATCCTTCATTAAGCCTAAAGCCTTGATTACCGCAACAACAGGTATTTTCTTGAATCTCGTGAAGGACAAGTAAATCAATCCGTCTTTGGCTTGCTCGATGACATGAGGAACACGATAGGAGCCACGCTCGGAGAATATTTTGGCGGTGTACCTACTAGTACCTATTTTATTTTCCTCGACGAACATCATGTTCGCGGCTAGATCTTCAACCGTCATTAACACTCGCTCATTACCGTTGAGAATGAAATATCCACCGTGATCATTAGGATCTTCACCATGCTTGATTAATTCTTCTTCTTTCATGCCATGGAGATGACAGTATTTACTTTTGAGCATGACTGGCAACAATCCAATTTGTGTAGTGAATGATTCTCTTTGGACCCCATCGATATGCGCTGAAATTTCCATATTGATAGGAGCGGCATAGGAAATTTTTCTGAGACGAGCTTCCATGGGATAAATATCTCGTCTGCTACCATCCGCCTCTATGAGCTGTGGCTTGGTGATATTAATTTTGTCGAGCTTGATGCGGAAATCCTGCATATCTTGCGGTATGATGGTTGGGACAACATCGCCGATTTCTTGGATGATTTTATGAATGTCCTTCTCGATGAAGTTGTTGAAGGAACGGATGTTAGACTCTACGAATGAATTCTCCTCAAAATATTTTTTGATGATGAGCTTTTTGTTCATACTTTAGTCCGCCTTTACTACACGGTAAAATAAAGCTTCTTTTTCTGTAGGAGAATTGCGAATAATCTTGATGACATCACCGGTTTCCGCGTTCAGATTTTTTATAGCAGGATCTTTTCCTGAAATCATAGGCATTTGAGAAGGTGTAATGTTATATTTCTGCCATAAAACTTGAGCCTCTTCCTTAGTGAGGAGCACATGTTTTGGCACCAAGATATGGTCTTGGATTTTGATGGTTTTCGGCATTTTGTGTTGAGTATAACGGACCGGAGGGGATTTGAACCCCCGACCCCTTGGTGTCTTTGCTTTGGCTTGTTTAAAAGCCAAGTGCTCTAGCCAGGCTGAGCTACCGGCCCAAAACGCCCCAGGCGGGAATCGAACCCGCGCCACGGCCTTTCTCTGGGCCAGATTTTGATCTTGAGCGCCCACGACAGGGCCGTATCATAGCCACTAGACTACTAGGGCACGTCTTTTTGGGATGGTGATGTGTTCTTGCTAGTACTATCTAGATAGTGGAAAACAGTGGATTACAACTCTTTTACCGTCATCTTTGTAGGCCTCAGCACAGAACGATTGCTCCATCTAGAAAATTGGGTCAAAGGGGGGTATATAAAACTTTCGGGTCTAGTGAGAACTCTATTCAACCTCTTTTCTCTTACTCAACACCTCTTTTTGATGTATGAACTTGCTTTTAAATATTACTGTAGAGAAAAAGTATATTTTCGAATTGGTATTATCGAGATGATTTTCCTATGATCACTTGATTACATAAGAGCAACCACATTTTATACTCTTGTCTAATGCTTTTTTTCAATACTTTGAGCTGTAGTTTTCTTTCCATTTTTTCTTGCTTTGTTTTTCCTGTTTTATATTGTAACCATAATGTATATGCTTGTGAAAGTTTTGTTGTGAGACTTTCCGCGGTATTTTTTACTCTTGCTTCCATCTCTTTCCATTTTTTCTGACTGCCAGCTCTTATTTTTTCTAAAATTTTTCTTTCATCTTCCACGATCATTCTCTTTTTGATCAAAGGCAATTCAATTTTCTTTAGATTTTTCGCGATTCCTATTTTTGCTAAAGACCAGATAACTATTTTTGTTGGATCAAATTGATACCATCGAACTCCGTTTCTATAATCAGACGGGAATGTGTGGTGATAATTGTGATATCCTTCTCCAAATGTTAAAAAAGCGATTACAGCATTGTTTACGGCAGAATGCTCGTTTGAATAAGGCTTGCTACCAAACGTGTGCGCGAGGGAATTAATGAACCATGTCATATGATGGATTAGGAACACTCTAGCTAAACAAGCTATTACTATCACTCCGAACAAGTCTTTGAAGAGCCAACTGAATAAACCAATGACTGCCAAGTTTCCGAGGATTACCAATATAGCATAATACTTGTGCTGAAACATAACCGCTTTATCGGAAAGTAGATCTGGAACTACACTATAATCACTTGTTCTTTCATCATTTTTCTTTAAAACCCAGAGCATATGCGCGTGCCAAAATCCTTCCTTGATTGAATAAGGATCTTTTTCTGTGTCGACATACCGATGATGCATGCGATGATCACGCGACCATTGCAGAACACTATTCTCTATAGCTAATGTGCCAAACGCTAGAATAAAAAATTCTCCTAGTTTGTTGATATCGTAAGCTCGATGCGCATATAATCGATGGTACCCCGCAGTAACGCTGAAACTGATAAGTATGCTGAGTATAACTGTTCCTACTATTAAACCTAGACTTGGTGTGTTAAAGACAAGATATATCGGCAATAAACTCAATAATAGTAAGTGATAAGAAACAATGAAACTTGTGTTCACCCAATCAATATTCCTCATTTTTATCATATTTTTGATACTTTGTTCTTCTATAAAATTGTTTCTATTTCTTTTCTCTTCATCGGTGGGTTTTTATATGTTGGATTTCTCTATTTCTTTATGCGACGCCAGCAATTTATACTTTCCTTCTTTTTTCTTTTCCTCCTTGTCTGTATATTTCCTTCTCTTATAGACGCACAAGAAATTTCCCTAACTAGCATTACTCCTTCCCTGGCTTATAATGTTCCTGGAACAAAAATTACTTTACAAGGGGAAAATCTAGATACTTTAATTGGCTTGAAAATCAATGGAGCTCTCAGCACAGATTTATCCATGTTTCAACCTTCTATTTCTGCAAACGTTATCATTCTTACCCTTCCCCCCAATATACCAGAGCATACTTACATGATCGCCGTAGTTAATCAGAACCATGAGACCCTGGCGCTACCCCTAACCATACTGTTAGCAACTTCTCCTTACCCCCCCGCATATCCTTTCGGTGTAGGCAAGCCATCTCGCAGCCGGAGCAGAGACATCTGGTTTACTCCCAACTTTGGAACTGAAGACTATATGGATCTTTTTACCAAAGAAGACCAATGGCCACATGCCAGAGCTAATATTGATGTTTTTTCATTTTATCAACAAAGTATACTAAATACCGATTCTATCTATTGCAAGCCGTGCGGAGATGTTTCTTATATCAATCTTCTCGCAGCAGGAGCATTTTCAAAACTTAAACAATGGAATATTGACATTGCCATGGAATCTATTGCTATTGATGGAAACTTAGGATGTGAAGCAGAAGCAGGCATACCTCAAACACTACACGCGATGAATAACATCTATCAAGGCGGAGGAGAAGTCGCTTATATCGCTCTAGACTCCTCATACCTTAGAGGCGTACAGACAGGCGGTCCCGCAATACCATGTAAATACACCATACAAAGATCAGCTCAGGAAGTCGCGGAATATATCACAACTATAAAATCACTTCATCCATCGATCAAAATAGGCGATGTAGAGCCACTACCCTATTTTCGCGCACAACAACACATAGATTGGGTACTAGAACTTGAGCGACAAGGCATTACTTTAGATTTTTATCATTTAGATGTCAGCAGAAATACCGCAAAAGCATGGAATGTTGATGTCGCGCCTGACATCCAGCAGCTAAAAACTTTTTTCGCAAATAAAAATATTCCCTTTGGCATTATCTATTGGGGAGATACTCTTGAAAGCACGGACGCATCATTTTACAACAACGTCTTACAATGGGTTACTTACCTTAAAGACCGTGACCTGATTGCGGATCACCACATTTTCCAGAGCTGGCACACTGATCCACAAGGAAATCAGAGAATCCCTATCAATCTTCCAGAAGATGACTCCAATGTTTATAGCATGACTCGTTTACTCACTGACGGACTAGCACTTCTCTATGACCAAGACGCAACCTTTATCTCACAATCTGCGCCTTCTGTCATGCAGGCTCGTCAGCAATACACTGTCTCATTGATCTTTAAAGACACGGGATCAACTTCCTGGGAAGCATCACGACAGTATTTTCTCAGCTCTCAATCTCCACAAGATACTCTTCTTTGGGGAATAAACCGCGTTCCTTTCTCTTCTCGTGAGGTTGTTAATACAAATGGAGAGAAAAATTTCACCTTTATGATCACAGCGCCAGCAACTTCAGGCACTTATACTTTCCAATGGAGAATGGTTCATGAAGGCGTGGAACATTTTGGCGATTCTTCTGTACCTCTTAAGATTACTGTTGTGCAAAGTTGTGAAAATGGAGAAAAACGTCTGTGTCTAGAACAACGAGGCGTGTGCGCAGGATCACAAGAAACTTGCACGCGTGAACAATGGCCTGGATGTACCATTGAGACTTACAGCAACAATCATCCTTCCTATAGTACGAGTGAATTAAATATGTGCAATGATGGATTAGATAATGACTGCGATGGAGGCACCGATAACCAAGCCGCGCCTTATGGCGATACTGAATGTAAAACTAGTATTAAGAAAATTGTCCCTAAAGTGAACACAACAAAAACTCCCATATTTTCACCACCCGTTCGTCAAGATAACTCGCAGCCTCGTTTCCTCTTTGTATTTTTGCTTATAATTCTGATTCTCTTCCTTATTCTATTTCTCTATCTTAGATCACGACGACGAATACATTCACCTCTAAAAGAAAAATAAATCTCCACGCCCGGACTCGAACCAGGAACCTGTCGGGATCGGCTAGTGAATTTTCACAGTTTCCGTGTGGAATCTCGATTCACGACATCTACAGCCGACCGCTCTACCATTGAGCTACGTGGAGAAGCTCTTTCTAAGTCCTGTTTATCGTTTTTAAAGATATTGTTTATCTCTGTTTATCCGAGAATAACACGCATGGACTGGACTTGCTCAAATTTGTCCTTAGCGTCTACGAACTGAATGATAGCCACAGGCAGAACAACTTCACCGACAATAGAGTCCTTCAAGCGGATCTTGTAGGAAAAGACACGCTCTTCACGAGGCTCCAGCTTGATGACATTCCACAACAAGCGCGTCGCGCGATCACTATGCTGCACTCTGTCAGGCCTCAATGATCCAAAATCAGAAGTTAGATTCAATATGTTGGGCACGAGATCCATGACTTTAACATCGCTTAGAGTATATTTCTTTCCATTACGCACCAAGATGAAAATCTTGTATTCTTTTACTCCCTCAACCATTTCTTTTCCACGGAAGGTACGCTTCTTGATGACGACGCTGCGCTCGATAGAGAACAGCACTATGGCTGTAAAGATTATCACCGCGATTATACCATAGAGCAAAGGACGGTAATTGCTGTAAATCTCAATAGTTTTCTTGCTTCCTGGCTGTAACGTGAATTTCCAGATGACTTTTCCTATCTCTGTCTCTGGCTTTGGCGTCATGGATGAAAAGATACGCTGGATTATATTATATTTCGCCTCAACTCGCTGCTCACTAGCGACATTTCCTTTATTTTCACGAATGATAGTTGTCGTGGATGACAAGAAACCTCTTTTTACGTCTCTGTCTTCTTCAACACGATCTTTTGGAAGGATGGACACCTCAGTTATGAATGAGCCACGAAGCTGATCTTTCTCATAAGCGGCAATAGTTATCTTTCTCTCTCCTGGAAGCGCTGTTGGATCAACATTTATTTTCATTTCCACTTGCTTTTCTTCTTGCGACCGCAAGCTCACGCGCAGAGGCTCGGCAATATTTGGAATGTCAGTACCCAGAGTAACTTCAAGATCCATAACTAACCTAGAACGATTCTTCAATTTGATGGGCACATTAATTTCTTTTCCTGGCGTGATTTGCTGCACCAGCCGCGGTACAATCTCGATAATATTTTTCGCTGACGCGACATATGTCTTGAGCATTATGGACTCTTTACTTTCTGGATGGATGACTGAAGAGACAATGATTTTAGAATCATAATATTTATTTGGTAGCGTGACATCAATGGTTTTAATGAGAATTTTTACGATAGCACTTTCTCCAGCATCTAATTTTACCTGTGACGGCTTAGCCTCAATTCTTTGAGCGAAGTCAGAGAAGGGATAAACATTAAACTCGTCCGGCTCGATGCTAAAGACGTCACGATCTAACCCATCATTGGTTATCTTTACTGTAAATTCCGCGACGCTGCCCGCTTCCACTTCGTCTTGCGATTCCATTACTACAATAGTAATAGGGTTCGCAAAAACGAGAGGTATAACCAGAAGGGCAATAAGTACGATGAACGACGCATTTTTTCCATTCATTGTTATCCTTGGTCAGGACTCACGTTTTTCTTTATAAGTCTTGTGGCGAAATTCTCGCTACTGGCTAGCAACGGCACTGATGTGGTCATTCTTCTCTATTTTAATGACATGCTGAACGAAGCTCTCAATTTTGTTCTCGTGGGAAACAATGATGATTTGCTTTGTTTTTAACTCCTCTAAAATGAGCCTGAGACGGTCGATTTGCTCTGAAGAGAAGCCATCGGTCGGCTCGTCAAGAATGATGAGCTCCTTGGTCCTGATAATACTCATGATGGAGTTAATGACTTGGTTTAACGCAAGACGATAAGCCAGGGCAGCCGCAGTTTTTTCACCACCACTGAGATAGCTATAATTAATTTCATGACCGTTCTGCTCGATGATAGGAGAGAATTCATCATCTAAAGTCACTTTGATCGCTTCAGTATCCACCAAAGTCTCGAACCACTTCTTGAAGAATGTGGAGAAGTCTGAGTGCACCTTGAGCATGATTTTTTTCTCCATGGTATTCATCAAGTTCATGAACATATTTTCCAGCCAGAACTGCACTTCTTTCAAGTATCCTATGTTATCACGTATTTTCTCTTTCTTTTTGATGTCTGTCTCGAGCGCGCTTATTTGTTTCTCCAGATGTTCTACCTCACGCTCATTGGTCGCTTTCTCAATTTCAACTTTCTTCTTGCGCTCTTGAAGCTCGTCGACTTCTAACCGTAGTTGCTCGTGCACGTCTTCTGCTCCATCTTTCTTTATCTGCTGGAGCACCTGCTGTCTTTGCAGTTCTAGCATTTCTTTCTCTTTCGCGAGCATAGTATTTATTTCCTGCAGACGAAGTGTTTCTTTTTTCTTTTCTTCTATATTTCTTTTCTTGAGTTCGTAGAGCGCAATAAACTGTTCCGCTTTTTTATCTTGTTCCAGCAGCAACTTATCCGCCTTGATGAATTCTTCTTTCTCAAGGACCTGCTTTTGTATCTTCCGCATCTCTTCTTCGTGCCGCATAATTTTCTGACGCTCTTCTCTAGTAACTGTCTCTTGATGCTCTTTGGTTACTTTTCGCTTACAAATAGGACAATTTTCTAACTTAGTGATGTCTCCCATTATTTTTTCCGCGTGCGCCTTATGCGTTTTTTTCTCCTGGATATTGTTGAGCAGTATCCTGATCTCCGCTTCCTTGGTGATTATTTCTTTCTCTTTCACCATGATTTTTTCTCTGCTTACCGCAGGAGGTTTTTCTTTCTCAAGCGCTACCTCAGCGTCCTTCACGATTGCGACTATCTCCCCAATTCGCGCCAGATTTCTCGCCGCTTCTTCTGTCTTGTGCCTTATGGAGAGTTCACACACTTCTAATTTTTTCTTTATTTCCTGCTGCTCTTTTATTTCCTTGTTGATGAGCTCCACTTTTTTCTTCTTGTCTTCCAGCAAGAGATGGTACTCACTTAATTTTGGCAAAATACTTTCTATAACTATCCTGACACTTTTTAACTGCATCTTTAATTGATTCTGTTCTGTTTTTTTCTGCTCGAGATCCGCGATCATGATCGCGTTTTCCTTATTTTTTGACTTGATGCTGACCACAACGAGCTCAGCGTTTTCTTTTAACCGCTTGTATTTGTCGATGCCAAAGACTCTTCTTAACGTGTCGAGACGATGTTCCTTGTCACCATGGAGAATGCTCTTCATCTCCTCTTGAGGAGTGTAGACGGTGTATCTGTAGATGAGTGATTTTGATTTGGTGAGCAACTCTTCTGGATAATTTAACAATGTCAGAATGCTTTGCTTCAACTCGGTAGCAGTCGCTTCACGACGGGCATTATTGACTATGATATAGCCAGCATCCTGCACGACTGATGTGCCACGCTTTAAACTTCGCTTGATGACAACATTTTTATTATCGACCTCGAAATGCAATTCAACACCACCACGATCTTCTCCATTGCGCAACAATGAACTACCAGTTAATTCCTGCGTGATACCGAACAGAGCAAAATCAATCGCTTGCAGAATTGTAGACTTACCACACCCAATATTTCCCGACAACAAGATACTTCCCGTTGGAAACTCGATTTCCTCATCGATGTAACTGCGAATATTTTCCAATCTAATCTTCTTCAGCAGCATGGTTACCCCAAACTTCTTTCATTTGCAGCATCTCTATCACCTCTTTCATCAAGCGACTTTCGAAGTCCGCTTTCCTTTCCCCCTCATGCTTTTCTTTGTTCAATAACGACACCATTATTTTTGTGAGCTCTCCCTCTTTTATTTTTATCTGCTCCAGAGGAATTTGCCCCAAATGTTCTTGGATTATTTTTTCCTCAATCTCTTCTACAGAACCTGTGTCCGCTTTGACCTCTTCGAATTCCTGCGTTGTCAAACTATATGTGTTTTTGAGCGTGCAGTATGCTTCCTTCATACTGTCTATTAACTCTGAAAAATTAATATCCGCAGGCTTGCCTGTCTTGAGCGTTCCCTCTACTCGTAAAGTGACAATTTTATCCTTGAGATCATTTTTTTTGATATGCTCTTCTATTTCTCGCTCCACTTCTAAAGGTGTTTTCTTATCAGCATTGATCACTAAGGAGAGCACGTCTTTGATTTTGATCGGGATGTGACGAAGGATCATTTTTTCATCACAAATGTAGAAACCGCCATGCTTGAGCTCCTCAATTTCCTTGAAATTATTAGGCATTAATGGACCTGGATAAGTGATGACGCCATATTCTGGGACGCGCTTTTCCATAACAAAGTGCGGATGACCGCCAGCATAGTAGTTGAACCCCTTGGGCAATAATGTGTAAGACTCTCCATCTACTTTCTCCAAATCTTTTGGACGAAACTCATTTAGCAATGTGTGAAACATGAATATCTTGAACCCTTGTTCCGCTTCCAAATTGGTTTTGTCAAGTACATGATAATGTTTTTTTTCCAGACCACCCGCCAGACCAATGACTCCTGTGATTTTCGTATTTGTTTTGTCGACAGTAAACTCCAGCTTGTTGTTCTTGAACTTGAAGACGTTATGACAGAGGCCAGCTTTTTCCAAGACGTCGATCATGGTTTTTCCCGAAGGAGAATAATCGTGACTTCCAGGGATGATATAGACTTCAATGTTTTCTTCTTTGAGACGATTCAATTGATGCGCCACTTCCTTGATGAGATCAATCTGCGGTATTGATGTGTTGAACAAGTCACCAGCAATCAAGAGAAAACCGACATGTTCTTCTATACAGTGGTCAATCATTTTCTGAAACGAGAGCAAACTCAACTGCTTCATCTCTTCTTCACGCCAACCACCGACGTGACAATCTGACGTATGCGCGAATTTCATTTGTTGCTTACCTCTCTAAATCTTTTGGTGCAACTCTTTTTTCTTCTACTCTTCCCTCTAGTTCGCACTTATCTATCTTTAAAAGGATTTATTTACTCTAACGTAAGGGTTTCACCGTTTTTCATATGGTGGATTTCCTTTTTTTGGAAGCCCATTTCAGCGGCTAATTCCGCGGTAGGAGCGGTGATCTTGTGATGACCATGCGAAGGAATAACGTGCTCTGGGTTGAGCATATTGATTAGATCGCGGATGTCTTCACGAGAGCCGTGACCAGAAACATGAATGTCTTTGTAGATACGAACGCCGAATTTTTTCAGCTTATCCTCCATCCTCGCTCTGTTGGTGATATTTGGCTCGACAGGGATGGTCCTATTGGAGAAGATCATGGTGTCCTCCTGATTAAAATAAAAGGGATAGACATTATTGAGCATCTTACTCAAGACTGAATTAGGCTCGCCCTGACCACCTGTGCATACAATCAAATAGTTATTCAGTCCCTCTTTTTCCATCCTGACTAATTTTTTCTTGATCTTGTCCGCGCCTGCGATGATTTCCGCTTCTTTAGAATACTTGACAATGTTTGTTTTTTCAGCGGCTTTAGCGTATTTTTCCATACTGCGACCGAGCAAGACTACTTTTCTATTCAATTTATGACCAAAGTCAATGATACTTCTCAAGCGAGCAATGTGCGAAGCGAAACAACTAATAATCATGGGGTTGTTGTGATTTTCTGTTCCGAGCATGACATCTTTTAACATCTCACGAGCTACTTTCTCACTTGGTGTTTTTTGCGCGGCGCCTGAATATAAAGAATCCACAATGACCGCGCGCACGTTGTTTTCTTTTCCTAATTGCTTGAGCCTATCATAATCTGGCTTTTTTCCGACAATAGGATCATTGTCCAACTTGAAATCATTCGTGTAGACGACTACTCCTTGTGGCGTGTGCACCGCTATGATCGCTGTTTGCGGCGTGGAGTGCGTGACGTTGATGAGCTCGATTTTAATATTTTTAGACACTTTGTACATTGAACCAGTATTGAGTGGCAGATATTTATTTTTTAAAGGAAGTCCTTCGCTATAAGCCATATTTTTTAAAACTTCCAAAGTGAATGGCGTTCCAATGACTGGAGCGTTATAGTGAGGAGCCAAATAAGGAACAGCGCCCGTGTGATCGAGATGCGCGTGACTGCAGATTATTCCCTTGATATTCTTTTTCCAAGAGCTGATCATAGTATCATCAGGGATAGCCCCCATGCGACGCATCTGGTCATTTGACAATGAAGAGCGATCATGACCTTCCTCCTCAAAATCCACAATGACTGGCAAATAGAATCCCATGTCCATGATGACCGCCTCATCACCTATTTTCACCGCAGACATATTTTTGCCTACTTCACTATAGCCACCAACAGCGGCAATCTTGAAATCCATCAGAAACTCCTCTTTGTTAAGCGCTTGACGATAATAAGGATAAGCATGAGTCCTCCGATGTACCCAGCAAGGATATATAACGTTTGCGTAAACAAAGTCAAGGGCAATTGGAATAATAAAATCTTGTTTAAGAGCGTTTCACCCATGAAGAACGGATTGAATGAAGCTATTTTCCTGATGAGGGCGGGAAGCGTTTCTATGGGAAGAATACTTGAAGAGAAAAACAAGAAAATGAAACCTATGGAAATGGTCGCGATGGCGCTAGTTTCTTCTGATTTGAAAATACTGCCGATGATCATGCCCAACAAGATGAAGACGGTCGTTATCAACACCAGCACCGCAGCCATCCCGCCAATAGTGGTTATCAACTGCTCTCTGAAGAAATAGAAAGCAACGCCAAATATTACTCCCAATTGGATGATCACTACCAAGATATTTGTGATAAAATTACTTACCAAGAAGGTGAGGTAAGATGTGGGTGTGATGAAGTTCTTGAGATAAACACGACTGGTTTTTTCCTTGATCTCCAAAGTTGAAGACAGCATCATACTGACGAACATGACTATGAGAATCATTAACGTCGGGAAGATATAGTTGAGCTGACTCTTCTCCGCTGTGATCGGCTCGATTTTTGTTGACAGAGGAGAAACAATCTTACCAACGCTTGTCGCTTTCACTTTTCTGATGTCGGAGACAATCTTGTCGACGCTGTTGTCCAGAGCTTGAATATATTTGATGTCACTGCTTAAAGTAGTCTTAATATTGTTTGAAGCAAGCACGGTTTGATCACGCGCGCTAACCATGTCCTTGAACTGCAAATCTATGGTTTCCAAATTTTTCTTTATTAAATCCACCGCTGTCTTGACATCTTCTGTGCCTGATTCATTTGACGCGGCCATTGTCTCTAACGTGTCTAATCCTCGCAGCGTAGGAGTGAATTCCAAATCAAGATCTTGAACATTTTTTAGTATAGTATCAATCCTATTGCTCACGTCTTCGTTATCCGTGGCCAAGGAACCTATCAATGTACTCTTATCAGTCACTTCCTTATCAATACCATCAACAGTATCCAGAATATTTTTTGTCAATTGCGTGCTGATTTCCTTTGTTTTCGTTCCTATGACGCTGTTCAACGCGTCCAACACCATATAGACCAAATTCATTCTGGAATTATCCACATAGAAAATAATATCCCCCCCATTTTTCAATGAGAGATCCGCTGGAAAAATAGTGCAGACATGAATGATGCTTCGCTTGACGCTGTCGATACAGGCCCGCTCTGACTCTATCTTCTGGACTGTGAATTTCTTTTTACTGAGCTCATCAACCAATGAGTTACTTAAGGCACTGTAAGAAGAGGTATAGGTACCAATACGAACACCATATACATTCGCAGTATTGAACGCCGCGCCAATGAGCATGATCAGAAGCAAGGGACCTAGGATAATAATTAACGCCGAGCTTTTTGTCCTTGTCAGGAGCTTGAAATTCTTTCCAATAATGGCTAGTGTTTTTCTCATTTTTTCTTGGTCAGCGCCTTGAAGACTTCTGATAAGCCTGGCTTTCTGATGTCAGCGTAGATCAACCGCTCCTGGTCGTTTTCAATAATATGGAGGATCATGTGCAATGTTTTTTCCGCCTCCGCGGTGTAGACTATAAGCTTGTTGTCCTCTTTTTCATAGTCTTTCAAGCTAGCGAACTGAACGACGCGATCATAATTTCCTGAAGCGATCTCCACATGGATCTCTTCCTGCTTGCCATATAATTTTCTCAAGTCATCTACTGAACCGATATGCATGACTTTATGCTCGTGGAGGACCGCGATGATGTCACAGAGATTTTCAACATCTTCCAACAGATGAGACGTGATAATTATGGTTGTTCCTTGCTTGTTGATCTTCTTGATAACGTTGATTATGTCTCTTCGCAGAGAAGGATCGAGGTCTTCTGTTGGCTCGTCTAGAATAAGAATTTTTGGCTTGTGAATCATGGAGCAGGCTAAATCCAAACGACGCTGCATGCCTCCAGAGAGATTTTGCGCGAGCACATTTTTGGCGTCTTCCAACTCTACAAACTGCAGAATCTCCTTGCTATTCTCACGAACTTCTTTATGTGATAAACCATACAAGATTCCGAAGTACTTCATATTTTCCTTGACGGTCAACTTGGAGTAAAAAGAACTTTCTTGGCTGGTATAACCAAATTCTCTTTTCATTCTCCTGGAAACATGAGACATTTTTTTCCCCTTGTAGAAGATGTCTCCGCTATTAGCTTTGTAAAAACCTATAATTGTCTTGAGGAGTGTTGTTTTTCCAGAACCATTAATACCTATAATGCCTAGAATTTTATTTTCAGGGATATCGAGATTGACGTTATCGAGCACTACGTGGCCTTTAAAGCGCTTCGATATATTTTTCACCTCTATTATTCCCATGGCTGAGCAGAAGTGGAGCACATTTTTAAAGCTACTGGTGAATCTTGAAGGAGATCTTGTCGTTACGCTTTATCGCATGTGTTGTATTTGCTTGGCATTCTAAGATATACCGCGCTTTTTTTGGAGCAGTGACTGCGCATGTGAAGGGTTTGATGTTACGAGCGATATAGACTACTCTTTTGTTCTTGTCGAGCCAGAGCGCGTCTATGGGAAAGAAGACGAAGAGCATGTCTATGGTCTGGAGATTCTCTTTTGACGAAGCTAGGAGTAAGGCTTGATTTCTTTTAAGAGACTTGGAGAAACGAAGACCTTTGGCGAGCAGCAAGAGAGAACTATAGACCTTCGCGTTCAAAATGGTTTTTTCTTTATGTCTTATAGAAATACGAGCAGTCATCTCTATTCAATTTGCGTGGTCAATCTACCTACTCGCTGATGGAGAATTTGTGATCCTTCTGTTTGATAAGTGATTACAATATCTTCACTGAATTTTTCTCCTACCTTCCATTGTGGCTCTCCCGCATAGCAGGACGTTATTGAAGGGCATAGATCATAAGGATATAATCCCAAAGGAGGTTTTTTGAAATCTGTACAACAATTGTTAACACCGCCTCCACATTGAATACCATTTCCATTAAATAAATTTATTAGTTTCTCTGCACTGCCGTCTCGGAGAGGCGGACTTCTACTTGCAGAATTAACATAAAATGCAACGTAGCCATAATAGCCTCCACATTTGTGCTTACCGCCTACATTATCAACATAGATTTGGAATTGTTTTAAATCTTCACCTAAGCCGTTTTGTACAGTGATTTGTACTTTTTGGTCTACAGATGTTACTTTGAAGTCTGCGCAAGCAAGACCTGGACCTAGAACACATTGTTGTGGCAAGAATCTACTTGGATTCAATACTCCGAAGAACGCTAACGCGCCAATCGCGATTAAGACTACTAACAACGCCCAACCATAAGTCATCAAGAACTCCATGGCCGCTTGTCCTCTTTTTTGCACTCTTTTCACCTCGGATTAGGAGTAATTCTGTCTTTTTAAAGATATTCTTCCACTCGAGAATGACAAAAGTTATATAACCTTCAGATTTAAAACCATTTTATGGATAGATATTACTTAAATCTTGTAAAGATTTTCGCATGGACCGACTTTAAACTTAAATATCAGGGATCTGCCCTAGGATACTTATGGTCTTTGTTAAATCCTTTATTGACTTTTACGGTGTTATATGTTGTTTTTAGCTACTTTGTCAAGTTCAAGGTAGAACATTATCCATTATTCTTATTTTTAGGCATTATTCTCTGGGGATTTTTTAATGAAGCTACCTTAAATGCTATTACTTCACTCTCCGTTAAATCTAGCATTATGAAAAAAATCTATTTTCCCAGAACAGTTATAGTTTTTGCATCTAACATAACAACTTTTTTAGGATTGGTTCTTAATTTTTTGGTATTCTTTATCTTTTATTTCTTTACTGGCTTTACTTTTTCTTTCCATTCTTTCTTGATGATCTTTTTCCTTTTTAATTTATTTTTACTTACTTTGGGTATTTCCTATATTGTTGGCGCGTTAACAATTCGCTTTCCAGATGTACAGCATATTTGGAGGATACTTCTTCAATCATTTTTCTGGCTGACTCCTATTGTCTATCCTGTCAATATTATTCCTCTGCGATTCCTTTCTTTTATGTATCTTAATCCGTTTGCATTGATTATTGAAGGACTGAGAGACCTTCTTCTTTCCAACCACTTTAATTTTTCTTTCTATGTGTTATCACTTGGTTATTCTTTACTAGTTTTTTTCATAGGACTCTTTATCTATAAAAAAATGGCAGTCTATTTTGCGGAGTTAGTCTAATGAATATTATTTCTTTAGAGCATGTTACGAAAATTTTTAACATTCCTCACGATAAAAAGTATGGGGTTAAATCTTATATTCTAGGTCTCTTTAATCTCAGCCATTCTTATGAACGTTTTTATGCTTTGAAAGATGTTAGTTTATCCATCAAGAAGGGAGAATTTATTGGTATTGTTGGTCCAAATGGAGCAGGCAAGAGCACTTTTCTCAAAATTATTGCTAAAGTATTACAACCTACTCAAGGCTATGTGCATGTTCATGGCACTTTAAGTCCTTTTTTAGAATTAGGAGTTGGATTTCAAGGAGAATTAACAGTCAAAGAGAATATATTTCTCTATGGTTCTTTGCTAGGCTTATCTCATCAAGAGATAGAGAGACGATATGACACTATTATTTCCTTTTCTGACCTTAGAAAATTTGTTGATACCAAACTTAAAAATCTCAGTTCAGGCATGGTTGCTCGTCTTGGCTTTTCGATAGCTAGTCAAGTTGATGCTGACATTCTCTTAGTGGATGAAGTTTTAGCAGTTGGAGATGAAGTGTTCCAGAAAAAATGTTATGAAGTCTTTAGAAATTTCAAAAAACAACAGAAGACTATTCTTTTTGTAAGTCATGATATTGCTACTGTTAAAAAATTCAGCGATAGAATTTTGTATTTGGAAAAAGGTGAAATAAAAACATGGAAGTAAAATTACATTTAGGTTGTGGAGAGAGTTATTTAGCTGGCTATGTCAATATTGATCTCCCTACAGAAGGTCAAACAGTTATGAAGGCAAAAGCCGATGTGTATAAAGACATTCGAGAGCTTGCATATGCAGACAATAGCGTTGATGAAGTGCGAACACATCACCTTCTTGAACATTTTTCACGACAAGAGATCTTAAAACACTTATTTCGCTGGCGTAGATGGTTAAAACCTGGTGGAAAGTTAGTGCTTGAAACTCCAGATTTTGAAACTACTGTCAAGAAATTTGCTACAGCAGACCTCAAAACACAATTTAAAATAGCACGACATATTTTTGGTTCACAAGAGTCTCCTTGGGCATTTCATTTAGATTATTGGGGAGAAAAAAAATTTAGATATATTCTTGATAAACTCGGGTTTGAAGATATTCAAGTTAAATTATTTACCAATTATACTAGCAAATATATTCCAAGCAGAATTTCTAAACATGCAAATAAAGTTCTTCCTAGTGCTGTAGACTTTTTAGATAATATTCTTGTGACAGCTAAGAAATCCTTTAAACCTATCAATGAAAAAGCTGTTGCCAAAGAAATTTTATCCCTTTCTTTAATAGGTAAGGAAAAAGAAATCCTAGACGTGTGGCTAAAGGAACAAAACTTATGAACCTTTTCTCCTCTACAAAAAATTATGTGAAGGTTAAACTTCCTTTTTTATTTTCTTTTACTAAAAAGATGACTCGTCTACCTGTTATTTCTCCTCTTTATATTCGAATCCATGCTTTTTTTATTCCACCAACTGAACGATATGATCCGACTACTACAGATGCAGAAAAAGAGTATTTTGAAGCTTATTCACAACCTATTCTTTCTCTTGTTCATGGAAGAGTTCTTGATATTGGCTGTGGATTCGGCTATCTTACTCATCAGATTGCCAACCAAAATACTGTCCAGAGTGTTATTTCTGTAGATAAGATATCTCCAGCTGAATTTCGATTTTCTCACAACAAAAAAATAACCTATCACCAAAAGAATATTACCATTTTATCAGATAATTTTGGTCTTTTTGATGTTATTTCTAGCACTGAATTTGTTGAACATATTAGTGAACAGAATTTTGTTACTTTATTGCATTACATAAAAAAACATTTGAAAAAAGAAGGATTTTTTATTGGTTGTACACCAACCAATAATACTTCTCTTGAAAAATTCAGCGATTCTCCCTTTCATATACGAGAATATCAACCAACTTACTTTAAGGAACTTTTATTGCAATCTGGTTTTAAGAATGTTCAACTAAATCTTCATGATACTTTCTTTATCTGGCGAGCCCATATTTGATGTATTCGGATAATATCATCTTTAACTGTGAAAGCTAGATCTTTTCTTTTCTTATTTATTATATTTTTTAATTTTTTTAAAGAAGGCCAATCTTTTTTTGTTAGTTTGCCTTTGCTTTACTCTGTCTATCTGAGAAATTATTTTATTCTTTACTCTGGATAGCATCCCATAAACTTATAATAAGTCTATAAAAGGCTAGCGTTCCTTATAAATAGCCCAGCCCATAAAAATAAAAAGGACGCCTAAACATATTATCCTATGAAAATTCTTTACATAGCGATGAAATACGATTATGGAAAGATGGGCAGGGGATACAGTTTTGAACATTACAATTTTTATCATTCTTTAGTTCATATGAATAATAAAAAACATGAAATTATCTATTTTCCGTTTGATGAAATAATGCATAAAATTGGCAAGGAAGCTATGAATGCTTTATTACTCAAGAAAGTTTCTGAAATACAACCTGATCTTTGCTTCTTTTTTTTATTCACAGATGAAATTACACACGCTACTATTCAATATATCACCGCACATAGCGGTGCAATTACTTTTAATTGGTTTGCGGATGATCATTGGCGTTTTTATACTTATTCTCAATATTATGCACCAGATTTTCACTGGGTATCAACAACTTACTCACAAGCTTTACCTCTTTATCATCGCATTGGTTACAACCAAGTACTTGCTACACAGTGGGCATGCAATCATTTTTTTTATAAACCTTCTTCAGCAAAGAAAAAATACCCTGTTTCTTTTGTAGGACAATCTCATGGAGATCGAAAACAGATTATTCAAACACTAAAAAATAAAGGCGTGGACATTACTTGCTGGGGAACTGGCTGGCCACAAGGTAGATTGACACAAGAAGCTATGCTAGATTGTTTTTCTCAAAGCAAAATCAATCTTAATTTAACTAATGTATCAACCAATAAAAACTTTCTTCGTCTTTTTTTTAAAAGAAATAAGCCTTATATTAAACCTCCTAGAGAAATACTTAATACCTTCAGAACTTTCTTTCTGTCACAGGACCAGATAAAAGGTCGTAATTTTGAGATTCCAGGAACTCGTAGTTTTTTATTAACTAATTCTGCTGATAATTTAGAAGATTATTATATTCCTAATAAAGAAATTGTTGTTTTTACTACTATCCCAGATCTTTTAGAAAAAATAAACTATTATCTTAACCATGATGATGAAAGAATAGCTATAGCGAAAGCAGCTTATACCAGAACTTTACGAGATCATACTTATGAAAAACGATTTAATGCACTTTTCCGGAGGATGAAATTATGACTTTACCTTTAGTGAGTGTTATTGTTCCTTGTTATAATTATGGTAACTATATTCAGGAAACTCTTCAGAGTGTTTTATCTTCTACTTACAAGCCTATTGAAATTATTGTTGTCAATGATGGATCAATTGACACAAATACGAAAAAAGTGCTTGGCAGTATTCGCCACAAGAACATTACTGTGATTCATCAAGATAATCAAGGACTAGCTTCAGCACGAAACAATGGCATTCGACGCTCTCGTGGAAAATATTTCCTTCCTTTAGATGCTGATGATTGCATAGATTCTACGTATATTGAAAAAGCTGTCAACATTTTGGAATCTTCTGCTACTATTGGTTTTGTTTACCCCTATATTCAGTATTTTGGTGATGTACAGGGGATTGGAGTCACTGGAACTGCAACTTTGAGTAGCATGCGTTTCTACAATTCAGCAGTTGTGTCTTCTGTTATTAGAAGAAAAGCATATAACCAAACTATAGGGTATAATCAGAACATGATTTATGGCTATGAGGATTGGGACTTTTACATCTCTCTTTTAGAGCGCAATTGGCAATCCTTTGTCATTCCAGAACCTTTATTTTTCTATCGAAAACATGGCAAAACTATGATTCATAACGCTCTTCAGAAGCATGCTTATCTCTATTCTAGAATTAAAAAGAATCATCCACATCTCTTTACTAGACCGTCCTATATTTTGCTTTATCCTTTGTATAAAAGTTATAGATTATTGTTACGACCCTTTATAACAAAACGATTTAGAGCACAGATGAAGAAATTTGCCGCTAACAAGCTTTCCTAAACTATGCCAAAACCTAAACTAACTATTTCAGTTGTTATTGTTACTTATAACTCTGAAAAGTATATTGGTTCTTGTCTTGAGGCTCTTCAACAACAATCTTTCAAAGATCTAGAAATTATTGTTGTGGATAATAACTCCAAAGATACTACTTTAGCTATTCTTCAACGTTATCCTGTTACTCTGATTAGAACTATAAAAAATGTTGGTTTTTCTTCTGCATGCAATATAGCTATACGACAATCTCGAGGAGATTATATTTTACTTTTAAACCCTGATGTATATGTACAAAAAGATACCCTGCAAAAAGTGTTTACTTATATGCAGAAGCAGACCTCTGTTGGTGTTCTTTCTTGCAAACTCCTCTATCCTAATAATCTTTTACAGCCTTCTTGTAGACGATATCCAGTTTTTTTAGCACATTTTATTCAACCTTTTTTCCCTAGATCTAGAATAGTAAGAAATTATCTTATGTTGGATATTGATCATGATAAAACTCAAGACGTCGATTGGTCTATTGGCGCATTTCTTTTTATTCGTCGCACAGCGTTTGATCAGATAGGGCTTTTAGATCATCATTTTTTCCTTTATTTTGAAGATATAGACTTATGCCAAAGAGCGAAAAAAGCTGGCTGGAGAATAGTATACTATCCTTCCGCTATAGCTACCCATGTTTATCAACGAGCAAGCTATAATCTCTTTAGCAAAACCTTTTTTTACCACCTAAAGAGCATGTTTATTTATTATAAGAAATATGGGTTTAGATTACTATGAGCATGTTTAAAAAAAATTCATCGTTTATCATCTTTCTTACTGTATTGATAGATATTTTCTTTATTGCAACCGCTTATCTCTTTTCTTTCTGGTTTAGATTCTATTCTGGTATTTTAGATGTGACTAAAGGAATTCCTTCGCTTATTACTTATCTTTTTAGCTTAGTTTTTATTGTAGTTATCTATATTATTATTTTTAATTTACTCCATCTGTATAAAAAGGAAAAAATATTTGAGGAATATTATACTATTTTCAAGTCTACACTCTTTGTTTTCTTTATTTTTGTCACTTTTACTTTTCTTCAACGTGAAGTTTCTTATTCAAGGATCTTTATAGCTGTAAGTTTTATTTTCAGCTTTCTTTTTATTAGCTTTGGAAGACTTCTTTTGAACTCTTTGAGATCATATCTTAACCGTCGGGGCTATCTTTTAACTACTGCTTTGCTTATTTGTGATCCTATGTATAGAAAGTTTTTCCAAGAAAAAATTACCAGAGAACATGGTTATCGATTAGCTCATTTTCTCAATCCTTCTTCTCTGAAACAATTAAGTCAACTCTTATCTACTCATGTAGTCGATGAAATTATTATGCATTTGCCTAAAGAAGATCAATCCAAGATACTTTATATTATGGAGAAAGGAGGACATGATATTTCTTATAAGGTAGTGCCCAGTATTGTTGATATTGTCACCAAGAGATCACTTCCTGAGCAAATAGGCCCTCTTTCAGTTTTACATATTAAAGAAACAAACTTGAAAGGATTTAATCCTGTTTTGAAACGGCTAGTAGATATCTTTTTTTCTTTATTTTTTATCTTACTTTCTTTACCTTTATTTATTGTGATTGCTTTTCTTATCAAATTAACTTCGAAAGGATTCGTTTTCTACAAACAGGAAAGAGTTTCTTATAATTCTAAGCCTTTTATTCTTTATAAATTTCGTACTATGATGCCGGACGCTGAACACCAAACTGGTCCAAAGTGGGCGGACAATCATGATTCTAGAATTATTCCTCTTGGCGGATTTTTACGAAGAACTAATTTAGATGAACTACCGCAACTTTTCAACGTCTTTTTAGGGCATATGTCTCTTGTAGGACCTAGACCAGAACGACCTTTCTTTATCAACCAGTTTAAAGATAAAATACCTCACTATCTTGAACGACATGCTGTCAAAGGAGGCATGACTGGCTGGGCGCAAGTCAATGGCTATTACGGTAACACTTCTCTAGATGAACGTATTAAACACGATGTTTTTTATATTGAGAACTGGTCTTTGTTCTTTGATATCAAGATTCTTTTGTTAACCATTAAACTTATCTTCTTTAAGAAGCACTAACTTCGTACTTGTAGATAGCATAACCATCTTTGAAATAAACATTCTTGAAATTTTTCATAGTTTGGTTGGTAATCATTTTAAACATGTTTGATTCACAGATTTCATCACTTAGATAAAAATAATCACTTAAATAGACATATACACATCCTTTGCCACTTTCATTTATGAACATTTTTTCATTTACATAGATATATTTCATGAAATTAGAATCTTCTTTTACTTTAGTTTCATTCACTTTTTCATTCATGCCTTCATTTATTCTGAAAAAAGTAATATTATTCTTTTCAGCAGCTTTTGCCATCCCTCTTAATTTTGAAAAATCGCGATAATTAAGGAGTATGTAGAGATTATCGATCCCTAGCGTATTCTCAGAAGTATTCGCCAAAAGGAAGGATCCTACTTTTCTATGTCTTTCTTCAGAAAATCCTATTGGTTCAAAATACGAATATCGTTTTGACAATCCCTCAATAGTTGCTCCACGCCCAGAGATTTCAACAACGCACGCATCCGTCTCACTATTCTCTTTTATAAACAAATAAGGCTCTTGAGTATCAATAAATAAACTTTCTGAAAAATATCTTGGTACCGCATACAACGAGTAGATCATCATTATAGCCATTAAGGCAAAAGTTATTACAATAAAGATATCAAATTTCTTTCTTATAATTTTTTTATTGTTTAAGAATATAGCTGTCAATGTGATTATGGGGATGCTCGCAAAATAAATATATCTACTAGCAGTGATTATTAAATAGAGACTAGGCATTAATAAGCCTGCGAAAATTGCTTTTTTATTATTGAATTCTTTACAGAAAAAATACAAACCTAAAATACTTGTGACGCATAGTATGTAAAATGCGAAAAAATATTGATGAGGCAATGTTTGTTGTAGCTCAAGAATGGGCATTTCTGGCTTTATTGAACCAAAACCTTGTGCGATTGTCCTTATTTTATTCCATAAAAGGAAAACTATACCTGCTCCTATGATTACAACACCAATAAATGGTTTTTTCGTTTTTTTTACCTTGCTTATTCTTAAAACCCAAAGAGCAAGTATACTCATTAGTACACCCCAAAGATAATATTCTTTTCCAAACAAGACTGCTTTTCCTGACTGCTCAGTTAGGTAGATAATTGACATTAATACGACTGCTTGGCTTCCTACACTTATTGTTGCTAAATTTATCTCTTCTTTAAACCTCAATATGTCTGCTTTGAAGTACTGGCAACTAATGTAGAAAAAAAGTGCGCAAAAGAAAACAATCATCACTAAGGGGTATCCATTCCAGAACCATGCTGTAAGACCAGATATGATTCCAGCAAGGATGGCAGAGCTTTTTTCCTTTTTTGAAAAGGATTTTAGCATCCAGAATAAGGATAAAAGAATGAACGGATAGACTATATTTTCTCCCCTCCATGAAAAAGCAAATGACTTAGAGATATGTCCTAATGAAATCGCGAGAAAAAAAAGCGTGAGCAGCGCAACTTTAGTATTCCATATTGACTTAATGAGCAAGTATGCACAAAAAAGCGTTATTAATCCTAGAATTATCGGAGCTATTATGAATGCATTATCAACTCCCACGATTTTTCCTAGAAAATAAGGCACAACATAATACCCCTGAGGATGTCCAGTAGTTATTCCTTCGTAGCACACTGACAATAGGTTATCATTAGATAGTTTTCCTTCTTTAAGTGCTTGTTCTACAACACTATAGTGATAAAGAGCATCTGAACCAAAAATGCCATTATGCCAAAAAATAAATCTCCATGCTGTAGCAAGCAACAATAATAGAATAACAAGGATTATCTCTGTTTTCTTTTTCATGTGAAATTTTTATAAAGAACACTCTTTTTATAGTTTATTAAAATAAAGAAAAAGAAAGAAAAGAAGGACTACGCTTCAATTCCAACAACTAGTTGACCAATTTTTTTATGTGCAAGACCTGTTCCGATAGTATAATCAATTTGAAGGTCTCCTTTCAACTTATTTCCTTTAACCAAGTTACCTGCAGTACAGGCCATGGTAAATTGAGTTGATGCACCATCATTGAGTGTCGTTGATCCTGGTGTAAATGCTCTTCCTGTTGTTGATGATGAACCGCCACAATCAGGGTTACTACCAGATAACTTTAAAGTAACTGAGTTGAGATTGTCACCTAATCCATTTTGAATCACAACAAGGATATTATCATCGCCATCACTTGCTCTGAAGTCATTGCAACTAAATCCTGGAGCTAAAGTACAGGAGTTCGGCAAGAATCTACTTGGATTCAATACTCCGAAGAACGCTAAAGCGCCAATCGCGATTAAAACTACTAACAACGCCCAGCCATAAGTCATCAAGAACTCCATGGCCGCTTGTCCTCTTTTTTGCACCATTCTCTTACCACCTCTTATTCGTTTACTTTGTTTGAACATGGATACAATTTTTGACGTTGCAGTAGTATATAAACTTTGCTTCTTTTTGTTATTCCTTGAGAGTTGTTCATAAAGTATTTATACCATCCTGAAAAAATAAGCCTTAAGGAAAAGAGTATCATGCAGAAGCAAGCACAATCTACGTTTGATTATTTGATCTTAACTTGTGTTATCTTAGTTGTCATTATTCCCTTACTTTTCTTCTCCACAGAACGCATTGACAGCAATCGCTTGGCAGAATTACAAGACGCTTTACAAGCGTTAAATGTCGGGATTACCCAAGTCAATAATTTAGGTTCTGGCACTTCCAGTGTTGTTGTCATGCGCGTCCCTAGCGGAGTTACTCAACAACAAGTTGGTCCAAGCAGTGGCGGATCAACAAGATGGTGTAATAAAGGCATGCTGTGCTACAAATTAGCTGGCAATGACATGACACTGAACGTACCCGCAGATGTTGTTGGTGTTCTTCCTTTGAATGAAGGATTACATTATGTCCAACTCTATAATAATGATACCAATGTTTTGCTTTATGAATGTGGCAATAATCAACGAGAAGCTTTTGAGCAATGCGACGGCAAAGATAAATCTGCCTGTGGCAGCTCTGTAACTTCTTTAGGCTGCTTCCCCCGCGAGCATCCACAAGCATGCAAATGCTCCTGCAGTAAAAATGAAGACTGCGAGAAAACTACGGGTCTTTGTGATATTGCCAATGGTGTCTGTATTCCTTGCGCCAGAGATAATCAATGTACTACTAGTGGACAAATATGCTTAGGCGGACGGTGTAGTGATCCTTTTAAATCATGTCTAACAAATAAAGATTGTAATTATCCCGCCATGGTTTGCAATACACTCTCTCATTATTGTGAACCTTGTGACTCTCCAGCAGGAACTAAAACACCCTATTATAGTAACGGTAGGATCGTTAAGGATTGCAACCCTACTGAATGGTGTATTGATTCTACACAACCTTCCCGTTGTGGTAGAGAAGGTATTGGTCTTTGTATTAACAATGCAGAATGCAAATCGCAAGATCCAAAAAAACCCATCTGTGATACTCTCATTAAACAATGTCGCCCTTGTGGTGGCAATAATGAATGCAACTATGGCAATGAAATCTGCGACAAAGAAATTGTTAGCCCTATTTTTGGCGCCTGCAGACCCTGCACTAAAAACAGTGAATGCAATTTAGGCGATATTTGTAATCTTCTTAAAGGTGGTGTTTGTGAACCTCCTAGCATCGGCAGTACTTGTGGCGATGGTCGTATTGAAGGTTCAGAAAATTGTGAATTTGATGCAAACGGTCAAGTTATTCCTCCTGGAGCTTGCACTTCACCACAACGCTGTAGTCATCTCACTTGTCAATGCACATCACCCAGTATTCCTCCCGCATTTTGTGGCAATGGTAACATCGAGGGTCCAGAATTTTGCGATGATGGCGCGAATAATGGTGATCCTATTCTTTCTAGTGGCTGTGGTACTGGCAAAGTATGCACTAAAGGATGCACCTGCTATACTTTTACTGATTATTGTGGCGATGGTAAAATTTCATCTACAGGATGGGAGCAATGTGATACTGGAAAAAGTCCTTCAGGTTGTCCTGTTGGAAAAGAATGCACCGCTTTCTGTGACTGTCGACCTTTAGGTGGCAGTAGCTGTGGCAATGGTCGGGTTGATTTTTTCGAAGAATGTGAGCCTGGTACTGTAGGTTATTGTCCCGCAGGAACTACCTGTTTAGCAGACTGTACTTGTAGTGGAAGTGCTCGCAGAGCAGTTGGACCTTATCCCGGCGGACCAGGCGATCCAGCACCTGTAGTGCCGCCATTACCACCCGCTCTCCCAGGATGGGGCCCAGGAGGATCTACAACAGGACCAATCACTCCGAGCGGTTGCAGAGCATTGCCTTATTGTTCAGGGCTTGTTTGTGGCGGCGCTTGCTCACCCAACTACACTTGCAAACCTAATGGTCCAAGCGGTTGCTCCTGTCAGCCAGATCCTAAACCTCCTATTTGTAAAACTGGCGGGCAAAGCTGTTCTCAGCCTAGCGATTGTGGAGATCCAGAAAAATATGGATGCGACGTCAATAACTGTTGCTACCCCATTACTGGTAGTGGAAAAATAGACTAATCGCGCCATGCCTAACTATTATTTCTTTCTTATTCTCTTCTTCACTCTTTTTTTAAGCGGATGCACTCCTTCTGTTCATCTTCGTCACTACACTTTTTCCCTAGATGTCCCTGATATGGGTGAAGAGCAGATGACTACCAATGTCGCTGGAAAACCAACTGGAATTTTTTTTGCGGATAAATCTTGCGCCTTCAACCTGACTATTTCCACACAAACTTATTTGCAAGCCGCGCAATCCTTCTTCGCTTCTCTTCGCTCTAGCGATCCCATGGCACTTGGAGACTACACAGTCTTAGAATCATTTGTGACTGCGCACTACACTATTCTTGATGAGCGAGTGGGAGACGCGCGTATCTTGAGCTGCCCTTCTGGCTATACTTATTTAGCTGATTTTTCCTGCATTTCTTCCACTTATAAGAGTCATCGTGACACTATCCAGACTTCCTTTGACACCATGACGTGTTAATGTCCCTTAATGTCTCTTTTCAGAAACAACGCTTACAGCAACGATAAGCTTAAATAGGATTTTTCTGGCGATTTGCTTATGGGAGAGGACGATGATACTATTGGAGTAGATGAGAAAGATGATGATGTCTATTCTGATCCAGAAGAACTTCTAGAAGATGAAGATGAATTAGATGATGTAGATGAAGGCTTCATGAAAGGCTATAATGAAAGTGAAGTTGTTATCAAATGCGCTCAATGCAAAAAGATGATTGAAGACTCCGCTGTAGAGGAAGAATTTGATGATGAAACTTTAAAGTTCTGCTCACAAGAATGCCTGCATGAATATCAAGAGAAAAAATTATCCAAGCTTTAACAGATAATGCCGAAGGTCACATATTTTATTTCTGACCAGCGGACCTTGCCATCATTATACTGGTTGTTGTCTCCTTTCGTAATGGCGAACCATCCTTCTTGATCTTGACCCATTTTTTGAATTCGATGGATAATCATCCTTTTGTTTTTCTCGAAAGCGACCATGTCACCCTCATGGAGATCTTTTTGTGAAGCAGGAACAAATTCCAACCCATTACATCCCTGATCTAAAGTTGGCACCATGGATTCTGTGTCCGCATAAGATGACCAAGATACTTTTCTCCCGTTCAAATCTTTGAGATCAATAACGACCTTGTCGTTGAAGACCTGGATACTCTCATCTTGGATACGATCTTTAGGCGCTTGAATAGGTGTTTCTCGAACTTCTTTTGACAGAGGAATTTCGAGCTTATCTTGAGGCACATACGCAAGGAAAAGAACTCCTATTATCATACCCAGCAAGAAGACCATCATAAAGCCATAGGTTTTCATATCTTCTCTGGGAAAAAGGTCCTATATAAATCTTTCTTTTTGTTCCTACTTAATAGTAATATCAATAAAACTTCAAGATATTTCACATTTCCTTTCCGCTTTCACTTCTTTCCACGCCTGTTTCCAACCAAAGTGAGGGACTTTTTTTACTATCTCTATCAGTCTGTCTTCAGGCGTCTTTATTTTTTGTTTTTCTCGCATCATCATGTTCTTGTAATCAACTCTTACCAAGATTTTACTTTTAGATAATTTCCTTTTATCAATGGCTTAAAATCCGTATCTTTAGTGAGAACGTACTCACAGCCCATTGTTTTCGCTGTCGCGGCTACAAACGCGTCCAGCATCGCTATATTATAGCTTAACGCAATTTTCGCCGCTTCGAGAGCGATATCTTTTTCTAGACTAATTAATGTTACTTTTTCTGAGCTTTCAACTCCTTGAAAAAATAATTCGATTACACTGTATGGAACGCCCCCTTGCATTAGTTTTTTTGTCGCTTCCGCGAATGTGCTGATAGGTATTATTATCCTCGCTTTTCCTAATTTTGTATCCTCTATAATCTGCGCTCCTTGCTGGTCTTTTTCAAATACTTTTAGAATAAACCACGTATCCGCGCAATATTTCATGACCTTTCACGCTTTCGTTCCGCTCTTACTTCTTCCCACGCCTTGTCCGCATTAAATTTAGGAGCCATCGCGATCGCCTTGAACATCATATCGTAAGGATCGCTCTTTTGTTGTTTCTCTAGCGTCATTGTACCACTCGGCATACGCTTTAGAATAAATGTATCATTCTTCTTATAATTACTTTCATCACGAATCTTTTTAGGTATGGTTAGTTGCCCTTTATTTCCTAGCTTTACCTTATCAGTCATGAATGTGTATACTTGTTCCATCACTATTCTTAGTTTTTTAAGTTTTATAAACTTTTCGGAAAAACACTGAATTTCGGAAAATTTACTCTTTTTTCGGAATTCTTACAACAATCTAATAGAATCGAGATTTCTTGGAGCAATGGTTTCGATGTGCGATAGCTTGTAGAGGGATGAAGCCAAATCCAAGCATTTGCTCGCTTCTCCGTGGTTGATAATGATCTTTTTTGGACGAGGTGACAGATCATGGACGAAACGCATCAATTCATTACGACCAGCGTGACCGGTTAAAGAGCTAATGGACTTGACAACCATGTTGACTTTGACTGTTTCTGGACGTTCCCCTGTATTGGGCAATTGCACTTCGCGATCTCCCGCCTGTACTTTGCGACCCACACTTCCTTCATATTGATAGGAAACGAAAATGAGAGTATTTTTTGGATTATTCGCGAGCAACTTGAAGTATTCTAGAGACGCTCCCGCGTTGAGGAAACCCGCAGTAGCTAAAATAATACATGGACCTTCTTCATTGACTACTTGATCCTGCTCTTTTCTTGAACCAACACGCTTGAAGATGTCTGACAAGAATGGATTCTCATCTTTATGGAAGATCGCTTTTCTGATATTGCGATTGAGGAAATCTGGATAGGCAGTGTGAATAGCAGTCACGTCCCATACCATACCGTGCACATAAATAGGCACTTTCATTAATTTTCCCGTACGCACAGCTTCTTCGAGGATGAGCATAATCTCCTGCGCGCGACCAACTCCCAAGACAGGAATGAGCACTTTTCCGCCACGATCGATGGTTTGTCTTGCCGCCTCGAGCAACGCGTCTTCCGCTTCTTTTCTTGGATTCAACACATCAGTTTTCGCGCCATAGGTACTTTCCATAATGACGGTTTCCAAACGAGGGAATCTTGATTCAGCGGCTTCCAATAACGCTGTGCGCGTGTACTTGAAATCACTTGTGTACAATAAATTATGCAGCCCATTGCCGATGTGCAAGTGGACCATGGAACTTCCCAAAATGTGACCCGCGTTGTAAAAGGTGAGACGAATATCCGGCGTAATATCAGTCACTTCACCATAGTCTAAACAAATAGTATGCTTGACCATCTCACGAATGTCTGTCGCCGCGTAGAGCGCTTTTTTCGCCTGCTTGAACGCGACACCAATGTAATCTAACGTGAGTAAAGCGATGACATCTCTTGTTGGAGCAGTAGCATAGACTGGACCACGATACCCCATCTTATACAAGTAAGGAATGAAACCGCCATGATCAATGTGTGAATGCGCGAGAATGACAGCGTCTAATTCTTCCATACGGAATTCTGGCGTGTCTAATTGCGGATAGGCGTCCTGCTCTGAAGCCGCGACATTGACTCCACAGTCTAATAAAATTCTTGATTCTGGAGTTTGGAGAAACATACAGGAGCGACCGACATGACGACCAGCGCCTAAAACTGTTATACGGATCCATTCCTGTTTTTTCTCTCCTCTTAGCCAACCGTCATAAATACGATGGCCTACCTTGTCGAGGAATTTCTTTCTATAGTCATTGTTCTCATACAAGACCTGATGAATGTTCTCAATGATCTGTGATCGCAAAGCGGGTGTTCTGCGAATCAAAGGAACCCAATAGACTTGCTGCTTGATCTCCCGTAACAACTCTCCTTGCTTGCCTATGACTACGCCCGGACGCTCAGCGTCGATGATAACAATGGATCGTGGAATGTCGAAAATGATCTTCACAATGCCCGCGTCTTCTGGAATAATCTTCTTGATGATCGCCTCAGCTTTCTCTGGATCGACAGTGATAGAAGCATCTGGACGGAGCTCAACACGCTTCTTGATGATGCTGACAATATTCCTGATCGCGTCATGATGATTAATGAAGAAGTCTCTACTCTTGGTGTACAAGATAATATTAGCTCCCTCGAAAATCGTTTCACTAATCTGCGCGTTTTCTGGAAGGTGCTTTAAGATTTCATCAATAATTGAGGCCATAGTATAACTCTAAATTCTTTTTACACTCTCTTTCAATCAACTAATTCTTTTGAGAAGCTTGTATCTCTCTACGCATCTATAACGGTATTTATTTTCTGACTAAATACTTTTTTTACACCAGCTTTTGTGATAGCAATGATGTCAATACCATCGCCGCTAGCAGTGTCACGCTGAATGGCAGCATTAATAGTTTTTATCGCCAGCTTCACTCCGTCACCTATCATCATATCTTTTTTGTAGAGCGTGTCTAAGACACCATAAGCGAAAACCATTCCTGATCCATTTACACTATAATCCTCATATTTCATCAATGAGCCGTCGACTCCAATATTATACAAGTGGAATCCTTCTTTATCCACACCACCCAAGTTGAATCCTACAATTCCTGGAATAGTGCTGAACTTACGAATGTTATTGTAGACAATGACACCAAGTAAACTTGCAACCTCTTTCACTAAAGGCTCCTTACCTGTTCTCATTTTTTTGAGATTTAATTCCGCTTTAATGACTTTTGTGATGAGCTGGATATCAGAAACAAGGCCCGCTGTTGTTATCGCGACATTGTCTGTAATAGGAATTACTTTTTCCACATGCTTATCCATAATGATATTTCCGCCAGTCGCCCGCTTATCCGCGGCTAGAACAATGCCATCTTTGCATACTATACCGACTGTTGTCGTCCCTTTCTTTACCATATCTTCCATTTGTGTCATGAAATTGTCACCAGAAATATACCTTTTCTAACTTATGGTGATTTATAAACCTTCCGCTTGTTTTTACTCTGCTAGTCTGGGAACTTTTTATAAATACAGTGAAGTGTTTTTTTTACAACATATAGACTTATTAGAAATCTTTCTCCAAATGCTAAAACTGACATATGGTCATACAATTCTCTACTTTCTATCTCTATAACTTTCTCCCTAAATTTAACAAATCCTTTCCAAGTCCTAAATGTTTTTTGAAAAGCTTCTTTTATTTCCTCTTCAGTTAGCTTTTCTACAGATTTTTTACCTCCTCTCTTTTCTACCGCATCAACAAACCCCTCTAGTTTTTTAAATGCTGATTGAGCTCTTGTTGTTATTTCTTGATCTTGATTGTCTCTATTGGCGAACCCCTCTAATTGGTAATATCTATTTAAAAAATAAGTTTCTGCAAGTTTTGTTATAGTCACTCGTGAGAGAATACTCATATGTTGGTCTACTACTTTTTTTTCTAAACCTTTCTCTATTAAAGCATCTCTAGCAACCTTTATTGCCTCTTTTTCTACTTCTTTATTATAATGTTTTCTAAAGAGATTGTAATGCCATATATCAATTCTATTAAGAACATCTCCTGTTGACTGCTTCATTGCTTATTTTTCGAGCAGATCTTTGGCTAAAAACATCGCTACTAGACAACATACCGCCAATAATGGAGCAAGCGCGAGCGTTTCAATCTGTGTCAAATACCCTACATACGTTGTGGCTTCAGCAGTGACTCCAGACAAGAGCTCTGGCTTCCACGCGTTGAGACTTTCTATGACTCTAATGACCATGATGATCATCATGATAAAAAATCCGAATAACAACGCGTTGACTGTATTCTCTACCTCACCGCGCTCAAACTCACGATTTTTTACTGTAAGAACTAGTGTTAGTATTGTAAACAGGAGAGCAGCTCCATTCAATATCGTCGCAATATTTTCGTAGACCATTTTACTTCCTCTTCACCATGCCATTCTCTTTCTTCTCTGGCATTTTTTCCTTCATGGCTTCGCGCCGCATCTTCTTTTCGCTTATTCTCAACTCATCAAACGCGGATTTTTCCATAAGCAAATCGCCTTCTTTCTTGCTTATCTCCATTTCCTGTTTTCCGAGATCTGAACGCTCTTTGGCAATACGTGTCTCTTCACGATCCATATCTTTCTGACGAGCATCTAACTCTTGCCTCCAAGTAGCAACTTCTTGCTCCTTCTGGCGAGCCTCTTCACGAATTTGCTGCGCATCTGTTAGCGTTTTTTCTACGCGCGCGACTTTCTTGTCACTCTTTTCTTTTTCTTCATTGACTTCATCTTCATGATCTTTGAACGCTTCTGTTTCCTGCTGTAACTTGCGACGCTCTTCAGCATGCTGCTGCTGCGCCTCACGCACTTGCTGCGCCTCACGGAGAGTTTTTTCTTCTATCTTGCGCAACGCCTGACGGCGTCGATCCATCTCCGCGTTCTTCTGTTCAGTTATCTTGTCGATATTCTGATACAGCTTGATCTTGTCGCGAAGCTCTTGTTCTCTGCGTTCTAAATCTGTTTCCAAGCGGTTAAATTCCTCTTCGCGCCGCTTGATGCGATCATACATTTGATTCTTTATAGTCTTGTATTCAGCGCGCAATTGGTTTAATTCCTGTGTTTTCTTCGCTCTGAACTTATTACCTGTTTCCTCATATTTCTTTTCCAACTCCACTTCACGCTGGGCTATTTTTTCTTGTGCAGCTTTTAATTGAGACTCACGATCTTTTGTTTTTTCCAAGAGCTTAGCTATTTCTTCCTCTTTCTTCCTCATTTCTTTTTCTTTCTGCTCATTTTCCTTTTGCAATTGTGTCTTTCGCACTTCTTCTTGCTTCACGCTTTCTCTTTCTTTCTTTATTGTTTCGAACTCTTCCTTGATTTTTGCCTCACGCTTCTCAACTTCTTTCAATCTTACATCAAATAACGTTTGCTGCTTTTTCGCTTCCTCTTCCTTTTTGCGCAGCTTTTGCAATTCAGGAAGGACAATACGACGGGCGAACTCATAACGAATAGGATGCTTTTGTGATTCAGACAACAATTCCTTGAGCTCTTTTGTTCTTTCTCTCTGCATCCGCTTGTTTTCACGAGTCGCAATAATGAACAAAGCAAAGAAAATCAAGAAAAATAACGCCGCCTGCAAGATACGGTTGATATCTTCAGGTATGAATTTTATGACGCGGAGCAAAAATGGCAACGCGAGCAACAAGATGACATTGAAAATACGATAAGATCTGATTCCAGTAACATCACGTTCTTTTCTGACTTTGTACCAGATTACCGCGGCAAGTAATAGCAGAATAACTGTTAAGTACTCTTGGATTGCAGTAAAGATTTCAAAGGCCATTTTATTATCACTTACCTATAGTAGCTTTTTGTTATCATTATAGAGTATATAAATTTTCTGGTTCCGCGAAAGCATTAAAAAGATTCTTGGCGAAGGCTTGGACATGCTCCTGACTCTTTTTATCCTTATCGCTTCTCTCGGACTTCTGGTCAAAGGTTCTGATGTTGTTGTGGATGAGATAGCTTCTTTGGCGGCATATTTACGCATCTCTCCTTTTATTATCGGCTTGACTGTGATCGCTGTTGGGACGTCGTTCCCTGAGCTAGCCACCAATATCTTCGCCGCGCTTCGCGGGACTCCCGCTATTGGCTTAGGTAATGTTCTTGGCAGCAACCTTTACAATCTTGGGTTTAATATGGCACTTGGACTTTTTCTTCTCGCGGCTCCTTTTCAAAAACGCTTTTTCCAGAATGACGCTGTTTTTCTTCTTGTGGTGACTTCTCTGTTATTGATTCTTTCTCTGGATGGCAGCCTTACTTTCTTTGAAGGTCTCGCGTTCCTCTTTGTTTTTCTCTGCTATTTTTTGTATCTTATGAAGACCTCTCCACGACTAGTTACTCGTGAGCTTCAGACTTACGCAAAAGAACGCAGAACACCTTTCGCGAGCCTGTCTTTTTTCCTGAGCTTGACTTATTTGACTTTGGGGTTTGTCGCTCTGATTTTTGGCGCGCATTATCTTATCTCTTCTGTCATTCTTCTTAGCGCTGAACTTGGTTTTTCCGAGCAAGTGATCGCTCTTACTCTTGTCGCCTTTGGCACAGCGCTTCCCGAACTGTTTGTGACTATCAGCGCAACACGCAAGGGCATGGCAGATGTTTTCCTTGGCAATATTATTGGCTCGAACATAGCTAACATCCTGCTTATTTTAGGAACGGCCTCGCTGATCACTTCTTTTTCCTTCACCACGTTTGATCTCTTTTTCGCTTTACCGATGATGCTAGTGATGACTCTTCTCTTAACACACTTCCTTCTCTCTTCCCGTTCTTCACAATTTTTTACTGGCTTCCTGCTCTTTTTGTGCTATGGACTTTTCTTGCTTGGCTTGTTCTTTTTCGCAGGCGCTGTGTAATTCTCCGGTAACCAACGAAAGGTATTTAAATCAATTTTCCGCAGTTCTTTAGAGGTCTTAGCAATGAAACCAACACTCAACAACGTGCCTCACCATATAGGAATTATTCTTGACGGTAATAGACGATTCGCTAAACGCTTAATGTTAAAACCGTGGAAAGGACATGAGTGGGGGGCAAAAAAACTAAGACATCTTTTTGAGTGGTGCAAGGAATACGATATCAAAGAATTAACTTTATACGCGTTTTCTGTTGAAAATTTTGATAGACCTAAAAATGAATTTAACTACTTAATGGATCTTTTCAGAAAGGAATTTGACACTGTCCTCGCGGATCCTAAAATTCATGAGAGCAATCTTCGCTTCCATTTTATAGGAAGACTTTGGATGTTTCCCAAAGATATTCAGGAACGCATGCAAAAAATAATGGATTTGACTAAGAGTCACACTCAATATGTTGTCAATTTCGCTATGGCCTATGGTGGACGAGCGGAAGTTGTTGACGCAGCAAAGAAAATAGCCGAACAAGTTAAAGATAATAAACTTAAAATTGAAGACATTAATGAACAAGTGTTCTCTGAAAACCTCTACATGCAAGATGAACCAGACTTAATCATTAGAACATCTGAATCACGTTTAAGCGGCTTTTTGCCTTGGCAATCTATCTATAGTGAAATTATTTTCTTACCCGATACATTATGGCCTGAATTTGAAAAGAAAGACTTTGTCGCTTGCATTAATGAATTCCAGAAACGACAACGAAGATATGGGAAATAATTATTCTCTATAAAATTCGACTCTTCTTGGAACTGCTTGGGTTTCTCCAGCATTTGTGTTTTCTTTAACTCTATATATTGCAGTAGCCCCATACTCATCCGCAATTTCTCTTACTTTTTTCTCAAACTGCTTTAATCTTCTGGTTTTTACCCATTTACCCATCTTATCTATGAGTCCAAAATAGAGAAGACTTGGAATCCATGTAGTTCGGTTGCTTAATCTATCAACCCATGAGTTTTCGTCTACTAGAGGTAATTCTATTCTCAGTTTTTTTCCTTCATCTCGTAATATCTGCGCCTCTTCTCGGGTAATCTCTTCTAATCCTAGTGTCATTTTTTTGTTTCCTTTTGTCCCCTTATTAATCTACTTGTGCGTGTAGACAAAATATAATTTATCTTTTTCTTTTTTATCTAATCGTGTGAAAAACTTTCTTTCGAATTGAATGACTTCTCCAACTTTAAGATCTTTGATTGCTGGCTCCGCTAGTCCTTCTTTTATCGTTCCATCTTTCATCAATACTTCTACCTTGACTACGTCTTTAGCGACAGGCAACCATTGGATCAACCGCGCATTTAACTTCTGATCATAGGGCTCTGAGACGAATTTATTGTCTTTGAAATTGAACAAGTGCATGAACCTGTAGACTTTTCCTTTCTTGATCTCATCTTCGACGTAGAACTCATTATTGATCTTAATGACTCGATGACCATGCTCCTTGACTTCTGGGTGGAGAGGAACTGTTGTCTCTTTGAGCTTGTGATCTCCAATCACTATCTTCTTAGGATTTTCTACCATGAAATATCTTTTTGCTTTTTTGTCAATACGTTTTCTGTTCAATGTCTCGAGCATTTCCTCACTGATATTGGTTTCTGATTTGGACAAACCGACTTCTTTAGCTAAATCCCAAAATGTCTCTGGATCGAAGCCACGACGACGTAGAGCTTTGAGAGTGACTAATTGTGGATCATCCCAGCTTTTTACTTTTCCAGACTCAATTAACGCACGAATCTCTCTTCCTTGTGTTGTTTTACCGATAATGTTGAATCTACCAATTTCAATTACTTCTTGCTTGGGTAACTTGAGCATTTTTTTGATAAGATCTTGTAAAAATAAACGTAGTTCAAACTCTTTACTTCTCACGATATGCGTAATATTCTCAATAGAATCTTCAATTGCGTTTTCGAAATCATACATAGGCCACGCATAATACTTATTTCCTTGCGCATAATGTTTTTTCTTTGAAATTCGCATGATTATAGGGTCACGAAGAACTCCGTTGTCTGATTCCATATCACCAACAAGCCTTAGATTCGCTTTTCCTTCCTCATATTCGCCTTCCAGTATTTTTCCCCACTCTTCTTTGTGTTTTAGTTTCTTTAGACAAGCACAACGCACTTTTTTCTCTCTTCCCTCTTTTACTTTTTCTTGACTACAAGTACACACGTAAGCATTACCATTTTTAATTAATGTTTCAGCATATTTGTAATAGCTATCCATTCTTTCAGAGCAAATAATCTTCTGATCGTAAGTTAAACGCAGCCACTTCATATCTTCATCCATACTGTCTACAAATTCCTGTGTCGCTTTTTCTGGATTAGTATCCTCTAGACGGAATAAACATTTTCCCTTGTACTTGTCCGCATATGCTTTGTTGATGATGAATACGAGAGCGTGTCCAAGATGCATGTATTTTGATGGTTCTGGAGCAATACGAGTTTTTACTTTACCCATGACCGCATTCGGCAACTCTTTGAAGTCAGTTTTTTTAGCCTCTATGTGCAATAATTCTGGAGCTAACTTGTCTAGTTCTTTTGTCTGCTCTTCTACGGATAATTTATTTACTTTTTTGACTATCTCATTGACTGTCTTGATGACTTCTTCTTTTTTGATGTCTTTATGCTCGAGAAAGAGTTTTCCTATGACCGCGCCAGGATTAGCTTTACCATTGTAACGAATAGCGTTCTGTAAGGCATATTTGTAGGCTGTCTCTTGTATGGAACTCATGATTTATCTCATTTAGTCTAGATATAAAAGCTTTTATATTTGAATTCTCCCATTAGTCTATCAACTATTTAGATAAGCTTACACACTTAAAAGAAGGGATAATTTATTGCGCCACATGCAACAAAGAGATGAAGCTTGTTCTGCTTAAAAACTACGAATTTGATGAGGGGTTTCCTTTAACCAAGGTTCCCGCTTATCAATGTGGAAAGTGTCATGAATTCTTTTTTACCGAACAGCAAGCAAAAAGAATGGAACAGAGAACTAATTAACTTAGAAAACACGCTTTCGCTTTTCAACGAAAAATAACCATCAGCGGCAGAAGTCTAGCTTTAGGAATTCCCTCAGAACTCGCAGAGCATCTTCATCTTAAAAAGGGGACCGCTGTGAAAATCTTGCCTTTGACTAAGAATGGGTTTTTAGTTAAAAAACTTTGAATAAATCTCTTTTGATTTTATGCCTTAACGAGCATATATTTTATTGCTGTAGTCCATTTGTTATCCATCAAAAATTCTGCAGTTAACTCTAATTTTGCTTCTCCTGTTTTTTTCCACATATATCTAAATTCAGGTCCAGTCAAACCTTCTTGTTTCATTAGCAACAAGTTTCCTTCTGTTTGATAGGATTGTCCATAGGCGGTACAGGTAGCGCCGTCCCACATTGAACATGCCTTTCCATCTTTTGTAAATTCCATATATAATCCATCAGGATATGCACTTAACTGACCCTCGACGAGTTGTTGAGCGCTTGGATCAACACCATATATTTTTTCTGCTTTCCACTTACCTACAAAATAAGAGTTATCTTCAACGACAACTTTTTTATTCTCATTAGTTTTTGTTTGCCCTGTTGAACAGGCTGAAATAAATATACAGAGAATTAACACACCCATTGCTTTTTTTATCTGCATATATTTATTCATTTTCTTTTCTATATAAATCTTCCTTTTATTAGGATTCTACGTAAAAAAGAGAATCTATTTAAAGCAACAGAAATCACAAATTACTATGGTTGACTTCCAAACTCCAGCTCCTGGAACGGTACAGCGAGCTCCATCGTCAAATCCTATTTCTTTATTGTTCAAAAGTGTCGTAGGCATTTTTGTAGGTCTTTTGTTTCTTATTCTTTTTGCCCCAATGGTGTTGTGGTTTGCGGAAAGCCAAAATAGCGCGAAGATATTCTCTTTAACGAAAGAAGTAACACCCATGAGCGGAGCAACAGGGTATATTAGAACAACGGGCGTTGCAACTACCACTGATCCTATTCCTTGCTATAATAACAGAGTAACAGGAAATTGTCTCTACTATGACTACCAACAAGAAGAACTACAATATATGGTTAAAGATTATTGTGGCGCGTTGCAACAAAATCAACAGGTACTTGAAAAAAAAGGACAACAATGTCGTCGTGACAATAATGATGAAGAAAAATGTGAGCAATGTTATAGCGTCAATGAAAGCAATTGGAATATTCTCTCCAAAGAGACTAAATTTCCACCTTTTTCTTTAGGAAATTTTAAAGTTCTAACATCAGAAAACGCTAAAATTATTGGAGCTGAAGAATATAAAAAAGACATTGATACCACTCACCGAGAAAGCATGCATTATATCAGAGATACTACTTCCTTGTTAGTAGCTGGAAATTCTGATGGCCAAGTTATTAGTGACAGTGGCAACAAAAAATATTTACTGGTGTCTACAAAAAATTATCAGCAAACTTATGCAGCACTTAAAGAACAAGATAAATTCTGGGCTATGTTTTTACGACTTATGACTCTTCTTATCTTGTTTGCTGGTTATATGTTACTTTTTGGACCTCTTTCCGTTATGTCCAACTACGTTCGAAAAATACCTCTTATCGGTAGATGGATTGATGGCGCGGTTGGCTTTGTTATTTTCTTTGTCAGTCTGTTGCTCGCACTTCTCCATTTCGCCTTGCTCTGGACTCTTATCATTATCTTGAAGAATATTATTTTTATTACGATCGCCGTAGCAGTCTTGTTTCTTCTCTTTTATATTTCTACTCATTTTCGATCTGCCGCGCAAAATAACTAAACGTTGATAGAAACCTTTTTAAAGCGTTGAGCTGGTTCTTTTTGTACCAATGACCTTATGGGTTTGAGGGAGGTACACCATGTCAGATGAACTCTTAAAAAAAGCTTACGAAGCTGTTGAAATCGCCAGAAAAACAGGCAAAATTAAAAAAGGCACTAATGAAACCACGAAAGCTATTGAACGTGGCATCGCTAAACTCGTTGTTATCGCTGGAGACGCTAATCCACCAGAAATCACTCTGCACTTAGCTCCCTTATGCACGGAAAAGAAAGTTCTTTTTGTCGCCAAGGCAAGCAAAGAAGAATTAGGCGCCGCCGCTGGTTTAAGTGTTCCTACTGTGAGTGTAGCCATTGTTCAAGAAGGGGACGCCGCTGATCTGATTAAGGACATCGCGGCTAAATCCAAATAACCAGGTAGACTATGGCTGATCAACCTCCTGTTCCAAAACAAGCGCCTGCTCCTCCAGGCAAGAGACCTGACAAACAGCAAGCCGCTGTTCCAGAACAACCTCAACAACAAAAAGGAACGACTGTTAATTTTACTCCCGCTGTACCCGCTATCGTTGAAGAGATTGTTGGCAGAACTGGCACTCGTGGAGGCATTACTCAAGTTCGCTGCCGTATTATGGATGGCATAGATAAGGGCAAAGTTTTGCGACGCAATGTCAAAGGAGCTATTCGCGAACAAGATGTTTTACTCTTGCGAGAAACAGAAATTGAAGCTCGCAGCCTAACACAAAATTCCAAGGGCGGTAGAAAAACATGACTCTCTGCAGCTTCTGCGGAAAGACCATGAACCCTGGAACAGGCATCATGTATGTGCGCAATGACGCTAAAATTCTTTATTTTTGCGGCTCTAAATGCAGAAAAAACTCTTTAGTCCTTGGCAGAAAAGCTTTACGAGTCAAATGGGCTAGACATGAAGAAAAACTTTCAGCTTCTCAAAAGTCAAAAGAAAAACTCAATAAACTATGATGGAACGCACCCTAATTCTGGTCAAACACGATGGTGTCTTGAAAGGATTAGTGGGAGAAATTCTCAAACGTTTTGAACAAATTGGTCTGAAGATTGTCGGATTGAAACTTGTTAAAGCAAGCGATATGATGGCAAGCAACCATTATGTTGTTACGGAAGAATGGGCTAACGCGTTAGCGGAAAAAACAAAAAAAAGCTACGCGGAAAAAGGCATGACCTTGAAAGAAACGCCAAAGCAAATCGCTGAACGTGTCCAAAAAATGAACAAAATTTTCTTGCAAGAAGGACCTGTTGTCGCGATTGCGCTTGAGGGACCACACGCTATTGATCTTGGCAGAAAGATTGTTGGATCGACAGAACCCAGACAAGCATCGCCTGGCACTATTCGCGGAGACTTTGCTTTAGACAGCTACGCTTTAAGCGACAACAAAGGACGATCCGTAAGAAACTTAGTGCACGCGTCAGGAACTAAAGCAGAAGCGGATAGAGAAATTTCCTTATGGTTTACTGCGCAAGAATTATATTCCTATAAAGGCGTACATGACCATCATCTTTATTAATCCCTAAACTAGGGGTGTATAGGTGGGAAAAAGAACAAAAAAAGAGATGTCTTTCTTAGAACAAGCAGATCTCAATAAATTTGTCAAGATTCTCAAGAAGAATGTCAACGCTGTGAAGAAAGCGATGGGTCAATTTGAAGAACCGTACAGCGAAATGTCCCAAAACTTCAAAGAGATTCTCATTAAGGTCACTTTACCCGATGTAGATCGACGTTATTTGACTTTGAAAATGGCTGGACGAACTGTAGAAGTTCTAGCAGAACACAAAGCATTTGGAAAGCATGTCAAAACTTATTATCGCTCGATTGATTTACCTTCAACCGCGAACATGCTGAAGGCGTCCGCAAAATATATTGGTGACACTCTTTATATCAGCGTACCCCAGTCATTTATTCGTGAATAATCTCGATATCAATAGGATACAACGGCTTTTCCCTGATACCTCTTTTCTTCTTTGGCCGCTGCTTGCTGTTTATCTGGTCTTGTCGCATGGTGTTTACTCGAAACGTTGATGATAGACTGGCGTTAGGAGCTCCATCGCCCGCATTTCTCGCTCACATTCCCTACAAATATAGGGATCAGAGCGCGCACTCTTGGTGATGAGTGTCGCGCAGGCTATGCACATTCGGTACTTAGTCATGGGTTTGTCCTCACCGCGCTTCATCAAGGTCCATATAGCCCATCATGAAGGCTTCTTCTTCGTCAGAGATTTCATCGTCTTCCAACAACGACCCTATCTCGTTCTCACTGTAGAAATCATCGTTCTCTTCCAGCTCATCAAACAACTCGTACATCTCTTTTTTTGTTCGATCTTTGTGCGCTGCCATCGATTTCACCCCCCAGTGTTGGTGGCTACTCATAGAAGCATATAGAGGGATAGATTTATATATAGGTGTCCGATATTCTATATATTAGGGATATATTTTACCGAAAAGATTACGGTAGTATTTCCAATACATATTATGGGGGATGAAACATGGATTATAGACGACTGATCAAGTTTGGCAATAGCTCTTTTGTAGTTTCTGTTCCGAAGGACTGGTTGAGGAAAAATAATTTACAGAAAGGTGATATGGTTTACATGAATGAGAACGGGAATAATGAGCTTGTTGTTTCTCCGAGAATGGAAGAAACTGAGCCTGAATCTCTTACACTTACCCTTGATATTGACTCTTTAGATGAATCTGATATTGAACGACGCATCATTTCTAAATATCTTGCTGGTTATGATACTTTTATTTTGCAAGGCGAGAAAACGCTTCGTGAAAAACAGACTTATATTCGTAATCTGCTCAATAACCTCATGGCTCTGGAAATTATAGAACAAACTAAAACTAAGCTAGTTGCTAAGGACTTCCTTAATCCTTCTGAAATATCCTTTAAAGTTATTATTAGGAGAATCGATACTATTCTGCGCTCCATGTTTGAAGATTTACAGACAATTTCTTTGGAAGATGACTCTTCTGACCTTCTTCGTCGCGATAAAGATATTAATCGATTAGCCTATCTTTCTGACCGTATAGTTAAAAAATGTCTTCGCCATCCACCACTTATCAAGAGGCTCGATACCAATATTCCTCAGCTTTTATTCTCTAATGAGATTGTTGAACAACTAGAATTAATAGCAGACGAGATTAAGCGTATAGGGCGAACACTAACACAATCAGGCAATTCCCCTAAAAAAGTACCTGATTTCTTTTCTATTTATGAAAAAACCCATAAACTCTATCTTGATGTTATGAAAGCTATTTATAACCATGATGAGAATTTGGCCTATGATATTGCTAAAGAACGCGAGAAGCTTCTAGATATCTGCAATACTTCTATTAAAAAATGCAAGGATCCTCACTTATTTTCCTCTTTTGAACGCCTCAAGACTATTATAGTTTTTACTCGTAATTTAGCGCGATTAGTCTATCGAGAGGAGGGAAGATACTCCTAGCTCTACTCTTAAAAAGTTTTATAAAGGGATTTTCAAGTAAGAAAAGAAACTAATATAATAATATCAACGCTTAAATCAAATGGGGTGAAACAATGAAACATGGTACCTGTCGAAGCTACACCGGACTTGAGATGGATTAAAGCTATAACTACTTCTAAGCCCTTTCATAGTCATCTTTCTCAATCTTTAAGTATTTCTTCCGATCTTCAAATCGAACATAACGTAGCATTAATCTATCGAGGTACTCGTTCAGAAGTTTACAAAATCACCATTACTTCTTCTGACTTAAAAGCAGGACCTAAAAATTTTATTATCAAACGATTTCTACCTCCTGAAGAAAGTATACATATGCGACCAGGCTTAGCTGAGCCAACAGAAATGCAGTTAGATCAAGCCGAATATATTAACCTTTCTTTACTGCACGAAATTAATGATAATCAACCACAGCCTGTGCTTCATGATCCTACAAATCATTTTGTAGTTATGACTGCTCTTGATGGATCATACTATAAACGACTTGATGAACAATACTGGGCATTTAAGAGGAGTAGAAAGGAACAGAGAAGATCTGACCTTCGTCAAGATGTACAAAAGGATTTAACTACCATTCTCACAGAAAGTCATGATTCTTTAGCTCGAGTAAATTTATCTTCTGGAGAACATCCAGAGAAAGTCTCTCTTCGATACAATGAACGCTCTGATATTCATAAATTTTTAAATCGTAATTTACGTGCTTTGTTTAAGACTTTAGGAAACTTTTATATATCTAGCCAATCTAAAGCTAAAATTCCACATCTTCTAAATGAGGACGCTTCTGAAAATAGGTTGTTAGATTGGAATCAAAGATATGGTCATTATCGTGAACGCATGTCTTTAATAGAATATTTGGAAGCTCCTGAGACTATTATTCATGGCGATTTTCGACCGGATAATATTCTTTATCGTTGTTCTGGAGATGGTTCTTCTCTAAAGTTTGCTCTTTGTGATCTTACTGATATGCGCAAAGGTCCTGTAGACTTAGATATGATCTCTTTGCTAATGGATCCTCGCTTGAGAGCCATGTTTTCTTTGGATCAACTTTCTCAGATTCACGATCAACAACTAGAAGACCTTATTAAGCGACACCAGCTCCAATTATCTTCTACAGATGATAATAAACATAGGTTTGCTATAGGGGCTGTAGAGGTGCTTTTACATAATATAGGAACCGTTTTTACTTATCTTAGCCTTAGACAATCTGACTCTCTTCAACTAACTTCAAGAAATGACAAACGTCGTCAAGAATCTCCGTCTGGTATCTCTAATCTCCCCCTTAAAAAACCAGAACATTATTTTGTCGCACAATCTCTTTCTTTACTTCAGATTTTGAACAAAAATAGAGACTTATTTCCTTCTTTATATGGTGGTGTGCTTTCTTTGATTCCTGGGGACCTTAAATCTCAATTTTTAAGTTCTCTTGATGATCCTACACAACAAGATTCTCTCTTTAAATCTTTCGTGCATTCTTATAAACGAGGGAAATTATTATCTCAAAACTATTCTGATAGGAAATGATCCTTATGATATCTTCAACTATTCCACGTCGAATAAGTTGTGCAGGTCTTATTAAAATTGTTCTCCATGATAAATTTCTTGGTACTCTTAATGAAAATAGCTTGCGCCAGGGAAAATTTGTTTATAGTCCACCAGGAGGTAGTTTTCATTATACTAAAAAGACTACCAGAAAATACTTAGAACGAGAACTCGGCCTTACTTTTCAGGAGGAAGGAAAAGATTTGCGTTTATTATTACCAGAGTCTCTTGATGATCGAAAAACTGCTTTAGAAGCTTTCGCTTCTTGGTTTGCCAGTCGCAGACGTAGAGAGCGTACTCCTTCTCGAGAACTCTATGAAGAACTTATTCACGATCAACAAGTTCTTGCTTTGGTACGTAACGGATTTCCAAAATTAAATCTTATTAGCACAGTTCGTATACAATTATCTACCTCACGAGGTGAACAAAAAGGAGAACTCACAGAATATTTTTGGGAAATATTTCAAGCAAACCTCACACGTGTTTCTCGCAGACTTGTTGAAGGAGGAATTAGAAAAAGAGACCCCTTCGTTCATCTTCTTACTAGAGAAGAAATTGCAAGAGGTACAGCGGACGATGAAATACATTATGGTGATTATCGCGGGACCGTCGCTATAGCTCCTTCTTTTAAGTACCTCTTATAACCCCAATCTTTTTAAACGATTTTCACCCTTTTTCCGCTAGGAAAAGAGGCAGAGGATCCCATGATCAGACAACCCATAGTAGTGCTTGTAGGTCATATTGACCACGGCAAATCGAGCATCTTAGAACGGATTAAAGGGATTTCTATCACCAAAGGAGAAGCTGGAGGCATCACTCAATCACTGAAGTCCTATCCTATTCCTTTTAGCGCAGTAGAAAAATTCTGTGGACCATTACTGAAACAAGCCTCTACGAAAATAAACATTCCTGGGCTGTTGTTTCTAGACACTCCTGGGCACGCCGCCTTTAACCATATGCGTAAACGTGGAGGCAATCTCGCGGACTTAGCTATTCTTGTTGTTGATTCCAACCAAGGCATTCAGGAACAGACGATTGAATCTATCGCCATTCTTCGCCAATACAAAACTCCGTTTATTGTAGCCTTAAACAAAATTGATGTTCTTGACGGCTGGAGATCCAGCAAGACTTCCCTCTTACAGAATATCAAAGGACAATCAGAACGAGCGCAACAAGAACTGGATAATCTCCTTTATACTTTAGTAGCTAAATTTTCCGAACTAGGATTTCCCTCAGAACGGTTTGATCGAGTCAGCGATTATACTAATCAGATAGCGATTATTCCTGTCAGCGCAAAGACACAAGAAGGATTGCCTGAACTCTTGATGGTTCTTATTGGATTAGCGCAAAAATATCTAGAAAAGAGCTTGCAGATTGTTGTGAGCGGTCCTGGCAAGGGAACTATTCTTGAAGTGAAAGAAGAAGCTGGACTTGGTGTTGTGCTTGATGTTGTTCTTTATGATGGTAGCTTGAAAACGAACGATACTATCGTCTTGGGAACCTTAGATAAACCTTTAGTCACGAAAGTGAAAGCCTTGTTTGAACAAGAGCGTGGCAGTGGCGGAAAATTACAATCAGTCAAAGAAGTGCACGCAGCCTGCGGTGTTCGTGTTGTCGCTCCAGAGTTGACTGGCGTTGTTGGTGGTATGCCTTTGCGTGTCGCTCAAGACAATGTCCAATCCATGGTTGAGGAAGTGCAAGCAGAAATTGAGGAGGTATTAATTGAATCAGATGGAGAAGGCGTTGTTATCAAAGCAGATACTCTTGGAAGCCTGGAAGCTCTAGCGGGATTATTACGGCAGCAACAGATTCCCATTAAACGCGCGGCTTTGGGACCCATCTCCAAGAAAGATATCGCTGACGCGAAGGCAGAGAAAGATTTTCTGTATAAAGTTATTTTAGGTTTTAATATTGAACCTGTAAAAACTGAAGTGAAAACTATTTGCCATCCTGTTATCTACAAAATTATTGAAGAATATGTCGCGTGGAAAGAACAACAATCCAAGAAAGACGAAATGCAAGAACTAGCAGATATGACTCGACCTTGCAAAATCCATATTCTGCGCGGATGTGTGTTTCGCCAGAGCAATCCCGCGGTTGTTGGTGTCAGAGTCGAAGGAGGCATATTAAAAACTGATATCTCCTTGATTAAACTCGATGGCTCGAAAGCAGGGCATGTTAAAAGCTTACAACTAGAGGGAGAAACTGTTGAGCAAGCAGAAAAAGGCAAAGAAGTCGCGGTAGCGATTCCAGGAGTGATTGTTGGACGACAGATCAAAGAAGACGATATTTTACTTTCTGATCTCACTGAGAAAGAATTTATTAAATATAAACAACTCAAGAAATATTTGAAAAAAGATGAGATAGTAGTGCTCAAGGAAATAGCTGAATTGAAACGGAAGACAGAACCTATGTGGGGAATTTAACTGCCGCATCAAGAATTATTTTTTCTATTCTACTGATATTTTCTTCTCTCATTCCTAAAAGTCTTACTTGCGCTACTCTTTCTCCAAATTTTCTATAGACTATGCCTACGCCCATTTCTGGCATGTGAAATGTAGTCTCTGTAAGTCCTGTTTTTTCTGGATCGACTTTTAAATCTTGAGCGCGTATGCCATTATCTTTTCTGTGTTGCAGTTCCATCATAAAATTATAGAAACTCTCTGACTGGTAGAATCCCCGCGATGGACCACTATAAATCAGTTTATTTATGAGTATACTTTTCTCTATTAGAACTCTTAACTGGTCTCCAATTTTTCTTTTGCGCGATATTTTAAAGACATACTTCTTTCTCCATCTGTGAGTGTTAGATCCACTTCTTTTTCACCTTGTTTTACCGCTTCTTTTACAACTTCTAATCCCTGTCGCATTGTTCTTTCCCTTTCTCTGTCACGATCCGCGCTTCTTCTGATATATTCAAGCAATATTCTTGTTTCTGCAGCTATGTATGCAGCGACTACCCCAGCTTTTTTTGTGTCACGGTTTGTCGCTCTTGCTATTTCCGCTGATCGTATTTTCTCTTCAAACGCCAATGTCGCAACTCTAACTCTTTCCTCAAGGCGATCACGAGATATTCCTCTGGCAACGTCCGCTCTTATACTCTCTGTAGCAATAATCGCATCGCGTCTAGCGGTAGCTTCTATATGAACCGCTTCTACATGACGATCCGCAATATACTTTTGCCCCTCTACCTGCGCTTGCAAGGCAGTCGCTAAGGTCTCATATTGCAATCGGTTAACATACTCAATACATTCCATTTTTCTTTTTTCTCTCGCTGTTAGATTATCTTCTGTAATTCTAGTTCTTTCTGTCAAACCACCCTCAGTAATTATTGTCCTACTCGTTGATCCATCTTCCCTTAATCTTGTGATCTGCACCGCACCATCAACCGCATATTTGTCGACATCTGCCGTAATTCTAGCTCTGGTTGTTTCTCCATCGATCGCATATCTCGCAACACTCGCTCCTTCTTGTATCTCTTGCTGCCTTACTAAAGCATGCATCAGATTTATTTTCTCAGCGGATTGTAGTTCTCTAAATCTGACAATAGAAGGCATTAATTGTGAAGTAAATAATCCCTCCCTATGCGCGTACGCCACAGCAAGTAATTCTGGGTTGACATGACCCAGCGCTTCAAAAGCGTTTGTGCTATTCGCTACTAAATCTCTCGTTCTTGTGTCCAAGTTTGTTAGATCGAATGTCATTTTGGTTGTTCCTCAATGCCTGGTAAATTACTATAAGAACATCCATGACTTGTTAGCTCACATTTGCTATATCTTTCTTTTGTTCTCCAGTCGAAGTCTACTGAATAGTTTTCACAAATAACTCTACCTTTCATGATATGGATTCTAGCATTGGGTCTCCTATCCTCAGGAAGTCCCTGTCCATATTGACTCATAGCTCTTCGTAGGAGTGGACAAATAACTTCAATGATTCCTGGCGCGATTGTTCTAGGTTCGTCACTGAATTCTTCATCTGCTCTTTTTTCCAGCTCGCTCAATGAAGGTAACCTAGTCAATTTAGATTGTTCTGGTTGCATTATTTCTCCTGCGCTAATCCTTTGTATGGACAGTCGTCAAATTCTAGCTCACTAACTTCACCAGTCCCTTCAAACCTTCCTCTATATTTATATCTTAATTGACACCCATTAAAAGATCTTCCTCCAACCACTTTATTTATCATATATTTCTCACAAACAACACCGTTTTTGGTTACATGAACTCTTGCGGTTCCTCTTCGACCTTCTTCAGCCATATATCTTTCTAGAATTGGACAAATAATTTCTGTTATTCTTGGCAGTGATGTATTTGTTTCATCAGTAGTAGATAATGCTTCATCTGCTCTTTTTTCCAGCTCGCTCAATGAAGGTAACCTAGTCAATTTAGATTGTTCTGGTTGCATTATTTCTCCTGCGCTAATCCTTTGTATGGACAGTCGTCGTATACCAACCTATCCGCTCCAGTTGATCTGCCTTCATATCTACCTCTTAACTGACAACCACTATGACGAGTTCCATCATGGACTTCATGATTTACCATATATTTCTCACAAACAACAACATTTCCTGGAAGTATATGCACTTTCGCTGTTCCTCTTATGCTCACTTCAATCATATATCTTTCTAGAATCGGACAAATAATTTCATTTATGGTTCGCCTATGCACTTCTACATCTGGTTCTTTAGACTCTTTACCTAATGCTGCTTCAGTTCTTGCTTCAAGTTCGCTCAATGAAGGTAATCTTGGTAGTTCAGATGTTGGTGGGTGCATCCTTTCTATCATGAAAGACAGTTTAAATATTTTTCTCTTTTTTACTACTCTTTAATTGCTCTAAAATTAGCCTTTTTTATGCTGTTTTTAAGCCTTAGAAAGTTTTAAAAACCACTCAAAATGATGATTCTTCATGGCAGACATCAAATGTGTGGTTAATGATCCCAAGATAGGCAAGAGCTATTCCAAAGCCCTAACTGATAACACTAGTGTTAGTGGTCGTAAAATTGGGGACAAGCTGACAGGTTCTACACTCGACTTACCAGGCTATGAATTACAGATTATGGGTGGCAGCGATATCGCTGGCTTTCCTATGCGTCAAGATTTAAACATGAACACGAGAAGGAAGTTGCTAGTCAAAAAAGGCGATGTAGGTATTCGCAAAGCTAATCGTGGCACTATCTATCGCAAGACTGTTTCTGGCAACACGGTGAGTGACATTACCGCGCAATTGAACTTGAAAGTTATTCAGCATGGCTCCAAAAGCATTGAAGACTTATGGGGCATCAAGAAAGAAGAGAAACCTGTAGAAGTTGCTCCCGCACCCGCTAAGTAACCTTTATAAATTCACTTTCTCCCAACTTTATTAATGGCTGTTACAACGACTAAAAAAGCACCTAAAGCAAAAACTCCTAAAGTGAAGACTGAGGAAAAAACCCCTAAATCTTCAGCTGCTAAAGAATCTAAGAAAAAACAAACACTTTCTCAAGAACAACCCGCTGTTAGCATTGGCTTATTTGGGCATGTTGATAATGGAAAGACAACACTTACCAGAGCTTTGACAGGCAAGTGGACTGACACGCATTCTGAAGAAATGAAGCGAGGCATTACTATTCGCTTAGGCTACGCGGACGCAGATTTTTACCACTGTCCGAAGTGTAAAGGAGAAGACGCTTATAACGTTTCAGCAACGTGCTCCACCTGTGGTGGCAAGGCAGATTTTTTACGTAAAGTCAGTTTCATTGACGCTCCTGGACATGAAAGTCTTATGGCTACGATGTTAAGTGGCGCGTCCATTATAGATGGCGCATTACTCCTGGTAGCCGCTAATGAAGAATGTCCTTTACCCCAGACTCGAGAACACCTGATGGCCTTGGAAATTCTAGGCATAAAAAATATTGTCATAGTACAAAATAAAATCGATTTAGTGGATGAAGCGCAGGCGATGAAGAACTATGAACAAATCCTTGCGTTTGTCAAAGGCACGATCGCGGAGAAAGCACCCATTATTCCCGTGAGCGCGCAACACAATGTGAATATCCCCGCGTTAATCGCGGCACTTGAAAAAACTATTCCTACACCAACACGAGACACTACAAAAGATCCCTTATTCTTTATCGCGCGAAGCTTTGACATCAACAGACCTGGAACAGAGATTGAATCTCTTAATGGAGGCGTGCTTGGTGGAGCGCTGCAACAAGGCGTGTTGAAAGAAGGTGATGAGATTGAAATTAGACCTGGCTTAGGCATTGAACGCGAAGGCAAGAAGCAATGGCAAGCTATCACCACAAAAATTTTAAAATTGCATAGTGGCGGGCATGTGCTGAAAGAAGTGCATCCTGGAGGCTCCTTTGGCATTATGACTTCTTTGGATCCCTTTTATGTGAAAGCTGATTCCTTGACTGGTAATGTTGTCGGCAAGAAAGGAAAATTACCTGATGTCTGGTCTGAAATGACTTTGAAACCAGAACTCTTGAAACGTGTCGTAGGCTCTAAAGAAGATCTTACTGTCGAGGCGATCAAAAAACTAGAACCTTTGATGATTAACGTGAATTCAGCTGTTACGGTTGGAGTTGTAACAGAACTTAAGAAAGATTTATTTCATGTACGACTGAAAATTCCTGTCTGCTGCGGCAAAAATGATCGCTTAGTGATTAGCCGCATGTTAGGCAATCGGTGGCGACTGATTGGCGTCGCTAAAATTATGGGCACTTAAGTATATTTTACTCTTTGCTCATTTGGATTATTTATTCTTCTCAAACTTTCTTCATCAGTATTGGCAAATTTATTAAAATAACCTTTCATCGTTCCACAGAGAATTCTTCTTTGTCTTTTTGGATTGTGCTTTTCTGGGACATCATTACAAAGTGCTTCGTTTACTTGCAATATATCATCTAAACATTTTCTAGACAGTGTCAACTTTGTCATTTTCATTTTTTATTACCTTAGCTATAGTCATTACTTTATCTCCCTCTTTTGTCTTCATCAAGCGAACTCCTTGCGTATTTCTTCCAATAATAGAAATGTCCTTGACCGCGGTTCTTATGACGATACCTTTTTGTGACATCAAGATAATTTCATCTTCGTCCTTGACCATGAGAATACCAATAACATTATCGTTTTTACCTTCAGTCTTGATATTGATGATTCCTTTGCCGCCTCGATGGATTTGTCTGTATTCGTCAAGAGCAGTTCGCTTTCCATAACCGTCTTCTTTGATCGTCAAAAGCGTTGTTCCTTCAGCACTGGTCTGCATAGCGATGACTTCATCACCTTGCTCTAATCTTATTCCTCGAACACCAGTAGCACTTCTTCCCATAGCGCGGACATCCGCCTCGTTGAAACGACTGGCAATTCCTTTCTTGGTCGCGATAATAATATCTAAATTACCAGGAGTCAATTGCGCCGCCACTAGCTCATCTCCTTCTGTGACATTGATAGCACGAATACCTCCCTGACGAGGATTAGCGAATTCATTCAAGCTTGTTTTTTTGATGACTCCTTTTTTGGTGACCATCGTGATGTAATGTTGATCGTCGAATTTTGCCACTGGAAGAATAGTTGATATTTTTTCTCCTTCCGCTAGACGGACCAGATTGACTATGGCTTTTCCCTTCGCGTATCGAGACGCTGTAGGCACTCCATAAGCTTTCAACCAATGGACTTTTCCTTGATTAGTGAAGAAGAGCAATGAATTCAAATTTGACGTAGTGAAAATATTCTTAATAATATCATTGTCTTCGCCAGTTTCAGCGCCTATAATTCCCTGACCACCGCGTTTTTGCTGCTTGTATGTTTCTACTGGTAACTTCTTGATATACCCCGCGTGAGTAATCGTTACGATAACTGATTCTTCTTTGATAAGATCTTCATCTTCAATGACTTCTTCGCCTTGCATAATCTCTGTCCTTCTTTTGTCAGCATATTTTTCTTTTAATTCTAGGAATTCCTGTTTGATGATAGAGAATATCCTTGGCTCTGAAGCGAGAATGTCTTTGAGCTCTTGGATTATTTTTTTAAGATCTTCATGTTCTTGCTTCAACTTCGCCGTCTCTAATGACGTTAATTTTTGCAAGCGCATATCTAAAATAGCGTTAGCCTGAATCTCTGTCAACTGAAATGTTTGTATTAATCCTTGACGAGCAACATCGACATTGTCCGATTCCTTGATTAACTTGACCACAGGATCAATCTGATCTAACGCTACTATGAGACCAAGGACGATGTGATTACGATCTTCTGCTTTCTGTAACTCGAACTGTGTTCTTTTGATGACTACTTCTTTCCTGTGAGTGATGTGATACTTGATAGCTTCTTTGATGTTGAAAATAATCGGCTGATTTTCATGGACGGCAAGCATGATTATACCGAAGGTTGTTTTGAGCATGCTTTGCGCATAGAGCTGATTTAAGACGAGATTTGGATCCGCGCTTTTTTTCAACTCGAAGACAATGCGCAATCCTTCTCTATCACTTTCATCGCGGATATCAGAAATACCATCTATTGTTCCTTCTTTGACTAACTCTACAATATTTTCAATCAACGTAGTCTTGTTGACCATGTATGGAATTTCTGTCACTACAATTTTACGATCTTCAATGGATGTTCTTGCCTTGACTATGATTTTTCCCCTGCCTTTTTCATAAGCTTCTTTTAACCCGCTTACCCCAGAAATTAAACCACCCGTTGGAAAGTCTGGGCCTTTGATGTGCTTGAGCAACTCCGCGATTTCGATATTTGGATTATCGATTACCGCGACAGACGCGTCAATGACTTCACCGAGATTGTGCGGTGGAATATTAGTCGCCATACCTACCGCGATACCTGTGCTCCCATTGAGCAAAAGATTAGGCAACTTTGATGGTAGCACTGATGGCTCCCGTTCTGTGTTATCATAGTTAGGAACGAACCGCACTGTTTTTTTGTCAATGTCTAACAACATTTCTTCCGCGATTCTCTTGAGACGCGCTTCTGTGTATCTCTGACTTGCTGCTCGGAATCCTTCAATTCCACCAAAATTTCCTTGACCATCAACTAGCGTATATCGGAGTGAAAATTCTTGCGCCATTCTCACTAAACTATCGTAAATTGCCGTGTCACCGTGTGGATGATAACGTCCCATACAAGTTCCCACGATTCTTGCTGATTTTTTATACGCTTTGTTATGAGTCAAACCCATTTTATGCATAGTAAAAAGAATTCTTCTATGGACTGGCTTCAAGCCGTCACGAATATCTGGGAGAGCACGCGATATAATAACAGACATAGCATAATCTACATAGGACTCCTTCATTTCCTGCTCAATTAATCGCTGCTGGATGTCTTCTTCCGCCATTTTAAATGTCCAGGTTCTTCACGTCTTTAGCGTGCTCCATAATAAAGTCACGACGAGGAGCAACTTCTTCTCCCATTAAGACTGAGAACATTTGGTCAGCTTCCGCCGCGTCTTGAATAGTAACACGTTCTAATTTTCTTCTTGTCTTATCGAGTGTTGTTTCCCAAAGTTGCTCAGGATTCATTTCACCAAGACCTTTGAAGCGCTGCACCGCGATACCCTCACTGCCAATTTCACTTATGATTTTGTCTCGTTGCTGATCGCTATAAGCATACTGTATCTTTTTATCTTTGGTTATCTTGTAGAGTGGTGGATTTGCCAAATAGAGATATCCTCTTTCAATGAGAGGACGCATATATCTATAGAAAAAAGTTAAAAGCAAACAACCTATATGCGCGCCATCAGTATTGTGTAATGTTAAGCCTCCCAATCCTCCTACAAAACTGCGGTTAAGATCGACTCCAATATCATATACATACTTATCGTTCGTCTCTATTTTTTCAACTCTCAGCAATTTAACCGCTTGGAAGTCCTTTGAAACATTGATGACATATCTTCTATCTGTTCCTCTCTTAGCATCTTTGATATATTTTTGTAATACCTGGGCATTCTTATGATCTTTCCATATTTTTCTCGCTTTTTTTAATTGTTCTATTGAACCAATGAGAATATCATACTTTCTGTGATTTGATCTTATCAAAATTCCTTTATAGTAATGATCTTTGCTTTGTGATGACACTATTGATGGTAGCATTCCCAGCTGACGATACATAAATGTTATTCCTTCCATTAGTTTTTTTGATGTTGTTGTATGATCTATAACTTTCTTTCCCTGTTTCCCGTTTTTTTCTTTACCGTCTACAATAGAACCATCGCTCTGCAATAATCCCTTTAGGAAGGAGATTTGCACTTCTTTTTTTGTATTAAACATCACGTTGGGTATAAATTTTTCTGGAGCATGTTTTCCTAATAGCTCAAATTTTTGCAGAAGCAAATAGAAGCTCAGGGAATTAAAATGCATTATAATATCTGATTCTCTTTTTTCTAAAATAATATTGCATCCTAGGCTTTTTTTAATAGATTTTTTTAGGTTTTCTAAATAATACTTCTTGTCTTTACCTAAACAGAGACTAAATCTATAGGGGTTTTTCTTTCCCGATGACGCGTTTCCATCTCCTATATACCATCCTAAAAGATATGCGAGCTCTTCCTTTAAGAGTAACTCTAACTTTACTTTATGTGTATGGTTTCTAAAATAGAATTCTTTCCCCTTGATCTTCTCTGAACTGAATACTATTGATAAAGGCACTAATAAGCTATATGTTATGTCTTGTATATTTTTTTCTATTCTCTGGAGATATTTCTTAAACATATTCCATCTTGGCATGACATTGTCATTCTTCTCTTCCCATTGCTGTAAAATAGTGTGATATATTCCGACTGACTTTCCCACAACTTTTCTTGATAGTTGTGCTTCGTTTCTTGCTTTCTTTAGTTTTTTCCATTGGACTAAAGGTATGTTGACATAAGCATCATCCGGAATATTGCTAAGCTCTCCTTTTTTGAATGCAGCGTACATATATTCTTGTGGCGCGAATTCTTTTAGATCGATGACTATTTCTTTATCTGTTCTTGGCAAAGCCCTTGGTATGAGCACATAATCTTCTTTAGTGATATCTTTTGTCGCCTTAGTTATTATCTTTCCTTTGCTGTACACAAAGACACTATGATAAGGAGTTATTTTTACCTCATATCCTAAATGTGTCTTTAACTTATATAGACTTGTTTTTAGCGGGTGCTTGACAATGTTATTTATTTTTTTCACTCTTTGTTCACTTGTAGCAACTGCTAGGGAACTAATTTTGAAATCTGATGGCTGTTGACACTCTTCAACGAAATCACCTATATATTTAAAATTGATATTGTTTTCTTTATCAAACAATAATAGAGGAGTATCCGCAGTGACACTGTCAGCATCAGTCATAATAATAATTTTATGATAGCGTACTTTATTGACATCAAATTCTTGACCGACATTCGCGCCTATAGCGGCGATCATCGTAGTGATTTCATTATTTTTGTAAATATTTTCGAGACGAGCTTTTTCTACATTTAACACTTTACCTCTTAGAGGAAGGATAGCTTGGTATTTACGGTCACGACCACCTAAACAACTACCGCCAGCAGAGTCTCCTTCTACGATGAACATTTCCGCTTGAGCAGGATCACGTTCTTGACAATCCGCTAACTTTCCCGGTAAGGAGCCTGAGTCCAAAGCTGATTTACGACGCGTGAGTTCACGAGCTTTTTGCGCGGCTTCACGCGCTTTAGCAGCTTGTAAACATTTTGACATAATTGTTTTTGCTACTTGCGGATTTTCTTCCAAGAACTTTGTTAGCGTGTCATAGACAATGGAATCTACTAATCCTTTAACATCAGAATTACCTAATTTTGTTTTTGTTTGCCCTTCGAACTGCGGATTTGGAATTTTAACGGAGATAATAGCTGTTAATCCTTCTCTGGTATCTGGGCCTGTGAGCTTTTCATCAGAGACTTTATTTTTCTTGAGATAATCATTGACAGCACGAGTCAAAGCTGTGACAAAACCACTGTAGTGTGTTCCATGCTCGACTGTGTTGATGTTGTTGACGAAGGAATGGACTGCTTCATTATACCCCTCATTATATTGCATTGCGATTTCAACACCTATATTCTCCTGCTCTTTGAAGAAATACACTGGGTCTGGATGGATTGCATTTTTTGTTTTGTTGAGATGTTTGACGAAAGCAATAATACCACCAGCATATTCAAACGTGTTTCTTTTATCTGTTCGTTCATCAATGATTTCTATTTTTAGTCCTTTATTGAGAAACGCTAACTCTCTTAATCTATTGGCAATGGTATCATAATCGTATTCTGTGATTTCAAAAATTGTTTTGTCTGGGAGAAAAGTGACGATGGTTCCTCTTCTGTTTGAATCACCAATAATTTTTACGTCCGCTAAGGGTCTGCCTTCATTGTATTTTTGATAGTATACTTTTCCATCACGCATGACTTTTACTTCTAGCCACATGGACAAAGCATTGACACAAGAAACTCCGACACCATGCAGACCACCAGAAACTTGGTAACTTTTTTTATCGAACTTACCACCCGCATGCAAGACAGTCATAACTAATTCCAGAGCAGATTTTCCTTCTTGCGGATGGATGTCGACGGGAATACCACGACCATTATCTTGAACAGTGATAGAATTATCTTTATTGATAGTCACCATGATTTCTGTAGCGTAGCCCATTAATGCTTCATCTACACTATTAGCAACAACTTCTTCGACGAGATGATGCAAACCACGGACACCTACGTCGCCAACATACATGGCTGGGCGTGTCCTGACCGCTTCTAGGCCTTTTAAGACAGTGATGTTGCTTGCTGTGTAATTATTTTCTGGTTCACTCATTTTTCTCTTAGTCTCACTAGATGGTTTACTCTATTCTTGTGGATTTGTGTAATACTCTTCATCACTTTCTACACTTGGAAATCACTTACTCTATAAAAGTCTTTCTTGGTCTAGAGACGCATTTAAACGTGTCTACAGCCTGTTTTGATGGGTAAAAGAGTTTTAAATTTTCTCCTAGAGGCACTCTACCTTATGCTGAGCGTCTGTCGTTGAAGGAAATGTTTATATAACAACTCACTTTAGTCTTGCTAAGAGGTGATACTATTTGCAGCAGGTTTTGAATCATTTACCCCAACAATTTGTTCTTGGCATTCACGCTCCTTATGAGAAGCGTTTACAAGCGTATAAGGTCTTACACAAGGTCACTACACCAGGCATCGCTGTTACCTTGCATCGCCCCAGCCATAACCTCTCTGACATGCTGCAGGCTCAAGGATTACCAGTCAATAATCTCTACTTTATCGACGCTATGTCCAAACTGATCCAATCTGAGACTGAGATTCCTAACGCTAGCTATATTGGAGCGCCTTTTGACTTAGGACGACTGGATCAAGCTATGGAGCACGTGATTAAGAGCTATGGAGGATTAGGACGCAAGTTCTTGATTTTTGACAGCTTGCATGACCTTTTCCATTATTATGATGAGGCTACGATTTTATCGTTTTTAGACTACTTTTTAGACAAGATGCGACGACTGCATGTCAATCCTATTCTTCTCTATGACAAGACCAAATTAACGAGACGTATTATTAAGCGATTACAGTTGTATTGCAATCATCTGCTAGAAGTCTAATAGTCCTTTTTAACAGTGAACTCTTTTTGACCTTTCAATTTTTCTTCATACGCCGTCGCAAGTCGCATAGCAATATCAAAATATTTTTGGTCAAATACCCTAACCACATTTCCATATGGATCTACAGAAATCGCAGTCTTATTATCATGAGGATCACTAATACGAACATTAACCAATTTGGCAACTAGTAAAGGTTGTCCTACCACTTGTCTAGCAATCTCTGCCAATTGTTCACATTTTTCTTCTTGTGCTCTTTCTTCTAGAGATTTTTCAACTACACGAACCATATTTTTACAACTATTTTAGAACTTATAAATCTATCTTACTACTCCATTAGAGCTATTCTTCAATAAAGTCTTCTATTTTCGCAGGTAATTCTTCATCAGTCTTGATTAAACCGCGATTTTTCATGTATTCTTTAGCTAAAATCCAGAAAAATAAACCTAAACTCTTTTTTCCCTTGTTGTTGCAAGGAACGACAATATCAATATAGTTTGATTCGTTATTGGTGTCACATAAAGCGATAACAGTCGCGCCAGTTTTTACCGCGTCACGGACAGCGTCTTTGTCTGGCCATGGATCTGTGCAGAGCAAGACTTTGATTTCCGTGAACTCTTCTAGTTGTGGATTAGTTAGCACACCCGCGTGATACGAGCCAGCATAATTACGAATGCCTGTCACCTTGGAGAACGCGTGGATCGCTTTCCAGCCATTTTCTCGCTTGCCAACGATGATAACTTCATTTGGCTGGAACTTGGAAACGAATTTTGTGACGAGATTGATACGCCTGTTGATCTCTTGAATATTGAGGACCGCTAAACCATCTGGACGGATTTTGTAGATAAAAGGAGCCATGTATTTGGTTCTGAACTTTGTTCCAATATGGAGTCCCGCCTTGAGATAGGTGTCTAAAGGAACTAGGAACTGTTGTTCTTCTGGCATGAAGAGAAAACACGATCGAGGGTTTATAAAGTTAACTCTGAGTCATCTAAAAATTACTTGTTTAATGGGAGCATAACTTCTACATATCTAAATGTTTCACCAATTTGCATACCTTGTCCTTTAAAAAAATCAACTGCGCTTGGATTACTTGCCTTAACTACGCAAAAAACGTGATTACACCTTCCTCTTGCTTCAAATTGACTCAAAGCTTCTTGTAATAGTCTTTTACCGATAGATCTTCTTTGATACTCTGGTAACACTACAACACAATTAAGATAACCGTCATTTGGTCCAGCCATATAGTAACCAAGAGCAAAGCCAACTATTTTTTCTTTTATTTTTGCAACCAGAGTGACGCCATTTTTATCTGTGACCCATCTTTTAAGTGTTTGATTACTATAAAATTGTTGAGCTTCTGTTCCAGTTTTAAACTCTGGTGTTTGTAAACCTATAACTATTATCCTCTCAATATCCTTTTCAGACATTTGATCTATAATAACTTCTAGTTTCATACTTTCTTGTAGAGATAACCTCTTTTAAATCTTTTCCTGAAGAATTCTTGTCAGTGAAAAGGTCAAAAGAATGGGTTAAAAATTTAAAGAAAGAGTAAAAGAAAAAAAGAAAGGGAAGAACTAGAAGTTCTTCTTGATCTGTGATACAATGTTCTCAGATTCCTTGCGTAAGCCTAGACCCATGCCTATTCCTAGAGCAAGAGCGATTCCTACCGCGAGAGCACCAATAATTAAGAGGAAAGTGCTTTCTAAAATTGAGACATCAATACCGATCTGTTTCAAGGCAACGATGATCACCATGATGATGATAACAACCTTTAAGATCGATCCAGCCGCCTTTGTACCTTTTTGTCTACTGTGTTCTTCTGTCTTCATCTTGACGTAGTTAGCTACAGCAAGACCGAATAAGAATACTACAATAGCAATGATAACATCTGGTAACCAGAGAACGAATGTTCGTAACAAATCACTTAACTGACCAAGCTTAACCATGTCAACAACTTGTTGCAAGAAGAGAATGATAATGTACCATTTGAATAACTCTCCTGCTGCTGCTGGAACATGCGTGTGACCTATTGTTTTGGTCAAGTGAGCTTTTCTCACATACTCATCTACACGTAATTTTTCCAGGATTACGCGAACTGCGTGTCCTAAAATCACGGCGACAAAGCAACCTAAAATGAGCACAACAATCGCGCCGACTAAGCCGGGCAACTGATTTGCTATAGATTGCCATATCATCCCTAACGGGGTAATAATTGCGGAACTTGTTTCTTGTAATATGCCTACCACTGGCAAACACCTCCATGGTATAACTTTGCTATATTTGAGCTTCCCCTTTCGTCTTTAAAAACTTTTAGAACTCCTGAACAGATGGACTAGTTATTTTTCATTTTAGAGTGGTGTTAGTGTGTGTATTTTGAAGAGAGGTTACAAAAAAGTATTTTTTCTCATTTTTGTAGCGGTATTTGGAACTACACTTACGAAAAACTTTTCTTGTGGAGTGTTCACACTGTCGCTTCGTCAGAACATAAGAAAAAGAAAAATTACTCCTTGGTTGGGAGTGGACGCTTGATAGTTATGGGAAGAACGTCGCTTTTGAATTCCATTTTCGCTAACTCGATTGGGCTATACTTGATTTTTTTCAAGAGCTCTGGAGTAGTTTTCAGCATGATTGGAGCGCCCATGGCGATCTGCAGCGCGCGAGCACCTATCAATCGAGCTTCTTCATACTTTGTGTACTTCATGGGAATGGCCTTATAACAACTTTCTGAGCTTTGCTGTATGCTCTACAGCTAGGTCAATCATTTTGCTAATTTCATCGCTAGTTAAAGCTTTTGGTCCACCCTTCTGCATAGCACAAATCACGCCGTTTTCCAGCACACCCACAGTCAAACGAGCATCCAATTCTTTTTCTTCCTCGATGGTAGGATCCAGCATGAGCTTGTTGTTAATCTTGACCACAGTCACTTCCAAAGGCGCATGCAGCAAAGGCAATGGTGTTTTTGTTTTTTTCTTGTAGTCAATTTTTTCCGTCTTCTTGTCGAAGGTTGGGAAACACGCGTTCTTTATCGCGGCCATAGCAGCCAATGAAAACGCGTCGAACAAGTTGCCAGCGTCGTTGATTGGATACAAGTCGACAATAACTGTCCATACTTTTTCTCCTTCTTTGATACACAATTTTTTTGTGTCTAACGCATGACCTTCACGCAACGCGCGATCGACTACTCTCGCTAATTCAATCGCAACTACATTTGGAGGACCAAGCTCATATTCTGGATTACTCAAGGGAGTTAATTCAACGTTGACCATCAAGTTACCTTCATCTTGCGTGTCTGGGAATGGTTCTCCCACTTCCAGCTTGACACCCGCGAGTACAATAGTTTCGCCGATAGTAACCCGCGCTGAGCCTTCAGCTGATTTTGGTGAGATATCATATTCTACCTTGATTGGCTTGCGATATTCCAGTGGCTTTCTGCCATCTTCACGTATCTCTTTTTCCAGCAATGTGACAATGTGATCACGCATCGTTTTTGTCATGGTATCTCTCCTTCAACGCTTTTCGTTGCACGTCCGCGACTTTCTTCGCGGCTTCTTTGGCTTTTTCTAAAGCTTTCAGTAAACTTTCTTTCTTGATTTCTCCATCTACCTGCAGCAGAGAAATTTCTCCTGATCCAGGCAAACAAGCGATGGCAATATCTGTCGCGCCTTCATTCATGTCTTCCTCACCATTGAGATCTACAACTATCTCATCTCGCAGGTAACCGACGGACAACGCGGAGACCAAGTCTTTCATGGGAATTCCCGCGTCAGCCAAAGCCATAGCGGCAGCGCAGATACCAGCGCATCTAGTGCCCGCGTCGGTCTGGACTAACTCAATAAAAATATCAATAACCGCGTTTGGATAGGCAGTCAAATCTAAAACTGGCTCCAACGATTTTTGAATAACGAGTGAAATCTCCCGTGAACGTCTATTGGGCGCTGGTCTGACACGATCTCCTGAACCTGAGAAAGCCATCATGTTGTAGTTGCATCGCAGTAATCCTTTTTCTGGATTCTGCAAAAATTTAGGGTGTAATTCTCTAGGACCATAGACTGCCGCGTAGGCAATAGTTTCTCCTATTCTAAACATAGCGCTGCCATCCGCGCGCTTGATAATACCTGTTTTAGCTTCCATCTTGCGAAGCTCATCTGGAGCTCTTCCATCATTCCGTTTCATGTCTTCCACGCTCCATCATAGGTTCTTCATCTTCTTTTTGCAGAGGCTTATTCTTACTGGCTTTCTTTTCTAGGAGGATCGCGATTTTTTCCGTCAAGCCCTCATGATGTGATTCTTGGTTGATCTTGTAGATAATTTCTGCCGCAACCATTTCATCTTCTGGCGCGCCTTGGATCCAGATAGTTCCATTTTGACCAACGACAATTCTGCAATTTGTTTTGTCTTTGATCATAGTGATCATGCTTCCTTGCTTGCCTATAATTCTTGGCACCTTCGCCGCATCGACTGTGATTAATTTTCCTGGACCCAATTTTCTTAGCCCTGGACCACGCATGGTCAGATCGACAGACGAACGAGTGACTTTGCTGATCTTGCACACTATATGATCTCCATATGAGAAATAATCCGCCAAGTCCGCGCCACGTTCGACAAACTCGCTGATTTCCCTTACTGAGAGCACACCCATATTCGCGCAGTTCATCTCGATGAACCAGTTGCTGAAAGTCATGTCCATAATATTTCCAATAACTGTGTCATCTCTCTTTGGGATGTATCGGCCACGCAAAGGTATGACTCGAATAACACGACCGCTAACGTTTGTTAATCCAACAAATGTTGAGATTATTTTTTCTTTATCTCTGTAGGTTCCTGAGGATGGCAAAAAATCCATGCCTGTCGCTAGGACTTCGCCAGGAACAACAATCTTCTTATTTTCTATTGTTTCCATTTTCTTTAACTCCTTATGTTGTTTTGAGAATCTTGCTTTCAACAGAACCTTGCGTAATCTTATTTAATTCCGCGAACAATTCTTCTTGTAAGCCCGCTGGAATTTCGACCTGACCGAGCAGTGAACCATCATTTAACCATTCATTCTTGATTAACTTGTATTTCTTCAATGTCCTGAAAGCGGTTCCCGCGTATTGCGGCTGGATCTTGATTTCCAACAGACGTGTTTCGAATTTGATAGGGATGATAACCTTGAGCGCATTCATGATGGTTTCTACCTGATCTTCCGCGCTTTTGTTCTCGTCAATCTTGACACGCGCTTGCTCCATGGCCGCCTCAATGCGCGCTGGCGGATGCGGGAAGCCAGTTTTCGCGTCGATAGCCTGTCTATGAATAATGTTAATGATGCGTTTTCGTTTTTCTTCGCGTTCTTTTTCACGATGCTTTTGCGTGAGCTGGATTTCTCCTTCCTTGAGAATGATGAGAGCAATTTTTTGCGCATCAGTTGTGCTGAACGCAGCAAGCAACTCTTTCTCCGCGGGTTTTATACCGCGCTTCGCTTCATTGAAAATTTCATTGGTGACCATGATCTCATCCAGCGCGATTTTTTTTCCTTGCCTGAAGGCCAAGGCTTTATCACAATCGACAAGAATTTCATACTGCTTTCCCTGTCGCTTGATTCTCGCTTCTACCGCACTAGTAACATCTGTCATGTTATTTCACTTTGAGGAAATCTTCTTTCTTGAATCGCTTAAACTGCTTGTCATCTGAACTAATATACGCTCCATCCAAACGATCAGCACTGAAGTCTTTGCCTAAAGCTTTTTTCAACGCGTTGACTGCCAGCTTTAAACCATCTTGAATAGAGAGTGATTCTTTGTACTCTTTATTGAGCATGTCCTTGACTTCTGTTTCCGCTTCACCCATGGCTGTCGCTTTGTATTCCAGGAAAATGCCTGTTGGATCAGTGATAAATAGGTGAGGATCTTCGCCGTGACCAATAAACATGATGCTGACACCGAAAGGACGAGCACCACCCACTTGCGTGTAGAGCTGTTTTAAATTACAGATTTCCTTGACTAAGCTTTCTGTTGAAATCGGAGAGCTGTAAGTCATGCGATGCTGCTGCGCCATGACTTGCGCTTTCTCAATCAAGATACGACCATCACTTAAAATACCAGACACTGACGCGCCGATATGCTCATCGATCTGAAATACTTTCTCGACGGATTTTGGAACTACTAATCTTTCTGTGACTCGTTTGTCCGCAATTAGGACGACACCATCTTTGCAAACAATACCTACGCTAGTTGTTCCCTGTTTAACTGTTTTCTTCGCGTATTCTACTTGCAATAAACGTCCGTCTGGACTGAACATAATACTGGTACGATCATACCCCATAGCCTGATGTGAACTTTCGTCTGAGCCTTGCATTGTTCTTACTTCCTCCTTTTGACCTTGTTGATCATGCCTGAAATTTTTGTTGTTGCAATCATGACATTCTGATTTTTTATTGTTTTGATTAAAGCCAACGCGGTTTTTACTTGATTGACTTGCTTGACATTTGTTTTGATTATGCCTTGCTTATCGGTGTTCTCAATGTACTGGATACCCGCTTGAGCACAGCCATAGTCGCCCAAAAACTTTTGTATGGCTTCATGAACTGCGTGTTTGATATCCTCAGCTGAGAGGCTGCCATCACCAGTAACCTCGTAGTGGAGGTACCGCTTTTTTTCACGAAGACTGGGCATTAATGGCTTAATGGTATCTCACCCGAGAAAAAAGCTTGTTCCTTTTTCTCATTCATTTTTGAGGTTTCTGACCATCTTTATAAAGATTGTGGTGTATTTGGCATTTTTTCTTTCTTAGCATATTTTTTCACTTCTTTTATTCTCTCTCTCCATCCTCCTCTTTTTCTTAAAGGGCCTTGTTATTCTCTCTTTTTTCATGAATGGACCAAGAATTCTCTTCTTTCGCTTTTCAAGCCCACGTAAAGTATATATAAAGTCCCATCTTCTTAGTCTTCTAATCAAAGGTTGAGTGCATCATGAATATTATTATGGAGGAAAGAACAATGAAACAAATTATTCAAAGTTTGTTTATGGTATTATTGTTAGTTTTTGCAATAGTACCGACATATACCTTAGCAGCTAGTGATCCTGTTCTAGGGGAAGATAAGCAAGGAATGAGAGCGCCTACAAATGGAGTAGATTTGGCACCTCCAGAAACACGGTATGCTGATCCGGCAACTTTTTGGCTGACTAAAGGCCAGACCGCCCAAGTAAGCACGGGTGTTAGTGTTACCTATTTAGGTACGCAAGGAAAGAATAAAGAATCTGCTGTCTGTACTGACGATGTCAAATTATGTGACGATGGAAAAACTTATGTCAGCAGAAATGGTAAATACAATTGTGCGTTTGACGCATGTCCTGGTGAAATTCAACCACCTAAACCTATGAGTGACGCGCAAGCATGTGAACGTTTTAGCATGAGTTATGCGTCTACCGGTATCAGTGATACTGTGGCAGCTGATGGAGTAGCTTATCCGACAAAAGGTTCAGGTGTAGCTTCCAAAGCTAATGAAAACGCTTATGGCGATGGTACAGATGACCGCACTGTGGTAACAAAAACTAGCGCAGTAGCACGTGTTGAACAAACTGTTACTGGCGATGTCAAGAATGCAGATGGTGTTTTTGCTCTAGTAGAACCTTCAGCAGAAGATAAAACTATATTAGGCACCACTGTTTATGACAGAACTGTTGTTGACGTCAATGGTTTAACTGCCGCTAAAGCACTTACACCTAAAGACAAAACCAGATCAGAAGTTTTATTCAACCAAGTAGTTGTCTTAGCGAAAAATGTTGGCAGAGAAGACTATCTAGCCTTCACTATTGATGAAGACAAAGTCGCTGACGCTTTAGTGATGTTGCTTAGAAGCAAGAACCTTAATCTTATCGGACCTTATACTCCGGGCAAAGGAACTTGGGAAGCTGAAGTCCAAGCATTTATTACCTATAACAAGATTAATGTAGCTTCTTTTGAAAGCGACGTACGCCTAGCACAGAAAGAACTTTTGTTAGCACAGATCAACGCCTATAACTCTTTGCTGCTGTTGCAAAACAACCAAGTTGATGACGCGGAGAAACACTATGCAGAAGGCATGACTCATTACGAAGCTTTCCAAAAAGTTTTGACGCGCATTGAAGCTGAAGTCTACCGATGGAAGGCTTTACCTAGAAACGACGGCACGAAAGACAAAACTGCAGGAAATGAATTCTGTATCGTGCCAGGAGAAGTAGGATACCCTATTATTCTCTATGAAAAGGATGAACAACAACAAAGAGTCTTAGTTGGCTACAACAATGGTATTGCTGACCGCGCCGTTAAGCGTGTTGGTGACTATGTAGACGCCAAAGAAGTAACAGACAAAACAAAAACCAGGAAAACCAAGGCAAAGAATTCAAAGCAAGAAGGCTCTTGTATTGTTGAAGGCGATGGCGCAGTCCCTGTAGGAACACGCGTCAGTATTGATGGCGTTTCCATGTACTGTGATGCGCTGACAAAGAAGATGCAAGACCAGAAAGCTGATGGCGACGAAGCTGAGAACAACTACCAATGTGAAAGCAATGAATCACGCAATGGTATATGTGTGAACAGCTTGAACTTCTTGGAAAAAATCTGGAAGACCATCACCGGCATTTTCGGCTTCAACTAAGAAGCTTATTTTTTCTTTTTTTTCTTTTTTAATTTAATTCTTCTCTAATCTTTTCCGTTACTAAGAATTCCAATCGTGATTTACCATGGTCTGTATCTAACACTGCTCTGAAGCGCTGTCCTCCAAAGGATCCTAACATCTGATACTCCCCGTTACTACTAATTTCCCCTTCATAGACTTCTGTTTTTATCCTTCCTTTTTTTTGTCCAGCTAAGTACATCGTAATAGCTTTTATCATTAGTGCGTCTCTTTCTTCTTCAGAAAAACGAGAGTCTGTTACTAGAAAAGTTATACCCCATCTGCAAGAATCTAGGATTTGCATCTATCTTTCGCAGAATAAGGCTTTTTAAACTATTCTATAAAACTTTTATTGCTTGTCGTTTTTTTGTGAAATTTAAAGCGATAGTTGCTTCTTTTGGAGTCATACCTATTGTTTGTCCAAATGCTAATAGTTCATTTGCTGGACGCATGTCTTCTGGATCTTTCGCGAAGGAAGCTAGCACCATTCTCACCTTGTATTTTCTACACAAGCGAACATTCTGCATCATACGCCCTACTAAAACTGCACGATATTTTGTGTTGAGGACATCAGAGAAACTAAAACCTATAGCGACATCATTCTGTTTAGCTAATGCACAGAGCACGTGATTGAGGCCTGAATCTCTTTGCGTTAATCTATCTTTTTTTCCCGCGCGTTCTGGCGCTAGCAAGATATCTACCTGTTTATTCTCGACAGCTTTTCTATTTTTTTCCTCTGTTAGGCCTTCGACTATGTGGAATATTTTCGCATTGATCACTTTATGAAATCCGAGATTTTCTTTTGGCTGACCATAAATAATGTCTATCATGTTGTTACTACTTTTACTTTGTGCTTGTTCAAGATCGCTTCCAATAAACAGACATCTAGAATTTCCGCATCCATATTTTCTCTTATTTTTTTAGCACTATATCTTCTCTTTTTTAATCTCTTTTGCAAAGTCTGGAGAGGACATTTTGTGACGACGCATAAATCTACATACTTGCTGGGAAGATAATGAGAGAGATGAGAATCGATGACTATGGTTTGTTTTTTCTTTTGATATTCTTTAATTATTCTTATTAACCATTTATTCAGCTTGTCTACATCTACTAGTATGCTCTGCCATTTTTTAGAATAGTGTTTATCGAGCTTGTGCTGCTTGATGATCTGATTCACGTCGAGATAGAATGCCTTTTCTTTCTTCGCTAAACGCTTGGCAACAGTTGTTTTGCCTGTGGCTGGCGTGCCTGTGACGATGATCACGAAAGGTTTTCTCATTGTTCTGTTTCTTCCTTTATCGATTGTCTGATTTTTTTGATTTGCTCTTCTGTTATTGACGCTATTGTATCTTTGGTTTTAATAAAAAACTTTTTGCAGTAGCTTTTCACTTCCTCAATAATTTTGTTTTCTACTTCTCTATCTGCGTAGTATTGGAGATCTATCCTGGCTGAGAACGCCTGATTTATCATTTCTTCATCTTTTTTATCATAAAACTCTTTTAAATATTGCTTCATAAATTCTAAAGAACAAGCATGAATCTCACATTTGACACCGATACGCAACATTAACGCGTATAAACTATAATAAAAAATGTAATATGCGGTTGTCGCTGTCCAGATTTTACTTTTTTCAAGATTCGCCAAAATACTTACTGATTCTTCCGCCATCTTGAGATAAGAATCCGCTATATTCACGTTCTCCTCTCTTAGTTCTAAACCGTTCTTTTTCTTTAAGCACCAGTTAATTGAAACCATAATACTCCTTCCACACTCCATTGATAAATTGCTCAATACCAAATAGAAGGAGATGATTGCTTATTATCTCTTTCCATAAATTATTCTTGTTTTTTACGAGTTTTCGCCATTCTTTTCCGGAAAAATATTTTATACTGATGTTTAGATCAAATGCTTTTCCCTGTTCATTATAGTCATTTCCTATCTTTTCTCCAATGATAAACAAATCTATATCTGAATCTTCCTTTTCTGTTCCTTTCGCATAACTTCCGAAAATGCCGACGATTCTTTTGTCTTCTTTAAACAAATGAGCTAATATCCTTCGCTTACTCAAGAATTCTCTTTTACGAAGATATTCCATCACAATTATTATATCCTTTATGTCTGTTTGCTCTCCATTTAAACGATAATATTTTATATTTCCCTGTTTTCTTGCTTTGAGTATCGCTTTCTTTTCTAACTCTTCTAGTGTGAGCGCTATGGCTTTCTGACTTAGCTTTATTTTTCCTATTAGCTGTCTTCCATAGATTTCTCTAGTATAGTCTCCCGTAAACTGCTTTAGGATATCAAAATATTTATTGTGTATCATTTTACTCAATTGTGTAATCTATTACATATATAAACCTTTCGCTAGAACTTTTTATTCAATAACTGTCCCTTTAAAGTCTTTATCATTGAGACACTTGCGAATATTGTTGATCTCTTTTCCAATAATGGTTGTGCGAATCTTATGTCGCTTGATGATTGCTGAGGCATGTTGATCGAGAACGAAATGCTGGCCCGGATGATAAGCAATTTTTTTCACCATAGCATCAAAATCATCGAAACTAATATGATTGATTAATCTCGCATCTTTGTTCTTGCGTGGATCTTTGTCATACAAACCATCAACATCGGTAATATTCAGAAAATCAGTGTTCAAATAATTCGCAATTCTTGCCGCAGTACCGTCGCTGGTGTTATCCTCTTCATACCGAAGACCGCCTACAAAAACAACTTTGTTTCGCTTGAGCACATTTTTTACTTCCTCTAATGAACGAGGCACACTTTGACAAGCCATACCATCGAAGAAATCCGCCATGAATTTCGCGTTCATGCGCGTGACTGAAATACCCATGAGACATTGAATTTTTTTGTCAAATCCTTCTTGCTCTAAAGCTTTCATGTATTTACGCGCAGTAGCTCCACCACCTGTAGCAATCACAAATTTCTTATTTTTTATAGAAGCGATTAACTTTTTGAAAGACTTCAGATAGCTATAGTCAATCTTGTCCGTAGCACTAGGAATAATAACAGAACCGCCTAAACTTACCACCTCTACTTTCATTAGTTGTTTGAGAATTTCTTTGCTTTATATATTTTTACTCTTCTTTCTTCTCTGCAGTTTTTGTATCTCTGGTAAATAATCTGTTATCGTCAACGTCCCATAAGCCAATTCTCGCACCGGCGTCTAACCAGCCCTGCGCATAATTGATAGCAGCGAACGCGTCTACGATTTTTCCTTCCTTTTCGAAATGTCTCGCGTCTGCCATATAGCTTTCCACCATCTTGAGAAAATCTTCACGGGCATTGTCCACATCGAGGTTTTCTGGCGTAGCTTTCGCTTTTTCCAGAGCTTCCTGTGTAATTTTGAAGTAGTTTTCTAATCGCTTCGCTTCGACCTTATCCATACTTAGAAGTCGTTTTGAATGTTTATAAACGTTACGAGCTATCTTTTGTATTTATTTCAGTAAAGCATTTAAATAGACTTATGGATTTTTCCTTTTATGATTACTCTTCCTATAACTAAGCCTATAACTAAGAAAAGAGCGCTTCTTGAAAGACTAAGCTTTACCTTAGACACTATTGAACAGATTGCTAGTGTGCCTGGTATTCGTTTACTTGAAAGAAGAGATCTTGCAGCAGATAAAGCAGCAGATTATGAGTGTATAGCTTGGTTATATTCTGATGATCAACAGCTGTGCCGCCTCTTGAAAACAAACCCTAGATTTCCTTATCCGGGCTTTGAGGAAGTAGATGGACCAGAGATAGGTAGTCATGTTACTTATTTTGGGTTTGCCTTGGTACAGCAAGGATCTGCGCTTGTGCCTGTCCCTCAGATGCCTTTACACGCGGGCAAGATTGTGCAAGATGGATTGATTCATTCTAAATGGGGATGTGGTCACGTCTATGAACATTCCCTTGATGCTGTTCCACTTAAGTATGGCACTTTCGCAAGATTTTTTCAAAAAAGAACACTGTAGTCATAACTCTTATAAAAGCTGATTGTGTCTTTTTCCCATGCACAGAATACTTTTAGATACAGATTTTTTACTGCAATGTGTGAGATGGAAGATTGATGTTTTTACAGAATTAGAACGACTGTTTCCCGCTAGCAAAATCCAGATCTGTGTGTTTGATAGAACATTAGTAGAATTGCAAGGCAAGAAAGATAGTCCCCTAGCATTAGCCTTTACGAAACGGATGCATCTGATCGAGACAGGCAGTGATCAACCTGTGGACGACTTACTTTTAACCTATGGCATGGAACCAGATACCTCTGTGGCAACGCAAGATAGAGCTTTAAAAGAAAAGCTTAAAAAGGCAGGTATTCCGATAATCACTATTAGGAAACAGCGCTATTTGGTGATGTAACCGTGTTTTATGAACTAGAAGTCAAAAGTCACATTCGCGTCTCACCCAACCTCTTTGGTGAAGATATCAAAGGAGCGGTAGGGAGACAACTAACCCAACAGTTTGACGGCTATATTTCTAAAGAACTAGGCGTTGTTATTGGCATTACTGATGTTATGGCAGTTGGTGAAGGAGTTATTATTCCAGGAGATGGGGCCGCTTATTATGAAACTACTTTCAAACTTATTGCGTACCGACCAGAACTGCAAGAAGTTGTTTTGGGCAAAGTGACTGATATCAGCGACTTTGGCGCGTTTATGGAAATTGGTCCTTTGGATGGCATGGTTCACATCAGCCAAGCTATGGATGATTTCGTCTCATTTTCGAAGAGCAATGTCTTAACAGGAAAACAAAGCAAACGATCCCTCAAAGTAGGAGACTTATGCAGAGCACGCGTTATCGCAGTCAGCTATAAAGATCCTCACAATCCCAAAGTAGGCTTGACGATGCGCCAGCCACAACTAGGAAAATTAGAATGGATCAAGGATGATAGTCAAAAGAAACTCAAGACAGAAGAAAAATCAGAAAAAGCAGAAAAGACAGACAAGAAGGAGAAGCATAAATAATGGCGAAGAAAGTATGCAAGAAATGCAAGATCTTTGTTGAAGGACCTGTATGTCCTGTCTGCAAAGGCAACCAATTCAGCGACAACTGGAAAGGACGCATGTACATCTTCAACGTGCCTAAGTCAGAGATCGCCCAAAAGATTGGCGCTATTGAATCTGGAGAATACGCTATCAAAGTCAAATGAAGGAATAAACAACCATGCACCTCACTATTAAAGAAGAAAGAAAAGCACCTTTATTGCGCCGCAAGGAAATCATCGCTGAGATTCAGCATCCAGGCGCAATGACACCAAAAAACGTCGATGTCAAAAAAGCTTTGGCAGACCACTACAAAGTTGGTGAAGATGTGGTAACTATCAAATCTATTTATGAAGGCTATGGCATGACCACTAGTGTTGTGACCGCGGCAGTGTATGACAACGCAGACGCTTATAAGAAATTCGCGATCATAGCAAAAAAGCCTAAAAAGAAAGAAGAAGCTGGAGCGGCAAAACCAGCAGGCAAAGGCAAGAAATAACCATGGCTAAAAGCAAACCTAAGAATCATCAACCTTCAGAAAAATGGACCAAATATACGGTGAAGGGAGATACTCTTGAACGAAAACCTAGCTGCCCTAAATGTGGACCTGGGTATTTTTTCGCGGATCACAAGGACAGATACTACTGCGGCAATTGCCATTTCATGCAGGTGAAAACCAAATAGTTCATAGGAAAAAAGGGAGGGTTACCGTGTCTCAAGAACAAAACGAGGATGATGATATTCTTTTAAAATTAACTATGCCTGGCAAGTCTTTACGCATGAATCCTAAGGACGCACCACAAATGCCTGAGCAACGACATCTGCAACAACCAATTCCTTCTTCACCATCACCTGCTCAAGCTCCACAACCTGTTTCACCAGTTCAGTCGCCCTCTCATATTGTAGCACGACAGCAAGCAGAATATCAACCTCAACGAGAGACTAATACTATTGTTCCTCCCGCGAATACTCCTCCAAAAACTGAAGAAGCACAAGAGGATATCCTGAGAAAATTAACGATGAAATCAAAAGAATATGTTTCCGCTTCACCTACCAGCTCTCAAGCTAAAGAGATTAGACCTCCTCCGGGCATGTACTATCAGACAGCTGAGGAATCACGAATCAACAAACCTTATGTGTCTAGTGACCATGAAGTAGAACGTGTTCGCAAACTAACGCAGAATATTTATGGCAGCGACATGGTCCAGAAAAGGACGCAGAAGAAATAAGATAATTGTTGCTGTAAGGTCAAAAGATTGCGAGTAGTTATGTGAGAATTCTCAACTCTTGATTATAAAACCCTGGATAGACACTCTTGCGAGCATCTACCCGGGGAAAAAGAGGTGATACTATGATGATAGCTTTCTAGTATATAAATCTTTCGTTCTGTAGTTATTCTGAAGTAGTTACACATTATCGCCTCTCTTTGGCCTTCTAGAGCCCTTTTAGACCTTTCTCTTTTTAATAAGCCTTAACTGAGATATTAAAGTCCTTACCTCTTCCATGGAAAGGTGCGCAGCTTCATACCTCTTCCATCGATCCTTCGGAAACATTTTCTTAGTTTGTTTCATAGCTTCTAACAACTCTCTACCGAACCCTCTTTTAATTGTAATCTTATCCGCTTCTCTTTCAAATCCTCTCCTATCTGCCTCATCTCGTGAGCACCTCTAACTAAGCCAAACTCTTCCAAAGAACCCTCTTTTCT